>JAKBAA010000015.1 GCA_021809425.1 Actinomycetes bacterium | reverse complement strand
CCGCCCTCGACCGGGCTGTCGCCGAGCTCGGTCACGTCGACCTCCTCGTCCTGAACGGCGGCGGCCCGCCCCCCTCGACCGCTGCCGGGCTCGGCGTCGCCGACGCCCGCGACGCCGCCGAGCTGCTCCTCTACGGACATCTCCACCTCGTCGGCCGCTGCCTCCCCACCATGGTGGCCCGCCGCTTCGGGCGCATCGTCGCCATCGGCTCGACCGCCGTCCAGCAACCCCTCCCCGGCCTCGCCACCTCCGCCATGTTCCGCTCCGCCCTCGCCGCCTACCTCAAGCTGCTCGCCGACGAGGTGGCCGCCGACGGCGTCACCGTCAACATGGTCCTCCCCGGCCGCATCGCCACCGACCGGGTCGCCACCATCGACGCCCGCAACGCCGACCGCGCCGGATCTACCCCCGAGGCGGTACGTGCCGCCTCGGAGGCCTCCATCCCGATCCGCCGCTACGGCACCCCCGACGAGGTGGCGGCGGCCGTCGCCTTCCTCTGCAGCCACGCCGCCCGCTACCTCACCGGCGAGCAGCTCCGCGTCGACGGCGGCGCCGTCCGCTCCCTCTGACAGGCCCTACCCCGGTACGCCCGTCACGGCGTGCCCGCCGACCGCCACAGCGACCGGCACGGGATCTTGTCCAGGTCGCACCGGTAGGCGTACTTGCCGGCGATCTCGGTGACCTCCTGCAGCAGCCCCTCCTCCAGCGTGATCGGCTTCAGGCCGAGCCCGAGCAGCTGGCGGTTCTCCACGTACAGCTCGTTCTCGGCGTCCTCGTTGCGCGGGTTGTCCACGTGGTCCACCGGCGCCCCCGTCAGGCGCGACACGAGCGCTGCCAGATCGCGCACCCGGTGCGTCTCGGTCATCTGGTTCAGGATCCGCACCCGCTGGCCCCGCTCCGGCGGCGTCTCGATCGCCAGCTCGACGCACCGGACGGTGTCCTGGATGTTGATGAACGCCCGCGTCTGCCCACCCGTCCCGTGCACCGTCAGCGGGTAGTTGACCGCCGCCTGCATCAGGAACCGGTTGAGCACCGTCCCGTAGTCCCCGTCGTAGTCGAACCGGTTGATCAGCCGCTCGTCCAGCTTGGTCTGCTCCGTCTGGGTCCCCCACACGATCCCCTGGTGCAGGTCCGTGATCCGCAGCTTGTCGTTCTTCGCGTAGTAGGCGAACAGCAGCTGGTCCTGCGTCTTCGTCATGTGGTAGATCGACCCCGGGTTCGGCGGGTACAGGATCTCCTGCTCGATCGTCTCGCCCTCGTCGGTCTCGAGCTTCACCCGCAGGTACCCCTCCGGGATCTTCATCCCGGCCGTCCCGTACCCGTACACCCCCATCGTCCCCAGGTGCACCACGGCGATGTCCTGGCCCGACTCCACGATCGCCGCCAGCAGGTTGTTCGTGGCGTTCAGGTTGTTCGTCACCGTGTACCGCTTGTGCCACGAGCTCTTCATCGAGTACGGCGCCGCCCGCTGCTCGGCGAAGTGCACCACCACGTCCGGCTGCCACTCCACCAGCAACGACAGCAGCCGGTGGTAGTGCTCGGCCACGTCGAAGCGCTGGAACCCGATCTCCTTGCCCGTCAGCTCCTTCCACGCCTTCAGCCGAACGCTCATCGGCGAGATCGGCGTCAGCGACGTCACCTCGAGCTCGTTGTCGATGTTGCGCCGGGACAGGTTGTCGACGATGACCACCTCGTGCCCCTGGTCGGACAGGTGCAGGGCGGTCGGCCAACCACAGAAGCCGTCGCCGCCGAGGATCACTACGCGCATCTGCCAACTGCTCCTTCCCGGCCGGCGGCCAGGGTCGACGGCTGGGGCACCCACCGACGAGACGGAGCGCCCAGTGCCACACCGCGCCACGCTCCCGGCGCGCCCTCCTAGTCTTGCACCTCGACGCTTGCCCGTCGGCCCGCCGCCCCCGCGCCCTCACCCCGGGGCCGGTCACGCCGTCCGTCGCCTCCACCGGCCACATCAGCCACCCGGGCCACGTCGGCCACGTCGGCCACCGGTTAGGGAACCGTGAGGGAACCCGGCGCGCGCGCCACCCCGGGCCGCCGACCGGCAACGCTCTTCCATGACCCACGCACCGTGGCGCCCGGCCCGACCGGCCCGCCGCCTCCTTGCCGGCCTCGCCACCGCCGGCCTCCTCCTCTCGGCCGCCACCGTCGCCAGCGCCTCGACCTCGCCGGCACCGACCTCGGCGGCTGCCCCGTACTCGGCCGCCACATCGGGCGGGGCCAGGACCGGGGCCCAAGCCAGCGGGGCCCAAGCCAGCGGGGCCCGAGCGGCCGGCACCGGCGGTGGGCACCTCTTGCTCGCCCTCGGCGACTCGCTCGCCGCCGGCTACCAGCCCACCGACGGCTACCGTCCGCCACCGGTCGATCCGGCCACCGGCCTGCCCGATGCCGGCTACCCGGGTGGCTACGCCGCCGACCTCGCCCAGCGCGCCCACCTCCGCCTCGTCGACCTGGGCTGCCCCGGCGAGACCACCGCCTCCTTCACCGGCCGCCCCGCCCAGGCTGCCTGCCGGCGTGCCTACGAGGCGATGACCCACACCTCCAACCAGCTCGACGCCGCCCTCGCCGAGCTCGCCGCCCACCGCGGTCAGGTCGCCCTCGTCACCTTCGACCTCGGCGCCAACGACGTCGACGCCTGCGTCCACGGCACCACCCTCGACACCGCCTGCCTCGCCCGCGTCCCGCTCACCCTCGCCGACCGCCTCCCCGCCATCCTCGCCCGCCTCCGCTCGGCCCTCCGTGCCGACGACCCCGGCGCCCGGCTGGTCGCCATGACCTACTACGACCCCTTCCTCGCCCTCGCCGACCACCCCGGCGGGTGGCGTGGCGACCTCCTCGCCGCCGGCTCGCTCGGCGGCCTGCGGGCCGTCAACGCCGCCCTGACCGCCCTCTACCGCCACGCCGGCGTCCTCGTCGCCCACGTCGCCTCCGCCTTCTCGACCGGCGCCGTCCTCCCCCTCGAGCGCTACCGCGGCCACACCCTCCCGAAGGACGTCGCCACCATCTGCCGCCTCACCTGGATGTGCACCACCACCGCCCCCGGCAGCCTGGCCGGCAACGTCCACCCCACCACCGCCGGCTACACCTCCATCGCCGCCGCCTTCGCCCGAGCCCTCTCCCTCCCGCCCGCCGGCTCGACCGCCCGCTGACCTCACCCACCCCGACGCCGGTACGGCCCCGCACCCGGTGCACGGGCACCCCGGTTCCGCGGGCACCCCGGCTCCGCAGGCACCCCGGTTCCGCGGGCAACCCGGTTCAGCAGGCACCCCGGTTCAGCAGGCACCCCGGTTCAGCAGGCACCCCGGTTCAGCAGGCGTAGTCGGGGTCGATCCCATACGGGGACGGCAGGCTGCCCGGGGTCTCCTGCAGCAACCAGATCGACCCACCGGCGAACCCGTCGGTGCGCGGGCTCCCGGCGTAGCGGGCCGTCCCGGCACACCACGACGCCAGCACCGACGCCGGCGGCAGCCCCTTCTCGATGTACGGCGGGCTGGTCCAGGTGACCCCGGCCACCCACAGCGGCACCTGCGGTCCCGACGGCACGTAGCTGCCGGCGATCCGGGCGTACTGGACGCTCGTCGAGTAGAGCCCGACGGTGATCCCGCCGGCACGCAGGGCGTCGAGCGCCCCCTGGATCGTCCGGTCGTTCAGCTGCGGCGAGACCGACCAGTAGGCGCCGCCTGCCAGCGTGCCGTACACCCCCGAGCTACGCCCCCCCTCGACGTCGAGCCACCACAGCGGCGCGGTCGCACCCTGGGAGCGGGCGTACGCCGCCGCCCGGGTGGCCCCGTTGTACCCGTAGTTGTACGCCCGGCACGACGCCCGGGCCGCTGCCACCACCGCCACGCACCGGCCGGCCGGCCCGGTCGCGTCCTGGCCGGCCGCAGCTGGTGACGACGGCGGGGCGTTCACGAACAGGTACAGCGCCTGCGGCCCGCCCCTCGCCGCCCGGGCCGACCAGGCGAGCTCGGACGCAAGGCACCCGTTGGCCGAGCTGTCCAGCCACCCGGCCACCTGCAGCACGGCGAACCCCGCCCGCGTCGGCAGGCTCGACGAGGCGAGCGACGGGCTCCTCTGGGCGCACTGCCAGTTGCTCACGTCGTAGCCCACGAACCCCCTCCGGTACGGGTCGCCGGTGAGGTGTGTCGGTGCCGGGCTGCCCGGCCCGCCGACCGCCCGCGTCGCCAGCACCGCCACCACCGAGCTCGCCCCCGTCCCGGCGAGGCCGCCGTGCGACACGGCCTGCCCGGTCGCCGCCACCGTCCCGGTCGCCGTCGCCAGCCAGTACCCCCGACCATTCGCCAACCCGGCGATCGAGGCGACCCGGCTCGACGGCGCCGCCGTCGTCGACGGCTCGGCCGGGGCGTCCCCGAACGCCAGCACCGTCCCGTCGGCGTACGCCAGCCAGTACCCGCCCCCGTCCGCCGTCGGCGCCAGCCCGACGAGCGGCGACCGGCTCGGCCCGCTCGTCGTCCCCAGCCACCGGGCGTCCCCGAACGGGTACACCCCGCCCTGGCGCGTCGTCAGCCAGTACCCACCCCCGTCCGGCGTCGGCGTCACGCCCACCACCGAGTGGCCCACGTGCTCCCTCGTCGCCGACCCGAAGAACCGGGCGTCGCCCTCCGCCACCACCGTCCCGCCGGCGCTCACCGCCCAGTAGCCCCCGCCGTCCGGCGTCGCCGCCATGGCCACGTACCGGCCCTGGTGGCGCGCCGCCGCCGGCTCCCCGAACGCCCCGGCGTCGCCGTACCCGACCACCGTCCCTACCGCCGACAGCAGCCAGTACCCGCCGCCGCCCGGCGTCGCCGCCCCGCCCACGATCCGCCGAGCCGCAACCCTCCCCGACGTCCCCGGCAGCGCGGCGGCGCCCCCGAACCCGTGCACCGCCCCGTCCGACTGGACCAGCAGGTACGCGTTCGTCACCCTTCCCGCGCCCACCGCCCCACCGGGTCCCGACGTCCCCAGCCCCGACGTCCCCACGGCCCCCACCGGGGTCGACGCCGTCCCGGCCGGCGGCACCGGTGGCGGGTTGGCCCCGACCACCGGCGACGCTCCCACCACCCCGGCCGTCAGCGGCACAAGGGCGAGCGTCGCGCCCACTCCGGCGGCGAGCGCCGCGCCGGCCCACCGAAGAAGGTGGGCCGGCTCCCGACGTGGGCGGTTGGCAAATGGCACGACACGACCCTTTCGCGTGCCGCCCACGCCGGTAAAGGCATACGAGCGTCACCTAACACAGCGCTAACGGCGCCATCCCAGGCCCCTCGAACCCCTCATCATCTCTGGCATCCCAGCTGCAACCTTGCTTCCGCCCGATCGGGCAGGGCGCCCTGCACCACCACCGCTACCGCCGGGCCTCTTCGTGCGCACCTCCGGGCCGTTCGTGCACCCGCCCCGTACCATCGGGTCGGCGCGCGCTCCGAACGCCCCTGCCGCCGGCCCGACGCGGGGCGGGGGAGCGGGGGAGCGGGTACGCGGCTGTACTACCCGCCGGCCCGGCGGGCGGGCGGCGGGCGGCGGGCGGCGGGCGGCGGGCGTCGGGCGTCGGGCGTCGGGCGTCGGGCGGCGAAAGCTCAGCAGGCGTAGTCGGGGTCGATCCCGTATGGCGACGGCAGGCTGCCCGGCGTCTCCTGCAGCAGCCACGGCACCCCCCCGGCGAACCGGTCGGCCAGCTTCGACCCGGCGTAGTGCGCCGTGCCGGCGCACCACGCCGACAGGATGGCCCGGCTCGGCAGCCCCTTCTCGGTGTACGGGGGGCTCGTCCAGGGCACCCCGGCCACCCACAGCGGCAGCCGCCCCCCGCTCGGCACGTAGCTGCCGGCGATGTTGGCGTACTGGATGCTCGACGAGTACAGCCCCACGGTCTCCTTCGCCTTGTGCAGCGCGTCGATCGCCCCCTGGATCGTCCGGTCGTTCAGCGCCTTGCTCGTCGACCAGTAGTTCCCGGCCGAGAACTGGGCGTACTCGCCATTCGAGCGGCCCCCCTCGACGTCCAGCCACCACAGCGGCAGCCGCGCTCCCTGGCTCGCCGCGTACCGCATCGCCTGGACCGCCCCGTTGTAGCCGTAGTTGTACGCCCGGCACCCCGCCTGGCTCGCGCCCACCAGCCGTGCGCACGTCCCCGCTGGACCGGTGGCGTCCTGGCGCACCGCCCCCGGCGCGGTCGTCGGGGCGTTCAGGAACAGGTACAGGCTGTCCGGGTCGTGCCGGGTGGCCGCCGCGCTCGCCCAGCCGAGCAGCGACGACAGGCACGAGTTCGTCGCCCCGTCCAGCCACCCGGCCACCTCGACCACGGTGAGCGCCGTCGACTTCGGCAGCGCCGCCTGGCGCACCGTTCGGTCGTGCCGCTTGCACTGGAAGTTGCTCACGTCGTACCCGATCGACCCGTGTGCGAACGGATCCCCCTTCAGCGGCACGAGCGGCGGCAATGGCGCCGGCGTCGGGGCCGGCGTCGGGCTCGGGGCCGGAGTCGGGGTCGCCGGGGACGTCGCCGGCACGATCGCCACCACCGTCACCCCGCCCGGCGGGGGTGCCCCGAGCGAGCCCTCCGAGCTCGCCTGGCCGAACGCCGTCACCTGCCCGGCCTGGGTCACCACCAGGTATCCCTCGCCGTTCGCCGCCGCCACCACCCCGCTCACCGGCGTCAACGGCGCCGCCGGCAGCGAGCCGTACGTCACGGCGTCGCCCGCCGCAGCCACGAACCCGTCGGCGTACGTCAGCCAGTACCCCCTCCCGTCGGCCGTCGGCGCCATCCCGACGAGCGCCGACCCGTCGGTCGCCGCCCCGGCGAACGCCAGCGCGTCCCCGAACGGAACCACCTGGCCGCTCGACGTGAACAGCCAGTACCCGCCCCCGTCCGGCGTCCCCACGATCCCCGCCACCGGCCCCGACAGCGTCCCGGCCGCCACAGCCGGGCACGACAGCGCGTCCCCGTAGCTCGCCACCGCTCCCGAGCCCGTCACCACCCACGCGCCCCGCCCGTCCGGGGTCGCCGCCATCCCGACCGCCCCCGCCGCCGGGCTACCAGCCCACGGCGTCCCGAAGCGCGTCGCCGATCCGAACGCGTGCACCACCCCGTTCGAGCCGACCAGCCAGTACCCTCCGCCCGGCGCCGCCGCCGCCCCCACGACCGTCACGCCCGCCGGCACCTGCAGGGCGCCACGCGACACGCCGCCCCCGACCCCGACCACCGCCCCGTCCGACTCCACCAGCTCGTACGGCCCCGTCACCTCCGACAGGGCACTCCCGCCCACCCCCGACCCGCTGGTTCCCGTCGTGCCGCTGGTGCCGGTCGTGCCGCTGGTGCCGCTGGTGCCGCTGGTGCCGCTGGTGCCGCTGGTGCCGCTGGTGCCGCTGGTGCCGCTGGTGCCGCTGGTGCCGGTCGTGCCGCTGGTGCCGCCCGAGGTAGCGGCGCCGCTCGCCGCCGCCGCCGCCGCCGGTGACGGCACGCAGCTACCCGACGAGACGGGTCCCGTGCTCGTCGATATCCCGCCGGTGATCCCGCTCGTACCCGCCGGAGAGGAGCCGGGAACAGCGGGCCCGCCCGTCCCCGCCGTCGTGCCTGTGGTGCCGGCAGCGCCGTTCGACGTGGCAACCGTGGTGCCTGTGGTGCCCGAGGTCCCCGAGGTGCCCGGGGTCCCCGAGGTCCCACCAGCGGCGCTCGCCGGGCCGGAGCGGGCGGCGAGCGGCGCGGGCGAGGTGCCCGCCGCAGCGGCAACACCGCCGGCAGCTCCGACGCCGGCCGGGAGCGTGGCAAGCCCAGCCCCGAGCGTCAGCACGCGGCGCCAGCGCCGGGATGGCCAGCCGACCGCCGCGCACCCACGCGCGACCGGAGCGTGCTTCCCGTTTCCAGCCACGCTCAACCCTCGCAAATCCGGGGTGGCGCCCGAAAGGGGATCGGCGTGGCCTAACACGGTGCTAACGCGCGTACATGCTCCGGCCGCCGGGCCGCTTCGTCGCCAGCGCGGCACGGGGCGGGCGGCACGGGGCGGGCGGCGCCGGCCGTACGCTCGCCTTGCCCGACCGAGGCTGCGCACCCGAGGAGGCAGGCGATGAACCCGCTCGCAGACGACCTGGCCACGCTCCGGCGCAATCTCGGTCCCTTCGGCGTCTGGGCCGGCGGGCCGGCGCTCGAGCGGTCAGACCCGGGCGAGCTGGCAGGCTTCGTCGAGGCGCTCGGCTACACCGCCCTTTGGATCGGCGGCGGCAACCCGGACCGTGCCGCCTTCGCCCGGCTCGCCACCATGCTGTCCGCCACCGACCGGCTCGTCGTGGCCACCGGCATCGCCAACCTCTGGGCGTGGGACCCCGACCGCCTGGCGGTCGAGGCCAGCCGGCTCCACGCCAGCTTTCCCGGGCGTTTCCTGCTCGGCATCGGCGTCAGCCATGCCCCCCTGGTCGAGCGGCTCGGACACCGCTACGAGCGCCCGGTCGAGGCCATGGCGGGCTTCCTGGACGACCTCGACCGCGCCGCCCCGGCCCCCGGCATCGACCTCTCGGCGATCGGGCCCACCCCGCGCGTCCTCGCCGCGCTCGGCGATCGCATGCTCCGCCTGGCGGCTGGCCGCAGCCACGGGGCCCATCCGTACCTGACCACGCCGGACCACACCGAGCGCGCCCGCACCGTCCTCGGTCCCGCTCCGCTGCTCGCGCCCGAGCAGGCCCTCGTCGCCGACCCCGACGTCGACCGCGGGAGGCGCACCGCCCGCGCCTACCTGGAGCGCTACCTCCGGCTGCCCAACTACCGGCGGAGCCTCACCGGCCTCGGCTTCTCCGAGCACGACCTCGACGGCGACGGCTCCGACCGCCTGGTCGACGCCGTCGTCCCCCACGGCTCCTCCGACGGCCTCGTCACGGCCGCCCGCGCCCACCTCGACGCCGGGGCCGACCACGTCTGCATCCAGCCGCTCACCCCGACGGGCGACCTCGACCGTTACGCCCTGGAGCTCCTCGGCCCGGCCCTCCGGGCCGTGGCGGCGAAGGAGCCTCCACCGGATCGTCACCGCTGACCCCGTCGGCGGCCGCCGCCGGCCCGGCGCGCAGCAGCGCCACGATCCGCGGCCGGGTCACCCCGAACAGGCGGGCGATCTCGTCCAGGGTGTAGCCCTCCCGTCGCAACGCTGCCGCCTCGGCACGGCGGAAGGCGCTCCCGGCGACCGCCAGGCGGTCCTGGGTCGCCCGCAACAGCTCGACCACCCGAGGCGGCTGCTCTGCGTCCACGATCTCGCCCCAGCTGCGGCCGCGGGCGCGCGCCGCGCGCAGCTGGCGCGCCCGGCGCCGGATCGCCCGGCCAGCCTCGAGGTTCGCTTCGATCGCCGACTCGACCGCCGACAACGCCGAAAGAACCTCGTCCTCGCTTGCCGCGCTCACTGCCACACCCTACGCCCTGGTACGCCACCCGCTATGAGCACAGGGAGCGCAGCTTGCCCTGCCGGCCGCCCCCCGCGCCGGTCGCGCACGTGGCACCGCCGCCGTGATCCGTCCCTGCAGTACCCTCGGCCCGTGTCGTCGACGTGCCGGCCGCCTCGCCCCGTGCGGTCCTCCGGGCCGACCCCGGCGGTGCGCCCGCCGCGCCGCCCGTCCCGCTGAGGCGCCCGTGGACAGCCACGAGTCGCTGCTCGCCCGCCAGCAGGCCGACGTCTTCTCCGAGCTCCTCCGATCGAGCCGGCGGCTCGCCTGGAGCGCCGACCGGCTCGCCGCCGAGCGGACCGCCCGGCTGCGCGCCCTGCTCCAGCACGCCGCCGCCCGGTCCGCCGGCTGGAAAGAGCGGCTGGGCGACCTCGACCCGTCCACGGCCACCGAGGCCGACCTCGCCCGCCTCCCCGTGCTGACCAAGACCGACCTCACCGCCGACTTCGACCGGCTCGTCACCGACCCGGCCCTCACCTGGGACCGCGTGCGCACCCATGCCGAGCGTCACCCCGACGGCACCTACCTGGACGGCCGCTTCCGCTTGGTCGCCTCGTCGGGCACCGGCGGCACCAGGACCCACCACGTCTACGACTGGGACGAGTGGGTTGCCCTCGCCGCCCTCACCATCCGCTGGCGCCGCTCGTCCGGCGCGCCCGACGGGCTCATGGCCAGCCTCTACGCCGACAGCCCCGTCCACATCTCCGGCGCCCTCCACGCCTTCTTCGCCGGCGCCGCCGCCGCCCCCGCCCGGCTCGTCCACCTGCCAGCCACCCTGGCCCTCCCCGAGATCGTCGGCGGGCTCAACACGGCCGACCCGGACCGCCTCCAGGGCTACCCGAGCATGGTCCAGCTGCTCGCCCTCGAGGCCGGCGCCGGGCGGCTGCGGATCCGGCCCCGCTGGGTGTCCACCTCGGGGGAGCAGTGCACCGACGCCGTCCGGGCCGCCGTCCGGGCCGCCTGGCAGGTCGACGTCTACGACGTCTTCGGCTGCTCGGAGGGTGTCTACGCCTTCCCCTGCGCCCCCGGTCGGTCCATGCACCTTCCCGATGACCTCGTCATCGTCGAGCCCGTCGACCACCACGACCAGCCCGTCCCGTTGGGCCGGCCTGCCCACAAGCTGCTCGTCACCAGCCTCTACCGCCGCGCCCAGCCGCTCATCCGCTACGAGCTCACCGACGCCACCACCCTCTCCGACGAGCCGTGCCCGTGCGGCTGCGCCCACCGCCGCATCGTCGACCTGCGCGGCCGCTCGGTCGGCGCGTTCGTCTACGCCGGCGGGCGAGCCGTCCACTGCATGAGCCTCGCCACCGCCCTCCTCGCCGACCCGGCCGTCGTCGAGTACCAGGTCCGTCAGACCCCCCGCGGCGCCCTCGTGACGGTCGCGACCAACGGGCCCTGCGACACCGGTGCCCTGGGCGCCGCCCTCGCCCTCCTGATGCGCCGCTCGGGGATCCCCGATCCCGACGTGGTCGTCCGCGTGACCGACCGGCTCGACCGGCTCTGGTCGGGCAAGCTCCGCCAGTTCGAGCCGCTCGGCACCGCCTGACCGCTACTCGTCGCTCAGCACGTTGAGCACCACGTGGCGGCCCTCCCGGGCAGCGGCCACCGCCCGGCGCAGCGCCGGGACCAGCTCGTCGCGCTCGGCCACCCGCTCGCCGTGCCCGCCGGTCGCCGTGGCGTACAGCTCGAAGGCGTGCGACCGGTCCAGCGTCGCCAGCGGGGTCGACCCGGCAGCCACGGTGAGCCCGTCGGGGTACATCGCCCGCGTCGACCCCTCGACGGCGCCCCACCGGCCGTTGTTGCACACCACGGTGATCACCGGCAGGCCGCTCGACGCCATCACCTGGTGGCAGGCCGGCGGGTTGGCGAACAGGTAGGCCCCGTCGCCCACCGTGGCGAACACCGTCCGCCCGGGCGACGCCAGCTGCACGCCGACGGCCGCCGGCACCCCCCAGCCGAGGCCACCGGTCGGCGGGTTGTGGAACTCGGTGCCCGGCACCGTCGAGCTGAGCGTGTCCGACCGTGCCCAGTACTCGTCGACCACGATGTCCTCCGGCTGGCGCACCTCGTGGAGCGCCCAGTTGAGGAACCCCTTCGTGATCCCCGCCGACCCCGAGGCGTGCGCCGCGAGCGACGCCGCCCGGCGCGCCCGGCGCTCGCTCGCCGCCGCCACCACCCGCTGGGCCCGACCGGGTTCGATGCCACCCTGGCGCCCCTCGAGCGCCGCCGCCACCGCCTCGAACAGCTGCCTCGGGGCACCGCTCACCACGAGGTCGGCCCGGTGGTGACGGATCGGGTACCGGTCGAACATCGGGTCGACCCCGCACTGCACGATCGTCGTCTCCGGCCGCGGCTCGCCCATCGCCGGGATCCACGGCACGTCGCACTCGACGAAGCACAGCACGTCGGCCTCGTCGGTCACCGACAGCGTCCCGTAGCCCAGGTGGCACGGGTGCTCGCTGCTCGCGTTCACCACCCGGGGAGCGTTCTCCACGATGCCGATCCCGAAGCGCCCGGCGAGGTCCTCGAGCGCCGCCACCGCCCCCGGCTGGACGCCGGCGGCCGACGCCACGATCACCGGGAACCGTGCCCCGGCGAGCAGGTCGGCGAGCCGCTCGACCGCCTCGGGCGACGGTGCCGGGTCGCTCGCCACCACCACGCCGGCGCGCTGCGGGCGGAACCCGTCGAGCGGCTTCGCCAGCACCTCTCGCGGCAGCGTCAGGTAGATCGGCCCGCGCGGCTCGCTCATGGCGAGACCGATCATCCGGTCCACCACCGTCTCGAGCTGCAGCCCGTCGCGCAGCTCGTAGTCCCACTTCAGCATCTCCCGGAACATCCCGGCCTGGTCGTACATCTCCTGCGCCCAGTGGATCTGCCCGTTGCGCGCCCCGAGCGCCCCTGCCTCGAACAGCGGGGTGCGACCCGCCGTGAGCAGGATCGGCACCCGGTCACGGGCCGCGTTCATGATCCCCATCACGGCGTTCGCCGAGCCCACGCTCGTGTGCAGCATCACCGCCTGCGGCTCCCCGTTCACGAGGTACGCCCCGTGCGCCATCCCCATCGCCACGCTCTCGTGGGGCACGATCACGATCTCCGGGAGCCGGAGCCCCGCCTTGTCGGCCCGGGCGTAGGCCTCGGCGAGCGGCGCGAAGTCGGTGCCTGCGTTCACGAACAGCCGGCGGATCCCCCGCTCGCGTAGCAGGGCAAGGTAGGCCTCGGCCACGGTCGTCGTCGGGAACGCCTCGTCACCCATCGCAGAGCTCCTCTTCCTCTTCAGCCAACCGGCCGGCCCGTCCTGGCGCCGCCCCCCGATGCGGCCGCCGGTGCTGACCGCTCGGTCGCACCATCGCCGCGACCCGGGTCGTTGTCAAGCCTGATCGACCGGCCGCCCGCCCGGCCGCCCGCCCGGCCGCCCGCCCGGCAGCCCGGCCGCCCGAGCTGGGCTGCTGCCTGATCGGGCACCCCGCTCGCCCGCTCGCCTGGACCGTGCCCCTGTCCCAACCCGGCGGTAGGTTCGATCGCATCGCTGTTCGGGTAAGGCGGCTGTCGCCGGTGTCGGGGCCTTTCCTTGCGCGCGCCGACCCACGGAGGCGCACGGCCGGCACGAACAGAGGGGGAAGCATGCGCAACCAGTTGCGATCCGCACGCCTCGCGGTGCTCGGCACCGCCGTGGCCACCGTCTCGCTCATCGGGGCAACCGCCGGGGTCTCCGGCCTCGCAGCCACCGCCGGCGCCGCCCGGGCCCCGCACGCCCGGGCCCACAAGGCCGGGGGGTCGGTCTCGGTGTGGGGCGAGTGGAGCACCACCGAGCAGGCCTCGTTCCTCGCCGCCGTCAAGCCCTTCGAGCAGTCGACCGGCATCACCGTCAACTACTCGAGCAAGGGCAGCAACATGGACACGGCCGTCGAGGCCGCCGTCGCCGGGGGCAAGCCCCCCGACGTTGCCTTCGTGCCCGACCCGGGCACCCTCGACACGCTGGCCAGCCAGGGCAAGCTCACCCCGCTTGCCCCGGTGCTCGGCCCGCTCGTCAAGAACTACGGCCCGGCCTGGACCAAGCTGGCGTCGTACCACAACAAGCTGTACGGCGTCTGGTACAAGGCAGCCAACAAGAACACCGTCTGGTACAACCCGGCCCTGTTCAAGGAGGCCGGCATCTCGTCCACACCGACCACCTGGCAGCAGCTCCTCACCGATTCCGCCACCTTGCAGGCCGCCGGCGTCACCCCGGTGTCGCTCTGCACCGACATCGGCTGGCCCGTCGCCGACCTGTGGCAGAACCTGTACCTCAAGTCGGCCGGCGCCGCCAACTACAACGCGCTGGCCGCCCACAAGATCCCGTGGACCAATCCCACGGTCACCCGCGCCTTCGACCTGCTCGGCCAGCTCGTCGGCCACCCCTCCTACCTGCTCGGCGGCACCCAGGGCTCCCTGGCGAACAAGTACCCCAACTGCGTCGACAAGGTGTTCCCGAAGCCCGGCACCATGCCCCAGGCCGCCATGGTCATCGAGGCGGACTTCGTCGTCTCCGAGATCACCGGCAACTCCGCCAACTACACCGCCGGCACCACCGGCAAGGGCGGCAAGGCCTGTACCGCCAACCCGTCGCAGACCCCCTGCTACGACTTCTTCCCGTTCCCCGCCCCGGCCGGCAGCGCCAAGAACGCGAGCGCCCTGCAGGGCGCCGGTGACGTCGGGATGATCCTCAACGACACCCCCCAGGCGCGGGCCTTCCTCAAGTACATGGCCACCGCCAAGCCTGCCGAGATCTGGGCTCGGCGCGGCGGGCTCACCTCGCCCAACAAGACGGTGCCCCTCAGCGCCTACCCCGACCCGGTGACCCGGGCCGACGCGAAGGAGCTCGTCGACGCCTCCGGGTTCGTCTTCTCCCTCGACGACCTGCAGGGCAGCTGGGAGCCGCAGCTGTGGCAGGACATGCTCAACTTCGTCAAGACGCCCACGAAGGCCAACATCGCCTCCATCGAGCGCACCATGCAGTCACAGGCCAACACGGCCTTCGCCAAGGCCGGCAAGAAGTAGCCGGCCCCCACTGACCAACCGGCCCGGCCGGGCGCAGCGCCACCGGGTGCTGCGCCCGGCCCCGGCGCGAAGGACCGACCGCGATGACCCTCGTGCACGCGCCGAGCCCCGCCACCACGCCGGCGCGCCCCCGTCCAGGAAGGAGCCGGCCGCTCCGCCGCCACGCCTGGTCGCTCCTGTTCCTCGCCCCAGCCGCCGTCTGGCTGGCCGTCGTCGTCATCTACCCGGTGTTCGCCACGATCCGCTACAGCCTGTTCAACGACAGCGGCAGCTTCGTCGGACTCTCCAACTACAAGAACCTCTTCACCACCAACAGCCTGCTCATCCCGTTCCGCAACAACGTCATCTGGGTCGTCATCTTCCCCTTCTTCGTCACCGTCTTCGGCCTCGTCTTCGCCGTGCTCAGCGAGCGGATCCGCTGGGCGACCGCCTTCAAGGCGATCATCGTCATGCCCATCGTCTTCTCGACCACCGCCTCGGCGCTCGTCTGGACGAACATCTTCGACCTCGACCCCCACGTCGGCGCCGTCAATGCCGCCGTGCAGGCCGTCTCCGACTGGTTCAACCCGCCCGGCGCCTACCCGGTCGACACGGCCGCCGGCCAGACCGTCGCCGCGCTCGCCTCCGCCGGCGACCGCTCGGCCAACGGGGCCATCCTCTCGACCGCCACCGTCCACCCCGGTGACACCGTCCGGCTCGGCCTGATCGGCATCAGCCCGCTCACCCTCCAGCGCCTCGGTGCCAAGCCGCCCCGCCAGCCCACCGCCGCCCCCGGCTCGATCACCGGCGTCGTCTGGCGCGACTTCTCACCGGCCCACCCCACCGACCGGTCCACCCTCTACCCCGACGAGCAGGGCCTGCCGATGCTCCACCTCGCCCTCCTCGGCGCCGGCGGCTCCTCGGTTGCCTCGACCACCACCGACACCCGCGGGCTGTTCCGCTTCTCGGGGGTGCCCCCCGGGACCTACCGGGTGCAGGTGGTCCCGTCCAACTTCCAGGCCGGCTTCACCGGCACCTTCTGGCTCGGCCCCCAGTCGCTCACCCCGACCGGCTCGGCCAGCCAGACCGCCCAGGCCCTCCTCAGCGTCCCGCTGATCGACGTCGGCATGATCATCGCCTACCTGTGGATCTGGTCCGGCTTCTCCATGGTGCTCATCGGCGCCGGCCTGTCCGCCCTCGATCGTCAGGTGCTCGAGGCCGCCCGGGTCGACGGGGCCACCGAATGGCAGACGTTCCGTCGCGTCACCATGCCGCTGCTCGCCCCGGTGCTCACCGTCGTGTTCGTGACCGCCGTCATCAACGTGCTCAAGATCTTCGACATCGTCGTCAACATGGCCCCGGGCGCCTCCCAGCAGCAGGCCAACACCCTGGCCCTGCAGATCTACAACTCCGGCTTCTCCGGCGGCATCCACACCGGCCTGGCGAGCGCCATCGCCGTCATCCTGTTCGTCCTCGTCGTGCCGGCGATGGTCTGGAACCTGAAGAAGCTCCGGGCCTCCAACACCTAGGGAGATCGACCCGCCGATGGCCATCGCCACCTTGCCAGAGGACCTCAGCCCACCCGGGCGGGCGGTCGCCGCCGCCATCCCCCCCACCCCCCGCCACCGCCTTCGCCCGTGGCGGCCGGGCCGTCTCGGGGTCAACCTGGTGCTCGCCCTCGTCGCCGCCGCCTGGCTCGTCCCGACCGTGGCGCTGCTCATCGTCTCGTTCCGACCCGAGAGCCTGTACGAGACCTCCGGCTGGTGGAAGGTCTTCACCGACCCGTCGCAGCTGACCGCCGGCAACTACTCCACCCTGTTCCGCCAGGGCCTCGTCGCCGGTGGCCTCCTCGACTCGCTCCTCACCTCGATCGAGATCACCGTCCCCGCCACCCTGCTCGTCACGGTCATCTCGAGCCTCGCCGGCTACTCCCTCACCTTCGGCCGCTGGCGGGGCGGCAACGCCGTCTTCTACACCGTCGTCGGCCTCATGGTGGTGCCCTTCCAGGTGGCCCTGCTCCCCGTCGTCGAGCTCTACCGGGCCTTCGGCGCCGCCACCGGCTTCAACCCCTACGGCACCATCGAGGGCGTCGTCATCTTCCACGTCGCCTTCGGCCTTCCCTTTGGCATCTTCCTGATGCGCAACTACTACCTGGGCATCCCGAGCGAGCTGGTCGAGGCCGGCCGCATCGACGGTGCCGGCGAGTGGCTGCTCTTCCGCCGCCTCATCATCCCGCTCGGCATGCCGGCCGCCGCCTCGCTCGCCATCTTCCAGTTCATCTGGGTCTGGAACGACCTCTTCGTCGCCCTCGTCTTCCTCGGCGGCTACTCCCACTACCCGCTCACCATCTACCTCTACGACCAGACAAGGGCGCTCGCCGCCAACTACTGGGTCGTCGCCACCGGCGCCATCGTCTCGGTGGTCGTCCCCCTCACCGTCTTCTTCTCGTTCCAGCGCTACTTCGTCCGCGGCATGCTCGCCGGCTCCGTCAAGTAGGCCGTCCGGCGCCCGCGCCCGTCCGGCGCCCGCACCGCACCGAACCGCACCGCACCGCACCAGCTGGCATCCTGCTGCCGTCACGCCCCGCAACGTTCCGGCCACCCCCTCGCCCGGCTCGGCCGGCGGACCGACCCGCACCGAGCGGGGGGAGGGGACGGAAACGGGAGGGGAGGGGACCGGCGGGACGCGATCGGGGAGCCGCCCCGCTAGAAGCGGATGATCGCCCGGATGTTCTTCCCGGCATGCAAGTCCTCGTAGCCCTTGGCCACCTCGTCGAGCGAGTACTCGGCGGTGATCAGCTCGTCCAGCTTGAGCTTGCCCTCCCGGTACATCTGGGCCTGGCGCAGGATGTCCGAGCTCGGCCGCGACCCGCCGAACAGCGCTCCCTGGATCCGCTTCTGGTAGGTCGTCAGCTCGCCGAGCGACACCGGGATGCCGATGTCCGGCCCGCTGCCGAGCGCGGTCACGACGACCGTCCCGGCCTTGCCGATCGAGGCGAGCGCCTGGGCGACGTGCTCGCCCGTGATCACCCCGACCGTCACGATCGTGGCGTCCGCTCCCTGGCCGTTCGTCACGCTCCGGGCGAAGTCGGCCGCCTCGTCGATGTGGGCGAAGGCGTGGGTGGCCCCCAGCCGCAGCGCCACCTCCCGCTTGAAGGCCACCGGGTCGACCGCCACCACGTGGGTCGCCCCCGACGCCGCCGCCCCCTGGACGGCGTTCATGCCGACCCCGCCCGTCCCCATCACGATCACCGTGTCGCCCGGCTCGACCGCCGCCATGTTGGCCACCGACCCGAACCCGGTGCCGACGGCGCACGACAGCAGGCACACCCGGTCGAGCGGCAGGTCCTTGCCGACCTTCACCGCCGAGTTCACGTCCACCGTCGTGTGCTCGGCGAACGTCCCCAGCCCGCACATCTGGGCCACCGGCGACCCGTCGAGCAGGTGCATCCGGTGGCTCGTCGGGTCGGTCAGCCGCGTCCCGATCAGGGCGTTCGCCCCGAGATCGCACAGGTTCTGCATCCCCGAGGCGCACCACCGGCACCGACCGCACCCCGGCAGGAACGACGTCACCACGTGGTCGCCCACCTCGAACCCGGGTGTCGACGGACCCACCGCCTCGACCACCCCGGCCCCCTCGTGGCCGCCGCAGATCGGGTACACCGGCACCGGGATGTCCCCGGTCGCCACGTGGTCGTCCGAGTGGCACAACCCCGTCGCCACCAGCTTGATGCGGATCTCGCCCTGCCGGGGGTCGTCAAGCTCGAGGTCGACGACCTCGTAGGCCCCCGGCGCCTTCGTCACGACGGCGCCACGCGTCCTCACCACGACCACCCCCTCGCCGCGGCCCCCCAGTGGTGCCCGGCCGACGGAGCGTACCCAGGCCGTCCCGCCCTGGCGAGCCGCACGGCCACCGCCCCACCCAAGACACACCCCTTCCCCAGCCGCCTCGGAGCCTCCTCCAAGACGAGCCCGACATGCTGGCCCCGCCGGCCGACAACGCCGGTTCCCCCCACCTCCCGAAGGAGAACGACCATGCCGCATCCCCTCCTCACCGCCCGCCGCCTCGCCGCTGCCGGCGCCATCGGCGTCGCCGCCGCCAGCGGCGGCTTCGGCATCGCCGCCGCCCTCACCCCGGCCGCCTCGGCGACGAGCCTCGCCGGGCTCACCGCCGCCACCACCAGCCCCGCCAACCCCGGTGCCACCGTCACCATCGCGTCGGGATCCGGCTCGACCTCCTCCGGCTCCAGCTCGTCGTCGACGGGCACGGGATCGACCGGTACCGGATCGACCGGCACGGGCTCGGCGACCCATCACTGCCCGAACGACTCCACCGGCAGCGGGTCCTCCAGCGGCTCGGGGAGCACCGCACCGGCCAGCGGCGCCACCGGAACCGGGACGATCGGCTGAGCAAGGGCCTCCGGCGGGGCCGGCCGTCGCCGCCGCGCCCCGCCGGGTGGCCCACCACGCCGGCGGATCCGGCCCAACCGGGCGCTCGCGTGGCGGAGCCTGCCGACGGCCCGCCACGGGGGGAGATGGCGACCGTCGGCAGCACGGCTCCACCACTCTCTACGGCCGTCTCCGCCAGAAGTTGAGTGCAACCCGGCCTGCCGTTGCGCCAGGTCCACCGGGCCGCCTCGACCAGCCCCGCCACCCGCCCGCCGGGCAGCCAGCCCGTCGCCGTGCAAGGGTTCCCCGATGCTGCTCGTCGACGCCGCCAACGTCGTCGGTGCCCGACCCGACGGCTGGTGGCGCGACCGGCCGGCAGCGGCCGCCCGCCTCGTCGACGCCCTCCGCCTCGCCCTCGCTGCCGGACGCCTCGACGGACCGGCCGTCGTCGTCCTCGAGGGCGCCGCCCGGGCCGGTGCTCCCGAGGGGACCGGCGGCGACCTACGCGTCGTCCACGCCACCGGCAGCGGCGACGACGCCCTCGTCGACCTCGCTGCCGCCGCCGTCGCCGGCGCCCACCCGGTCCTCGTCGTGACGGCCGACCGGGCGCTGCGCGACCGCCTGGCCCGCACCGGGGCGACCTGCACCGGCCCCCGCTGGCTCCTCGACCGCCTCGACGGCCCCGGCCGCTTGGACCGCCCCGGCCGCCCCGGCCGCCCGGACCGCCCGGACCGCCCGAAGCCGGGCTGACCGCCACACCAGGCGGCGTGGCGCCGTGCCCGGTGACGCCACCAGGCGATGAGCGAATGCTCATCGCCGGCTCATCGACCGGCCAGGGTCCGTGCCGATACTGCTCCCACATCCACAGCGTCGAGACGCCGGAAGGGAGCCCGCATGAAGGTCGTCGGATGGATCGCAGCCGCCAGCACCGTCGCCCTCGCCGCCGTCGCCGCCGCCGTGCTCGCGCCCGGATCGCCCCCGCGCGCCGGCGCCGCCCGGGCGGCCGTCGCCGTCCGGTCCGGCCCCGCCCCAGCCGGCTCACCGGCCGGCCCCGCCCAGGCGGCGCCGCCCGGCGCCGAGGAGGCGGCGGTCGCTCACCTCGTCGCCGAGGCCGACGGGCTGAGCCGAACCATCGGCGCCACCCGCGCCGCCATCACCACCTCGTCGGCGCAAGCGCTGCGGGCCGGCGAGACCCGCCTTGCCGCCGAACGGTCCCAGCTCGCCGCCGAGCAGCAGCAACTCGCCGGCGAGGCCGCACAGCTGAACGCCCGCGCCACCGCCCTGGCGGCCGACAGCGCCACGCTCCAGCGCGAGGCCGCCACCCTGCGGGCCGCCCGTTCGGCGGCCGTCGCCGCGCCCAGCCGCCCCTACCAGGGCGACGGCGGCGACGGGTCGAGCAGCGGCGGAGGTGACCACTGATGCACCACACCGCCTCGCGTCACGCCGACGAAGGGACGGCCGACACGACCGGCCCGGTCGTCCCCCCCGACGACCTGCTCGCCGCCGGTGACCGCCGCGCCCAGGCTCGCACCCTCGCTCAACGGACCGAGGCCCGCCAGCGGACCCGGCGGCGGATCCTGCCGGCGGCGCTCGCCGGCGCCTCCGTCCTCGCCCTCGCCGGCGCCGCCGACCGCTTCGTCGCAGGGACCGTCCCGGCCGTCCCGGCCGCCACCACCGGCGTGACCCCGACCGCCGGCGCCGCCAGCCCCGCCCCATCCACGGGCACCTCGGCCGCCACCCTCAACCGGATCTCCCAGACCCTCGCCGCCGACCGAAGGGCGATCACCGCCCTCGCCCAGGCCCAGGCCGCCCTCGCCCGGTCGGCCGGCGGCGACAGTGGTGGCGGCACGGGAGGTGACCACGGCAGCAGCAGCGGCGGGGCGCCCCCGAGCGTGTCCCTCCCGAGCCTGCCCGCCCTCCCGTCGGCCTCCAGCCTCTCCGTCCCGGCGGCCGCGCCGACCACCCACGCCACCACCGGGGCGAGCGTTGTCGTCCCCTGACCTGGCCCCGCCGCCGGTGGCCGTGACCGCACCCGACGAGGTGGTGCTCGAGCGCGTGGCGATGGCCACACGCTGTACCGTCCGCCTCCCGGTCACCGACAGCGCGACCCTCCCGACCCTCCAGGCGGCCGGCGCCGCAGCGCTCGGCGTCCTCAGCACCGTCGAGGCCACCTGCACCCGGTTCCGCGACGACAGCCCGCTCATGGTGCTCAACCGGGCCCCCGACCGCTGGCAGGTCGTCCCGCCCCTCCTGTTCGAGGCGGTCGTCGAGGCCGAGCGCGCCCACCACCGCACCGGCGGCCGGTTCGACCCCCGCGTGCTCGACGCGCTCCTGGCGCTCGGCTACGACCGGACGCTCCCCTTCGGCCACGCCGACGTCCACCTCGAGGCGCCCGCTGCGCCGCCCGCTGGCTCGTCCGGGCCGTCCGGGCCGTCCGGACCGGCAAGGTCGGCCGGACCGGCAAGGTCGGCCGGACCGGCCGGGCCGTTCCGACCGGGGCTCCGCCCCGAGACGTGCGAGGTCCGCCTCGGCCGGCACCCGATCGACCTGGGCGGCATCGGCAAGGGCCTGGCCGTCCGCTGGGCGGCAGCCGCCGTCGCCGACGCCACGACCGACTACCTCGTCGACGCCGGTGGCGACTGCGCCTGCGGGGGGACCGCTCCCGGCGGCGGCGACTGGCTCGTCGGCGTCGAGGACCCGGCCGCCACCGGCACCGCCGGCGGGCCGATCGCCGTGCTCGGGCTGCGCGACCGGGCGGTCGCCACCTCGTCGATCCGGCTCCGGCGCTGGACGGCGGGCGGGCAGCCCGCCCACCACCTGATCGACCCGCGCACCGGCCGGCCCGGTGACGGCGGCCTGCTCGCCGTCACCGTGGTCGCCGAGGACGCGGCGGTGGCCGAGACCTGGTCCAAGGCGCTCTTCCTCGCCGGTCACCGGAACCTGCACCGCCTCGCCACCGTCAACGGCCTCGCCGCCCTCGCCGTCGACGAGGACGGTCGGGTCACCACCACGAAGGAGATGGACCGGTACCTGCAATGGCAACGCAACTGAACCTGCCGGCCGGCGCCACCGGGCGAGACCGGCTCAGCCATCTCGCCGCCGCCCTCGCGGCGGTCGCCCTGCTCGGCACGAGCGCCGTCGCCCTCGCCGCGGCCGTCGCCCCGACCCTCCACTCCCGCTACCTGCCCTGGATCACCGGACGCAGCCTCGGGATCGCCTCCTACGGCGCCCTCGCCGGCCTCGTCGCCCTCGGCCTGGTCGCCCGGCACCCGTGGCGCCACCGGCTCGGCCTGCACCCCGAGTCGCTCCTTCGCGCCCACGCCGTCCTCGGCACCACCACCCTGGCGCTCGTGGTCGCCCACGTCGTCGCCCTCGCCGGCGACCGCTACGCCGGGGTCGGCTGGCTCGGGGCAGTCGTCCCCGGGCTGTCCCACTACCGGACCGGCGCCGTCGCCCTCGGGGTCGTCGCCCTGGCCCTCCTGCTCGCCATCACCGCCACCGCCCGCCTCGCCGGGCGGCTCGGCGCCCGGCACTGGCGGTCGTTCCACCACCTGGCCGGCCCCCTGTTCGTGCTGGTCTGGCTCCACGGGGTCCTCGCCGGCACCGACACGGCAGCATTGCGCGCCCTGTACGTCGCGAGCGCCGCCGTCCTCGCCGCCCTCGCCGCCTCCCGCCTCGTCGCCCGCCTGCCGGAGCCGACATGACCACCGGCCCCGCCCATCTCCACCACCGCGGAACCATCCCGCGCCTCGGGCGCGGTCCGCTCCCGGAGCGCCCCGACCCGGCGACCGCCCCCGGCCGCTTCGGCGTGGCCGGCGGCCCGGACACCCGCCTCCTTGCCGGCCCGCCTCGCGCCGAGGGGCCCGAGCACCTCGACCGCCACCTCGACCGCCTGGGCCCCCTCCAGCTGGCCGGGCGGGCACCTGGCGCCCTGCGCGCCGAGGTCGCCGCGAGCGGCCTCACCGGGCGCGGCGGCGGCCAGTTCCCGCTCGCCCGCAAGCTCGCCGCCGTCGCCACCTCGGCCGGCCAGCCGCTCGTCGTCGTCAACGCCTCCGAAGGCGAGCCGGCCAGCCGGAAGGACCGGACCCTGCTCACCCTGCGCCCACACCTCGTCCTCGACGGGGCCCTCGTCGCTGCCCGGGCCACCGGGGCGGGCGCCGTCGTCGTCTACCTCCACCGCCGCCACCGGACCGCCTCCGCCGCCCTCGAGGCGGCCCTCGCCGAACGTGGCCCGCTGCCGGTCGACGTCCAGCTCGTCGACGCCCCACCCCGCTATGTCGCCGGCGAGTCGACCGCCGTCGTCAACTACCTCGACGGCGCCGGCGCCCTTCCGAGCCGCCGGCCGCACCCGGTCGCAACCCGCGGCGTCGCCGGCCGGCCCACCCTCGTCTCCAACGTCGAGACCGTCGCCCACCTGGCCCTCCTCGCCCGGTCGGGCGCCGCCTGGTTCCGCACCGCCGGCAGCGCCGCCCAGCCCGGCTCGAACCTCGTGACCCTCGCCGGCGACGTCGCCGTCCCCGGCCTCGTCGCCGAGGTCGTCGACCCGATCCCGCTCGGCCGCCTCCTCGCCACCGTCGGCGGCCTCGACGCCGCCCCGCGGGCGGTCCTCGTCGGCGGCTACGAGGGGACCTGGGTGGACGGCGAGGTCGCCTGGGCGATGCCGGTCGAGCGCGGCGCCCTGTCGGCTGCCGGCGTCTCGCTCGGTTGCGGGCTGCTCGCCGTCCTCGGCCTCGACCACGGCGGCCTCGCCACCACCGCCCGCCTCCTCGCCTACCTCGCCGGCCAGACCGCCGGGCAGTGCGGACCGTGCCTCCTCGGCCTGCCCGCCCTCGCCCACGCCTTCGCCTCCCTCGCCGACCCCGGCGCCACCCGCGCCGACGAGCGACGGGTCCACCAGCTCGTCGCCGCCGTCGACGGGCGCGGCGCCTGCGGCCACCCGTCGGGCGTCGCCCTGCTCGCCTCGAGCGCCCTCGAGACCTTCCACGACGAGCTCCGCCTGCGGCGTCGACGGCACGCCCACCCGCCGGCCGTCGACGGCTTCCCGCTGCCGGCGACAGCCGGCCCACGCCCGTGACCACCCCCGCCCGCCTCCGCCTCGACGGTGCCGCCTGCACCGGCCACGGCATCTGCGCCCTCCGCTGCCCCGACCGCATCGCCCTCGACCAGTGGGGGTTCCCCCACGTCGACCCCGCCCCGCTCACCACCCGCGGCGAGCACACCCGCGCCCGGCTCGCCGTGGCCGCCTGCCCGGCACGCGCCCTCCTCCTCGAGCCGACCGCCCCGGTGCCGCCACGGCGCCGGGCCGGCGGACGATGATGAACCACGTGCAACCAACCCCGCGCCGGCCGACCCCCTGGCCCCGGCTCGGACGCCGCCGGCCCGGGCGCGCCACCCCCGCCACCGGTCTCCTCGGCCTCCTCCTCGCCCTGCTCGGCACCGGCGTCGCCCTCTTCCTCACTACGGCCGCCCCGCCGCCCACCTCGCTGCCCGGCGTGCTCGAGGTGGCCGTCCACCCGACGACCGTGCCCGCCGGCTCCACGGTCGGGCGTCCCGGCGCCACCCCGGCCCGGACGCCGCCGGCCCGGACGTCCCCGGCGGGGACCGCCACGACCCGGCCGAAGCGCACCGCCACCGTGCCCGCCACGACACCGGCGACGACCCGGCCGGCGTCGACCGCACCCGCCACGACGGCGCCGGCGACCACGGTGCCAGCAAGGACCGTGCCGGCGACGACCGTGCCGCGGGCCACGCTGCCGCCGGCCCCTTCGGCCCCTTCGACCCCTTCGACCCCTTCGACCACCGTCACCGGCCACAAGCCGTCGGGGGACCACCGCTCGTCGGGGGACGGTTCCACCACCGTCGTCGCCCCGTCCCCGTCCGTCCAGGTCGAGGACAGCGCCGGCCACCAGGTCGGAGGCGACCACTGACCGACCCGGCCGACCCGGCCGACCCGGCCGACCCGGCCGGCCCGGCGCGGGGCCCCGGCCGTGGCGAGCGGGCGCTGCGGCGGATCGGCTCGGCCGGCCGGCTCGCCGGGCTCCACGCCGCCGTGCTGGCGCTCGTCCTCGGCGCCGTCGTCGTGGCGCTCGTGCGGACGTTCTCGCTCAGCTACGAGGCGGCCGCCGCCTCGGCCATCGCCGGCCAGCTGCGGGCGTTCGGGCAGGCCGCCCAGGCCCGCCCGGCGGGCGAGTCGCTACGGACCTTCGCCTACCGGTTCCTGCGCACCCATCCGATCGGTGCCGGCGACGCCGTCGTGGTGGCGCTCACCGGCCAGGGGCGCGTCGTGACCGGGCGGTACGGGCCGCTCGTCGCCGACCCGGCCGTGGCGGCCTGGTTCGCCACCCCGCCGACGCGCACCGTCCACCTGGCCGCGACCGTCGGCGGCGTCCCCGTCGAGGTGGTGGGCGCCCCGCTGCGCAGCGGGGGCCGTCCCGTCGGCACCTACGTGGCGGCAGCCGACCTCTCCCCGTACGTGGCCGAGCGCGGCGACGTGCTCGCCCTCGCCCTGGCCGAGGCGGCCGTGGCGCTGGTCGCCGGGGTGACGAGCGCCTTCTTCCTGCTCCGGCGGCTCCTCCGCACGGTCGGCCGGGTCACCGAGACGGCCGGCCAGATCGGAGGGGGCGCCCTCGACCGGCGGCTGCGCGACGAGGGCGACTACGCCGCCGACGAGGTGGGCGAGCTGGCCCAGACCTTCGACGTGATGCTCGACCGGCTCGACACGGCGATGACCGCCCAGCGCCGGCTGCTGTCGGACGTCTCCCACCAGCTCCGCACGCCGCTCACGATCGCCCGCGGCCACCTGGAGGTGCTCGGGCGCACGGGGGTCGACGACCCGGCGTCGGTCCGCGACGCGCTCGAGGTGGTCATCGACGAGCTCGACCACATGGGCGGCCTCGTCGAGCGCCTCCTGATGCTCGGGCGCGCCATGGAGCCCGACCTGCTCGAGCTGGCGCCGCTGGCGCTCGTCCCGTTCCTCGCCGAGGTCCACGACGCCGCCGCCGTCCTCGCCCCCGACCGGGTCCGCCTCGACGCCGTCCCCGACCTGACCATGGCAGCCGACGCCAACATGCTGCGCGGTGCCCTGCTCAACCTCGTCGACAATGCCGTCCGGGCAACCACCACCGGGCAGCTCGTCGTGCTCGGCGCCCGACGCGAGCCGGGCGGCCGGGTGCGCTTCAGCGTCGAGGACGCCGGCCCGGGCATCCCGGCCAGCCAGCGGGAGGCGGCCCTCCGCCGCTTCGCCCGCCCGGGCGCCCGCGACGCCGGCGGGTCCGGCCTCGGGCTCGCCATCGCCAAGGCGGTCGCCCTGGCCCACGGCGGGGCCATCGAGATCGACCAGTCGCCGACGCTCGGCGGGGCGCGGGTGAGCCTCGTCCTCGCCGGCGCCGAGCCGCCCGCCGGCAGCCCGTCAGGCGGCCCGTCGGGCGGCGCAGGCAGGGCAAGCGGGGTCAGGGGCGGTGACCGCCAGGCGGCGCGCACCGCCGGGGGCGCCTGATGGCCCTGCTCGTCGTCGAGGACGACCCCCGTATCGCCTCGTTCCTCGTGAAGGGGCTCGCCGCCGAGGGCTACGCCGCCGCGGTCGCCCCGGACGGCGACACGGCGCTCGCCCACCTCCGCTCCGGCGGCTACGACCTCGTCCTGCTCGATCTCGGCCTGCCCGGCACCTCCGGGGAGGACGTCCTTCGCCAGCTCCGCCAGCGCAGCAGCGAGCTGCCCGTCATCATCTTGACGGCGCGCGCCGACGTCACCGACAAGGTGCGCGGCCTCGACCTCGGCGCCATCGACTACGTGACCAAGCCGTTCGTCTTCGAGGAGCTGCTCGCCCGGATCCGCTCGGCCCTGCGGGTCGCCGGCCAGCGCGTCCCGACCGAGCTCGCCGTCGGCGACCTCCGCCTCGACCTGCTCACCAAGCTCGCCTGGCGGGGCGAGCGGCGCATCGAGCTGAGCCCGCGTGAGTGGTCCCTGCTCGAGCTGTTCATGCGCCACCCCACCCACGTGCTCAGCCGGGCACGGATCGCCAACGAGGTGTTCGGCTACGCCTTCGACCCGGGCAGCAACGTGGTCGACGTCTACATCGGCTACCTCCGCCGCAAGCTCAACCGCCCCGGCGACGAGCCCCTCATCCGCACCGTGCGCGGCGCCGGCTACCGCTTCGTCGCCCCCTGACGACCCGCCCACCCGTTGCCGGGCGGCCGGCGCTGCGCAAGGCTCCTCGGATGGACCAGGAGGCCAGCCGCACCGCCCTGTCGACCGCCGTCGCCCGCGGCCGCCACCGCTTGCAGGACGACCCACCGTGGGTGCTCGACGACCCGTTCGCCCTGCCGCTCGTCGGCCCGTCCTGGCGCATCGTCGAGCGCCGCCAGGACACGAGCCTGCCCCCCGAGCTCGGCCTGGCCTACCGGGCCGGGGTCGTCGCCCGCTCCCGCTACGCCGAGGACCGCCTGGCCGCCGGCTCGTTCGCCCAGTACGTCCTGCTCGGCGCCGGCCTCGACACGTTCGTCTGGCGACGCCCCGACCTCGTCCGGTCCCTCCGCGTCTTCGAGGTCGACCACCCGGCCTCCCAGCAGCAAAAGCGCCAGCGCGCCGCTGCCCTCGGCCTGCCGGAGCTCGACCGGGTCACCTACGTGCCGGTCGACCTCGAGCTGGACACGCTCGACCGGCGCCTCGCCGACGCCGGCTTCGACCGGGCCGCCCCGGCCTTCTTCTCGTGGCTCGGCGTCGCCATGTACCTGAGCGAGCCCGCCGTCGAGACCACCCTCCGCACCGTCGCCGCCTCTGCCCCCGGGTCCGAGCTCGTCCTCACCTACGTCCCGGCCGCCGGCCACCTCGACGACGTCGGCCGGCGCCTCACCGACCACCTACGCCTCCTCGCCGACGCCCTCGGCGAGCCGCAGCGCCACGCCCCCACCCGCCACGAGCTCGAGGCCCTCTGCCGGCGCTGCGGCCTCGACGTCGCCGACCACCCCCAGCCGGGCGACCTCGCCCGCCGCTACTTCGCCGGGCGGACCGACGGCCTCGCCCCGCACTCGGGCGAGGCCGTGCTCGCCGCCCGGGTGGGCGGCTGACCCGCCGCGTGGCACCCTGGGGGCGTGGAGCGACTGCACGACCCCGACCTCCGCGGCTTCGCCTCGGACAACTACGCCGGCACCCACCCCGAGGTGCTCGCCGCCCTCGCCGCCGCCAACGGTGGCCACCTCACCGCCTACGGCGGCGACCCGTACAGCGATCGGCTCCAGGCGCTCGTCCGCCACCACTTCGGGCCGGGCGCCGAGGCGTTCCCGGTGTTCAACGGCACCGGCGCCAACGTCGTCGCCCTCCAGTCCCTCGTGCCCCGCTGGGCCGGCGTCGTCTGCGCCGCCACCGCCCACATCCACACCGACGAGAACGGCGCCCCCGAGCGGGTCGGCGGGCTCAAGCTGCTCCCCGTCCCCACCCCCGACGGCCGCCTCACCCCGGAGCTGCTCGACGAGGAGGCCTGGGGCTACGGCAACGTCCACCGCGCCCAGCCCCTTGCCGTGTCGGTCACCCAGTCGACCGAGCTCGGCACCACCTACCGGCCGGACGCCCTCGCCGCCCTCTGCCACCACGCCCACCGCCTCGGCCTCGCCGTCCATCTCGACGGCGCCCGGCTCGCCAACGCGGCCGCCTTCCTCGGCACCTCGCTCGGCGCCCTCACGACCGACCTCGGCGTCGACGTCGTCTCCTTCGGCGGCACCAAGAACGGGCTCGTCCTCGGCGAGGCCATCGTCGTGTGCAACCCGGACGCCGTCCACGGACTGTCCTACCTGCGCAAGACCTCCATGCAGCTCGCCTCCAAGTCCCGCTTCCTCTCCGCCCAGCTCGTCGCCCTCCTCGAGGACGACCTGTGGCGCCGCAGCGCCCAGGCGGCGAACGCCATGGCGGCCCGCCTTCGCGCCGGCCTCGACCGCCTGCCCGGCGTCACCTGCACCCAGCCCACCGAGGCCAACACCGTCCTCGCCGTCCTCCCCCCCGGCGTCGCCGACGCCGTCCGGGAGCGCTACGCCTTCTACGACTGGGACCGCTGCGGCACCGTCCGGCTGATGTGCGCCTTCGACACCACCGACGCCGACGTCGACGGCCTCCTTGCCGCCATCCGGACCGCCATCGGGGCGGGCACCGGGGCCGACGTCGGGGCGGGCATCGGGGCCGGCACCGGGGCCGACGTCCCGGGCGGCGTCCCGGCCGGCCGCGGCGGCACCATGCCGGGTGACGGGGCCCTTGATAACACCGGCGGTCGCCCATGACGTAGCCTTGCGTGAGCGTTGTTGCAGCGCCGTGCGATCACGTTGCTTCCCGGTGGATCCCGGGAAAGGAACGGGGGTGGGCTCCGTGCTCGTCAACCGGACCGGACGACGACCGGGTGCAGCCCTGCTGCGCTTCGCCGTCGCAGGGCTCAGCTTCCTCCTGCTCGTCGCCGTCGCCGGCCTCGTCGTCGTCGAGGTCCGCCCTGGCTGGGTCTCGGCGTTGCGCAACGCCCGGCCGGCACCGCCCCCACCCAACCCGCTCGCCGCGCTCGGCGGCTCGCCGACCGCCGGCGCCGGTGGCCGTCCCGGCTCCACCGCAAGCACCGCCGCCAGCGCCCCCACCTCGCCCGCCGCCGGCGCCACCGGTCCGGGGGCGCCCGTCCTCGTCGCCCTCGACCCGTCGAGCGTCGGCCCCGGCGAGGTCCTCCGGCTGCGCGGCGACCACCTCTACTCGTCCACCGGCCGTATCGAGGTGACCGTCGCCGGCCACCAGGCCGCCGTCCGCTGCCCCAACGAGCACAGCTGCCTCGTCACCGTCCCACCCCTCGGCGGTCGTCCCCGGCCCGCCCTCCTGCAGCTGCGCACGAGCGGGGGGCGCTCCAACACCGTCTCCTTCGGCTACCGCTAGGTCCTTCGGCTGGCGCTCGGTCCTTCGGCTGGCGCTCGGTCCACCTCGACGGCCCCCGGCTGGCGGCCGCAAGCCCGGCCAGGCATCCTCTCGCCATGACCCCCGACGCCCGCGACCGCCTGCCGCTCGACCGGACGCTCGACGGCGGCCGCTACCAGGCTCGCCTCGACGAGCTCGCCTGCTCCGGTGCCGCCATGCACGGCGAGGCCGACCTCGTCGCCCGCCTCCTCGCCGGCCGGCCGGCCGCCGTCCTCGACGTCGGCTGCGGCACCGGCCGGGTGGCCATCGAGCTCGCCCGGCGGGGCCTCGACGTGGTGGGCGTCGACCGCGACCCGTCGATGCTCGCCGTCGCCCGCCGCCTCGCCCCCGATCTCACCTGGGTCGAAGCCGACGCCACCACCCTCGACCTCGACCGCCGCTTCCCGCTCGTCCTCATGGCCGGCAACGTCCCCCTCTTCACCCCGCCCGGCACCCAGCACCACCTCGTCGCCAGCTGCGCCGCCCACCTGGCCCCGGGCGGCCGCCTCGTCGCCGGCTTCCAGCTCGGCCGCGGCTACGACCTCGCCGACTACGACGCCGCCGCCGCCGACGCCGGGCTCGCCCTCGAGCAACGCTTCGCCACCTGGGACGGCCAACCCTTCGCCGACGGCGCCGACTACGCCGTCTCGGTCCACCGCGCCCCCGGCGAGGTCACCGCCTGACCGGCGCCGGCACCGGGAGACGGGCACGGGGCGCCGAGGGGGGGGCGCCGAGCGGGGGGCAGCAGGGAGCGGCGCCGGTCAGCAGGGGCGCTCGAGGACGACGAACACGAGGTCGTCGCGCACCGGCAACCCGAAGCGCTCGTCGCCGTACGGGAACGGCTCGGTCCGGCCCGTCTCGACGAAGCCGCGCCGGGCGTACCAGGCCCGCAGCTCCGGACGCGGCGCCAGCACCGCCAGGTCCACCGCCCTCGCCCCGAGCACCTCGCCCGCCCGGCGGACCGCCGCCTCGAGCAGCGCCCGCCCCACGCCGCCCCCCTGGCGGTCCGGCTCGACCGCCAGCATCGACAGGCGCGCCGGCCGGCCCGGCCGGTCGGTCAGGGCGCAGCACCCGACCAGGGCCGGCCCGTCGAACGCCACCAGCACCGTCGTCGCCGGCTCGTCGACCAGCCCCCCCACCGCCACCTCGTCGGTCCGCCGACCCCCGACGAGGTCCGCCTCGGTCGTCCACCCCCGCCGGCTCGCCTCGCCCCGGTAGGCCGACTCGACGAGGCGCACCACCCTCGCCACCTCCACCCGCCCGGCCGGCACCACCCGCAGCGGGCCCGCCGGCGCGCCCCGGCCCACCGGCGCGCCCTGCAGCGGGTCGGTCGGCGGTGGGTCGGTCGGCGGTGGGTCGGGCGGCGGTGGGTCGGGCGTGACGGCCACGGGTCGAAGCTAGTGCCGAGCCGACATCCTCGCGAAACCTGCACGAAACAACGGCTTGCTACCAACGATGGGCGTGACCGACCTGTTCGCCGGCTACGAGCTGACCGACGCCTACGACGAGATGTTCGCCGCACCCGGGACCGCCCGGGCGGTGGCGGCAGGCCTGCACACCGCCTTGCGGGCCCTGTCCCCCCAGGCGCTCGACGACCGCTGCGCCGAGCGCCACCGCTCCTTCCAGGACCGCGGCGTCACCTTCTCGCTCGCCGGCGAGGAGCTGCCGTTCCCGCTCGATCCCGTCCCCCGCCTGGTCACCGCCGCCGAGTGGTCGGTCATCGAGGCCGGCGTCGCCCAGCGGGTCCGCGCCCTCGAGGCCTTCCTGGCCGACGTCTACGGCCCGGGCGACGTCCTCGCCGACGGCGTCGTCCCACGCCGCCTCGTCACCACCTCCCGCCACTTCCACCGCCAGGCAGCCGGCATCTCCCCGGTGGGCGGCGTCCGCATCCACGTGGCCGGCATCGACCTCGTCCGTGACCCGGCCGGCCGCTTCCGCGTGCTCGAGGACAACGTCCGCATCCCCTCCGGCATCTCCTACGTCATCGAGAACCGCCGTGCCATGGCCAGCATCTTCCCCGAGCTCTTCGCCACCCACCGCATCCGGCCGGTCGACGGCTACCCGGCACACCTGCGCGCCGCCCTCCAGGCGGCCAGCCCGCGCCCGTCCGACGCCACCATCGTCGTGCTCACCCCCGGCGTCCACAACGCCGCCTACTTCGAGCACAGCTTCCTCGCCCGCCAGATGGGGGTCGAGCTGGTCGAAGGGCGCGATCTCGTCTGTCGCGACAACATGCTCTACCTGCGCACCATCTCCGGCGAGGAACGCGTCGACGTCGTCTACCGCCGCGTCGACGACGCCTTCCTCGACCCGGTCCACTTCCGTCCCGACTCGCTCATCGGCTGCCCCGGCCTGCTCAACGCCGCCCGGGCCGGCAACGTCACCATCGCCAACGCCGTCGGCAACGGCATCGCCGACGACAAGCTCGTCTACACCTACGTCCCCGACCTCATCGCCTACTACCTCGGCGAGCGGCCCCTCCTCGACAACGTGGCCACCTACCGCCTCGAGGACCCCGACGTGCGCGCCGACGTCCTCGCACGCCTCGACCGGCTCGTCTGCAAGCCGGTCGACGGCGCCGGCGGCTACGGCCTCGTCATGGGCCCCACCGCCTCCGACCGGGAGCTCGCCGACCTCGCCGACCGCATCCAGGCGGCGCCCCGCGACTGGATCGCCCAGGAGGTCGTCCCCCTGTCGACCGTCCCCACCAAGGCCGGCGCGGCGCTCGAGCCACGCCACGTCGACCTGCGCCCGTTCGCCGTCAACGACGGCCGACGCGTCACCGTCGTCCCGGGCGGCCTCACCCGCGTGGCCCTCCCCAGAGGCTCCCTCGTCGTCAACTCGAGCCAGGGGGGCGGCTCGAAGGACACCTGGGTGCTCGTCGACGTGTCCCCGCCGGCCGCCGTCGGCGCCGTCCACCTCCCACCGCGAACCGACCTCGTCGCGGGCACCGTCACCGACCCGAGCCCCGGCCTGGCCGCCGGGCGCTCGCTGGCTGCCCTCGCCGCCGTCGGCGCCGTCGGCGCCGTCCCCCCCGACCTGGGCCCGCCCCTGCCCGACGCCAGCCACCAGCAACAGCGCCAGCAGCAACAACAGCGTCAGCAGCAACAGCGCCAGCGGCACCACTCCCGGCGCGCCCGCCCCGGAGACGGCCGGGCGTGCTGAGCCGGATCGCCGAGTCGCTGTTCTGGATCGGCCGCTATCTCGAGCGGGCCGACGACACCGCCCGGATCCTCGACGTCCAGATCCACCAGCTCCTCGAGGACCCCCACAGCGACGAGCAGCTCGCCGCCTCGGTGCTGTGCTCGGTGATGGGCGCCCACGGCGCCGCCGCCCACCTCGACGAGGCCACGGCGCTGCTCGCCTTCGACCGGGACCAGCCCAGCTCGATCGTCTCGTCGCTCGCCGCCGCCCGCCACAACGCCGGGGGCGTCCGGGAGGTGCTGTCGAGCGAGCTGTGGGAGTGCCTCAACGCCACCTACGTCAGCCTCGGCCGGCGCGTCGCCACGACCCAGGCGAGCGGCCCGCACGCCTTCTTCCGCTTCGCCAGCTTCGTCAAGACCCGCGTCGCCACGGCCGTCGGCATCGCCGAGTCGACGATGCGCCGCGACGAGGGCTGGAGCTTCCTCGTGCTCGGCCGGAGCCTGGAGCGCGTCGACATGACCGCCCGCCTGCTCGGCGTGCGCGCCAGCCTGTCGACCAGCCCTGCCGACTGGGTGACCACCCTGCGCTCGTGCTCCGCCCACGAGGCCTTCCTGCGGGCCCAGCGCGGCGCCGTCGAGGGGGAGCGAGCCGTCCGCTTCCTCCTCCTCGACCCGCACTTCCCGCGCAGCGCCGCCTCGGCGCTCCGCCTCGCCGAGTCCTGCCTGGCCGCCCTCGACGGCGACCGACGGCCGGACGGCTCGATCGACGAGGCCAGGCGCATCCTCGGCCAGGCCCGCGCCGGGCTCGAGTACCGGCGCGTCGCCGAGCTCGTCGACCGCCTCCCCGAGGTCCTGGCCGGCCTCGAGCAGGCGTGCTCGCTCGCCACCGGCAGCCTGTCGGCCCGCTACTTCCACCGCCCCGGTGCCGCCTGGCACCTGGACCGACCGGCTGGCGCCCCCCGGTGACCTGGCGCATCCGCACCACCCACCGGTCGACCTACCACTACGGCGCACCGGTCGTCGCCTCGTACAACGAGCTGCGCCTGCTGCCGCGCTCGACCGACCGCCAGTCGGTCGTCCAGGCGACCGTCGACGTCGTGCCGGACGCCACGCGCCTCGCCTATCGCGACTACTGGGGCACCGACGTCCTCGCCGTCGACCTGCACGTGCCGCACGACCGCCTCGACCTTGTCGGGCGCAGCGTCGTCGACACCGGGCTCGGCCCGCCGGAGCCGCCCCGGCCGGCCTGGCACGACCTGCTGACCGGCGCCGTCCAGGACGCCCATGCCGAGCTGCTCACCCCCACCTCCTACGTCCCGCTCGAGCCGTCCCTCGGCGCCCTCGCCGCCACCGCCACCGCTGGGCTCGACCCGCTCGCCGCCGTCGACGCGGTCGCGGCGCTCGTCGCCGACCGGTTGCGCTACGAGCCGGGCACCACCAAGGTGACCACCTCCGCCCTCCAGGCCTTCGACCAGGCCAGCGGGGTCTGCCAGGACTTCGCCCACGTCACCCTGGCCCTGCTCCGCCACCTCCGCCTCCCGGCCCGCTATGTCTCCGGCTACCTCCACCCGACCCCGGACGCCGCCCTCGGTGCGCCCGTCACGGGGGCCAGCCACGCCTGGGTCGAGGTGTTCCTCGGCCGCTGGCACCCGGTCGACCCGACCAACGCTGCCCCGGTGCGCGACCGGCACGTGGCCGTGGCCCACGGGCGCGACTACGCCGACGTCGCCCCGGTCGTCGGCATCTACCAAGGCGGCGACCTCGCCTCGCTCGCCGTCGAGGTCGTCCTCGAGCGCCTCGCCTGACCCGTAGGATGCGCCCGTGGCCGCACCCGACGACGCGACCGACCCCCCCGCCCCGCCCCCCGGCGCCGCCAGCGCCGACCAGCCGGCGGTCACCCGCACCTATCGCCAGGTCCGCTTCGAGCACCCGCCCGGCTCCTGCGAGCTCGTCCTCGTCCGCCACGGCGAGTCGGCCGCCGCCCACCCGGACCGCCCGTTCCTGCTCGTCGAGGGCCGCGGCGACCCGCCCCTGTCGAAGGAGGGCGAGGCCCAGGCCGAGCGGCTCGCCGAGCGCCTGTCCGGCACCAGCTTCGACGCCTGCTACGTCACCCCGCTCCAGCGCACCCACCAGACCGCCGCCCCGCTGGCCCGCCGGCTCGGGCTCGAGCCGGTGGTCGAGCCGCGCCTCATCGAGGTCCACATGGGCGACTGGGAGGGCGGCCGCTACCGGGAGCGCATCGCCGCCGGCGACCCGCTGGCGGCGCGGGTGTTCCTCGAGGAGCGCTGGGACGTCGTCCCTGGCGCCGAGTCCAACGACGACCTGTTCGCCCGTACCGGCGCCGCCGTCAGCGACCTCGCCGAGCGCCACCGCGGCGGTCGGGTGCTCGTCGTGGCCCACGCCGTCTCCATCGCCGCCGTCCTCGCCCAGGCCACCCGGTCGTCACCGCTCGCCTTCGTCGGCGCCGACAACGCCTCCATCTCCGTCCTCGTCGCCGTCGCCGGCCGCAACCTGCTGCGGCGGTTCAACGACACCGCCCACCTCGAGGGGCTCGACCGCACCGACCGCTGACCCCGCCGGGACCACCCCGTCGACGAGGCGGGGCAGCTCCACCACGAACGTCGCCCCCTCGCCGACGGCCGTCTCCAGGTAGGCCCGCCCGCCGTGCGAGGCGGCGATCGACGCCACGATCGACAGCCCGAGCCCGGTTCCCCCGCGGTTGCGCGTCCGGGACGCGTCCGCCCGGTAGAACCGCTCGAAGATCCGGGCGGCGTGCTCCGGCGGGATGCCCGCACCCTCGTCCCGCACCCACAGCCGCGCCGCCGGCCCGGCCGCCGCCACACCGACGGTCACCGGCGTCCCCGCCGGCGTGTGCCGCAGGGCGTTCTGCACCAGGTTGCCCACCACCTGGCGCAGCCGCTGCTCGTCCCCCCACACCGCCACGTCCGGCTCCACCTCCACCGTCACCGGCCGGTCCGGCTCGGTCACCTGGGCGTCGGCCGCCGCGTCCGTGGCGATCGCCGCCAGGTCCACCCGGTCCTGCTCGAGCGGCCGCCCCTGGTCGAGCCGGGCCAGCAGCAGCAGGTCCTCCACCAGCAGCCCCATCCGCCCTGCCTCGTCCTCGATCCGGCGCATGGCGAGCGCCAGGTCGTTCGGCCGCTCGGCCGCCCCGCGCCGGAACAGCTCGGCGTAGCCCCGGATCGAGGTCACCGGCGTCCGCAGCTCGTGCGAGGCGTCCGCCAGGAACCGCCGCAGCCGCGCCTCCGAGGCCTGCTGCTCGGCGAACGACCGCTCGATCGTGCCCAGCATCACGTTGAGCGACCGGCCCAGCCGGCCCACCTCGGTGCGCTCGTCGTCGTCCTCCACCCGCTTCGACAGGTCCCCTGCCGCGATCGCCGCCGCCGTCGCCTCCATCTGGCCGAGCGGCCGCATCCCGAGCCGCACCACCGCCGCCCCGACCACCCCGAGCGCCACGAGCACGGCGAACGACACCGCCAGCTCGGCCAGCAGCAGCCGGTGGAGCGTCGCCTGGTTGGGCCCGAGCGGGATGGCCACGAGGGCGACCACCGGCACCCGGAAGCCGAACCCGCCCGGCCCCGACGACAGGGTGGCCTGGGAGGCCAGCACCCGGTACCCACCGGCCGCCGCCGTCGACGTCCCGCTGCCGCGTGCCGAGTAGCTCGACCCCGCCGTCAGCTTCGACAGCGGCGGCAGCCCCGACAGGCGGAACCCGCTCGGCACGGCGCACGCCGTCGTCCCGCTCGAGCTCACCACCTGGATCGCCGCCCCGAACGGCAGCCCGGACACCGGCGACGGGTTGGCGCAGTCCACCCGCAGGTTGCTCGACGCCGCCTCCAGCTCGTTCGTCACCTGGTTGTTCAGGTAGGCGTTGAGCTCGCCGTACACCACCACGTCGGTGGCAGCCAGCCCGAGCGCCGCCAGCACCACCAGGCCGACCAGCAGCCGGGTGCGCAGCGACCCCCCACCGAGCACCGCCCGCACCCGCACCCACCGGCCCGGCCTGCCCGGCACCCGGGTCCCGGCGACCGCCATCGCCCTACCCGCCGGTCGGCACCCGGAGGCTGTAGCCGGCGCCGCGCAGCGTGTGGATGAGGGGCTGCCCGAGCGAGTCGATCTTCTTGCGCAGGTACGAGATGTACGTCTCCACCACGTTGGCGTCGCCCCCGAAGTCGTACTCCCACACGTGGTCCAGGATCTGCGCCTTCGACAGCACCCGGCGCGGGTTGAGCATCAGGTAGCGCAGCAGCTTGAACTCGGTCGGCGTCAGCTCGATCGGCGTCGTCCCCCGGAACACCTCCCGGGTCTCCTCGTCGAGCTCGAGGTCGGCGAAGCGCAGCTTCGACTCCTCCTCCGGGCTCGCCGTCACCCGCCGCAGCACCGCCCGCACCCGCGCCAGCAGCTCCTCCAGGCTGAACGGCTTGGTCACGTAGTCGTCGCCCCCGAGAGTCAGCCCCCGCACCTTGTCCTCGGTGGCGTCCCGGGCCGTGAGGAACAGGATCGGCACCCGCCGCCCCTCCTGGCGCAACCGCCGCGCCACCTCGAACCCGTCCAGGTCGGGCAGCATCACGTCCAGCACGAGCAGCTGCGGCCGGAACGACACCGCCTTGTCCAGCCCGGTCCGCCCGTCGTAGGCGGTGTCCACCTCGAACCCCTCGTAGCGCATGGCCGTCGCCACGAGGTCGGTGATGTTCGGCTCGTCGTCCACCACGAGGATGCGCGCCTGCTGCTCCTGCACCCCCCCAGTCTCGCCCCTCCTGCTGTGCGCCCCCTGTGGGCCAGCTGTCCGTCAGATGGCGATTCCAGATGGCGATTCGCGGTGGCGTCGTACACTGCCGGCCATGGCCACCCGATCGGTCTCCGCCTCGCGCCACGTCGCCGCCCCGCCCGAGCGCTGCTTCGCCGTGCTCGTCGACCCCACCAAGCACCCCCTCCTCGACGCCTCCGGCACCGTCCAGCGCATCGTCGGCCGCCCCCCCACCCGCCTCGGGCTCGGCTCCAAGTTCTGGGCCGACATGCGCCTCGGCGTCCCCTACCGGATGCACAACACCGTCGTCGAGTTCCAGGAGGGCCGCCGCATCGCCTGGGCCCACGTCGGCGCCGCCCGCTGGCGCTGGCAGCTCGACCCGCAGGACGACGGGACCACCCTCGTCACCGAGACCTTCGACTGGTCCCGCTCCGACCTGCTCACCCGCCTGCTCATCGAGCGCCTCGGCTTCCCCGCCCGCAACGAGGCCGCCATGGGCGAGAGCATCGAGCGCCTCGCCCGCCTCGTCGGCGAGGCCAGCCCGCCCGCCGGCCCACCCGACACGCCGAGCTGACCTGGCACGCCGAGCTGACCTGGCACGCCGAGCTGACCTGGCACGGCCGCCTGGTCGACCGAGACGGCCCCCCCGACCCGGACCGGTGACCCCGGCCGGCCGGGTCGGACGGGTCAGCGCCCGTCCGGCGCCTGGCGGCGGCGGTCGAAGCGGAGGGCGACGATCGCCACGTCGTCGGTCGTCGGGGCACCGGCCAGACGGACCAGCCGGTCGCACAGCTGCTCCAGCCGCACCTCCGGCCCGGCGCCGGCCGCCACAGCGCTCCGCAGCCGCTCGAGGCCCGCCCCGAGCGCCTCGCCCCGTCGCTCGACCAGCCCGTCGGTCACCCACACCATCGTGGTCCCGTCGGCGAGCACCATGTCGAGCTCGACCGCCGGCGGACCCTCCACGCCGAGCAGCACCCCCCGGGCCCACAGGAACCGGGCGCCGCCGCCGTCGGACACGATCGGCGGGACGTGCCCGGCGTTCGCCAGCACCAGCCGACCCGTCGACAGGTCCAGCTCGCCGTAGCAGGCCGTGGCGATCAGCTCCGGGTGGTTGCGCAGGAGCAGGCGGTTCACCCGCGTCAGCACGCTCGCCGGCCGGTGACCCTCGAGGGCGTAGGCCAGCACCCAGTGACGCAGCCCGGCCATCACCGCCGCCGCGTCCAGCGAGTGACCCTGGACGTCGCCGATGGCCACGCCGACGCGCCCGCCCGGCAGCTCGACCACCTCGAAGAAGTCGCCGCCCACCTCGGCATGCTCGGCCGACGCCACGTACCGGGCCGCCAGCTCCAGCCCGGCCACCGCCGGCAGGTCGCCCGGCAGCAGGCTGCGCTGCAGCTTCAGCACGAGCGACCGCTCCACCCGCAGCGCATGGAGGTTGCCGAGCGCCACCCCGAGCGCACGGGCCACCTGGCGCAGCACCAGGTCGGCCTCGCGCACCTCCTCGGCGTCCCCGGCGGCCACCTCGACGCCCACGACCGCCCGCCCGTCGCCGCGCGGGGCGCGCACCGCCACCACCCGGTAGCTCCGCCCGGCCTCGAACCCGGCGGGCGCCCCGGACCGGTCGAGCCGGTGCCGGGTGTGCACCGAGTACGGCTCGTCCGACGGCGGGAACCGCGACGCCCCGAGCGCCGCCGGCACCACCGGCTGCTCGTCGACCGCCGTCACCTCGCCGAGCCCCGTCCGGGCGAGCGCCGCCTGCCCGTCGGCCGCCGCCACCACCACGGCCCGTCCCCCGACCACGGCCGCGCTCTGCTCGGCGCACGCCGCCACCAGCTCCCCGAGCCGCTCCGCCCGGCTGATCTCGAGCGTCGCCACGTTCAGCCGCTCGAGCCGCGCCGCCAGCCGCTCGGCACGGCGCCGGGCCGCCGAGTAGCGCAGCATCGCCTCGACGCTCGCCAGCAGCTCCTCACGGGTGACCGGCTCGGTCAGGTACCCGTCCGCCCCGCTGCGCAGGCCGGCGCTCCGGTGGGCCGCCTCGACGTAGGTCGCCGACAGCTCCACCACCGGCACCGACGCCGTCGCCGGATCTCCCTTGATCGCCCGGCACACCTCGAGCCCGCTCCGGTCGGGAAGGTCGACGTCGAGCAGCACCAGGTCGACCCCGCCGGCCGCCGTGCGTGCCAGCGCCTCGGCGCCGCTCGCCGCCTCCTCGACCACGTACCCGGCCGCCGCCAGCCAGGCGGCCAGCACCCGGCGGTTCGGCTCGACGTCGTCGACCACCACGATCGTCGCCTCGACGGCTGCCTCGGACAGCGGACTCCCTCCTCGGGGCGACCGTAGCAGCGCCCCGTGCCCGCTCCCACCTCGGGCGCGCCTGCGCCCGGGACGGGCCGCACCCCGGACGGGTCGCGCCCCGCCTCGGCGGCGGGCTGCCTACACCCGTGCCATGTTGGCGAACCGGGCGTAGTTGCCGACGAAGGCCAGCTGCACCACCCCGGTCGGCCCGTTGCGGTGCTTCGCCACCAGCACCTCCGCCGCACCCCGGTCGCTCGACTCCGGGTTGTACACCTCGTCGCGGTAGATGAACATCACCACGTCCGCATCCTGCTCGATGGCACCGCTCTCACGAAGGTCCGCCAGCATCGGCCGCTTGTCGGCACGCGCCTCCAGGCCGCGCGACAGCTGGCTCAGGGCGATCACCGGGATCGCCAGCTCGCGGGCGAGGATCTTGAGGCCCCGGCTGATCTCGGAGATCTCGACCTGGCGGTTCTCGGCGTTGTTGCGCCCCGTCATCAGCTGCAGGTAGTCGACCACCACGAGACCCAGGCCTTCGCGCGCCTTCATCCGTCGGGACTTCGCCCGGATGTCCATCACCGTCACGTTCGGGTTGTCGTCGATGTGCAGCGGGGCGTTGCCCAGCCGGCCGATGGCGTGGCTGATCTTCGACCAGTCCTGCTCGAGCAGGCGCCCGTTGCGCATCCGCGAGGCGTCGACCCGCGCCTCGGCGCACAGCACCCGCTGGGCGATCTCGAGGTGGCTCATCTCGAGCGAGAAGAACAGCACCGGCGTCCCGGCCATTGCGGCGTTGGCCGCCATCCCGAGCGCGAACGCCGTCTTGCCCATCGACGGGCGCGCCCCGACCACCACCAGGTTGGACGGCTGCAGCCCGGCCAGGTGCTCGTCGAGATCGGTGAAGCCGGTCGGCACCCCCGTGATCGTCTCGCCCCGTCCGTACAGCTCCTCCAGCCGGTCGAGGCTCTGGCCGAGCAGGTCCTTCAGGGCCGCCACCGAGTCGCTCGCCCGCCGCTGGGCCACCTCGAACACCATCGCCTCGGCCCGGTCCACCGCGGCGGTGACGTCGTCGGGCAGGCTGAACCCGATCTCGGCGATCTCGTGGGCCACCCCGATCAGCCGCCGCAGCAGGGCGTGCTCCTCGATGATCGCCGCGTACCGCCCGGCGCTCGAGATCGCCGGCGTGTTCGCCTGGAGCGCCACCAGGGCGGCCGCCCCGCCCGCCTCCTCGACGACGCCCGCACGGCGCAGCTCCTCGGCCACCGTCACGGCATCCGCCGGGTCCCCCTTGCCGTACAGCGACGTGATGGCGCTGAACACCAGGGCATGCGACGGGCGGTAGAAGTCCTCGGCGGCGCACCGCTCGATCGCCACGGCGATCGCATCTCGCGACAGCAGCATCGCGCCGAGCAGCGACTCCTCGGCCTCCAGGTTGTGCGGTGGGATGCGGCCGCCCCCTTGGGGGCGGACCTTGCGTCGGGACTCATCAAGGGGCTGGAGCATGGCGGCCCTTACCCTGCCCGCGACGGCCCGGGGATCGTAAGACCCCAAACCCGTGGAAAACCGCCGATGTCGGTCGGATAAGGCTCGGGACAGCGACCCCCGTTCTGTGGACGACCGGCAGACACCGAGCGTGGGCCTGTGGGTGACGTGGCAGTGGGCACGCCGGCAGCTTCGCAGGCGGCTGTGACGCCTCCCACCGACCTCGCCCGGCTGGCCGGCCGGACGTCGGGCCACGACGGGCCGGTCCGGGCTCGGGCCCGGACGCGCCACGACGCGCCGGCCGGGCACGTGCCCGGCACAGCGCGTCGTGCGACGGCTCGCTCCGACCGCCGGGCCTGCCGGCGGTCAGCGGCTCAGCCCGGCACCACCTCGACGGTGAGCGAGAACTCGACCTCCGGGTGCAGCCGCACCCCCACCTGGTGGGAGCCGACCGTCCGCAGCGGCTCGTGGGTGAGCAGCCGGTGACGGTCGAGCGTCACCCCCGCCTGGTCCTCGACCGCCCCGACCACGTCGGTCATGGTGATCGACCCGAACAGGCGCCCCTCGCGCCCGGCCCGGCCCGCCACCGTGATGACGAGCGGCACCAGCCGCTTGGCGATCGCCTCGGCGCCCTCACGTGCCCGGGCGTCCTTCACGTCGCGGGAACGGCGCATCGCTGCCGCCTGCGCGCTCACACCGTCGGTCGCCGGGATGGCCCGGCCCGTCGGCACGAGGAAGTTGCGGGCGTAGCCGTCCGACACCTCGACGATGTCGCCCCGCTTGCCGACGCCGGACAGGTCCTCGCGCAGCACGATCCTCATGCCTCGCCCCCGTCCTCGTCGGCCACCACCGCGGCGAGCTCACGCCCGTCGGCGGCCTCGGTCGCCTCCCCGTCGGCCGCCGCCTCCTGGCGCGGACCCCGGTCCGGGCCACGGTCGGAGCCCCGGTCCGGACCGCCGCGCCCACCGCGCCCGCCGCGCCCGCCCGGCCGCTCGCTCGTGGTCCGCTGCATGTACGGCAGCAGCGCCAGCTCGCGCGTCGTCTTGATGGCCACCGCCACCTCGCGCTGGTGCTGGGCGCAGTTCCCGCTCACCCGCCGGGCCCGGATCTTGCCGCGGTCCGAGATGAACTTGCGCAGCAGACCAACGTCCTTGTAGTCGACGTAGTCGATGTGGTCCTTGCAGAAGATGCAGACCTTCTTCTTCGTCCGCCGCCCCAGGTCCTTCGGGGCACGGCGCGACGAGCGGTCGCGGTCGTTGTTCCTCGCCATCTAGAAGGGCTCCTCGTCCTCGCCGTATGCCACCTCGGCCGCTGCCGGCCGGCCAGAACGCGCCGTGGCGCTCACCGGGGCGTCGCCGCCCGGCCCGCGCCGCTCGTTCTTCACCACCTGAGCCGTCGCCCACCGCAGGCTCGGCCCGAGCTCGTCGGCGATCACCTCGATGCGCGACCGCTTGTCGCCCTCGGGCGTCTCCCAGCTGCGCTGCTCGAGCCGTCCCGTCACGAGCACCCGGGCGCCGCGGGTAAGGCTCTCGCTCACGTTCTCCGCCATCTCACGCCAGCAGACCACGTCGAAGAACGACGTCGCCTCCTCCCACTCCTGGGTCTGGCGGTTCTGCCACCGACGGTTCACCGCCAGCCCGAAGCTGGCGGTCGCCTGGCCGTTCGGGGTGAAGCGCAGCTCCGGGTCACGCGTCACGTTGCCCACGAGCGTCACCGAATTGCCGTTCGCCATGTTGGTCTCCGTTCGCTCTACTGCGCCGCCGGGCCGGCGTCCACCACGGCAACCGGCGCCGGCGCCGGGCGACGGCGCCCGACCACGTGCTCCGGCTGGCGGATGACGCGGTGGCGGAGCACCTCGTCCGAGAGCGTCAGCATCCGGTCCACCTCGGCCACGACGGCAGGCTCGGCCACGACCTCGATGAAGACGTAGTAGCCCTCGCTGCGGTGCTTCAGCTCGTAGGCGAACGGTCGCCGACCCCAGCGGTCGACCCGGCCTGGGGTTCCCCCGCCGTTTCGCACCTGCTCGGCGACCCGGTCCGTCACGGACCGGATGGCGCTCTCTTCCAGGCTCGCGTCGAAGATGACGCCGATCTCATACGGCCGCATCGCGGCGCACCTCCTCTGGACCCGCCGCAAGGCGCGGCTTCGTCCCCGCCAACCGGCGGGGCAGGGGTGAATGTGACCGTCGCATGGTAGCCGACGCGAGCGATCGGCCGGTACGGGCGGGGCGCACGGTGGCCATGCCCCGCGTGTCCACGTCCGAGCTGTCCATGCCCGACATCGTGCCCGCCGGGTGTGCCGCTCGACCTACCGCCGCCGCCCCGGCGGGGCCGACCCGTCGCCGGCGCCCGCGGCCGGCAGGGTGCCGTCGGGCGCGCCGGCACCCCGGCCCGGGAAGGCCCCGGCGCGCACGTCGGCGGCGTAGGCCCCCAGCGCCTCCCGGGCGAGATCGCCCAGGCTGGCGTACTGCCGGGCGAAGCTCGGCGGCGGGCAGTCGGCCGGCCCGAGCCCGAGCAGGTCGTGCAGGACCAGCACCTGGCCGTCGCAGGCCGGTCCTGCCCCGATGCCGATGGTCGGCACCCCGATCGCCTCGGTCACCTCGGCGGCCACCTCGTCGGGGATCCCCTCGAGCACCACGGCGAAGCAACCGGCCTCGGCCAGGGCGGCCGCGTCGGCGAGCAGCAGCGCCGCCTCCGCCGCCGTGCGCGCCTGGCGGCGCATCCCGCCGAGCACGTGCACCGACTGCGGCGTCAGCCCGAGGTGCCCCATCACCGGCACCTCGGCGTCGAGCAGCGCCCGCACGACCGGCAGCCGGCGGCGCCCCCCCTCGAGCTTCACCGCCTCGGCGCCCGCCCGCACCAGCCGGGCGGCGCTCGTCAGGGCGGTCGGCAGGTCGACGTGGTAGCTCATCCACGGAAGGTCGGCCACGACCAGCGCCCGCGGGCGTGCCCGGGCGACCGCCGCCGTGTGGTGGACCATCTCGTCCACCCCCACGTCGAGCGTCCGCTCGAACCCGAGCACGTTGTCGGCGACCGAGTCGCCCACCAGCACCACGTCCACCCCCGCCTCGTCGGCGAGCCGGGCGAACGGGGTGTCGTACGCCGTCACCATCACCACCGGCTCGGCCCCGGCAGCCCGCTTGGTGCCGGCGACCTTGGGGACCGTCACCTTCCTCCCCGGACGGCCCGCCACGCCCGGCCCCGCCATCGCTCCCGCCATCGTCGCCACCTCCCGCCGTCCGGTGCTCGACGCTGCCGGCGGCGCCATCGACGCTAGCCCGCCGCCCGGCCCGCCTCCCTCGGATGCCCCGCCCGCGTGCCGGCCTCGCCTGCGCCCCGGCCGCCGAGGTCGCCGGTCGCCGGTCGCCGGGCCACCGGGCCACCGGGTCACCGGGCCACCCGGCCGGCAGGCGCGACCGCCGCCTAGCATGCTGCCGGCAGGCTCCGCGCCGGACCGGCGTGGCGGCACCCAGCACCGACCGAGGAGGCCACCGGCATGCGGCTCGCGACGATCGACACGGCGCGCGGTCCGCGCCTCCACGTGCGCGGCCGGGACGGCTACGTCGACCTTGCCGACCTCCACGGTGACGAGCGCCTGGCCTCCCTCCAGAACGTCCTCGACACCTGGGAGGCCGCCCAGGACCTCCTGCGCGCCGCCGCCGACCAGCCGGGCACCCCGTACGGCGAGGCCGACCTCGCCCCCGCCGTGCCCTCGCCGCGCCGCATCCTCTGCCTCGGCGTCAACTACCTGGACCACGCCATCGAGGGCGGCCGGGACGGGGCGCCCGAGTGGCCCGAGTCCTTCGTCCGGGGCACCCCGTCGGTCGCCCGCCCCTACGGCCGGCTGCTCAAGCCCGCCCTGTCGAGCACGTTCGACTACGAGGGCGAGCTCGGCGTGGTCATCGGCCGGGGCGGCCGCTACGTGCCGGCCGCCGACTTCCTGTCGGCCGTCGCCGGCTTCGTCGTCCTGAACGACGGCTCGGCCCGCGAGTGGCAGCGCGCCGGCGCCCAGTGGGGCCCGGGCAAGAACTTCGACGAGACCATGCCGATCGGCCCCGAGATCGTCACCCCCGACGAGGTCGACGTCACCGACCTCGCCCTCACCACCCGCCTCAACGGCCAGGTCATGCAGTCGGCCCGGACCTCCCAGATGATCGTCAGCACCGCCCGCGCCGTCGAGTACTTCTCCTCCTTCACCACCCTCCAGCCCGGCGACGTCATCGCCACCGGCACGCCCGGAGGCGTCGCCTTCGCCCGTACCCCGCCCCCCTGGCTGCAGGACGGCGACGTGGTCGAGGTGACCATCGACGGGATCGGCACCATCCGCAACACCGTCGTCGCCGAGCACGACCCCCGGGCCACCGACTGGCCCTGGCAGCCCTCCGCGGCCCGCCGGGCGAGGGCCTAGGGCCGCCCGCCGCCCGCCACGCTCCCGGCCGGCCCTCAGCGCTCGGTCGACGGGCTCCGGCGGCGCACCTCCGGGCTGCTGAACATCCGCACGAGGTGGTTCCAGCCACAGGCCGCGCACACCTCGACCACGTAGAACGACACGTCCGACCCGTCACGGGCCAGGGCGCGCAGCTCCCGCTGCGACCCGACCGCCCGACCGCTCGCCGGAAGGCGCGGCCCGAAGGCGAACGACACGTGCACCAGGGTCGCCTCCTCGCAGATCGGGCACGTCTCTGCCGTCGGCGTCCCGTGGTGCTCGGCGACCCGCAGCAGCTCGCGCTGGGCGTCGCACACGTCGAGGCGCGACAGGCGCCCCCGCCGGTACTCGCGCACGATCGAGTCGCGCGCCAGCCGGTACTCCACCTGGCCCAGCCCTTTCGCCGCCGGTCGCCCGGCCGAGAACAGGGGTCCGCTGGCCACTGCCCGAGGCTACCTGTCGGGCATCTCCCGTCGGCCGCATCCCCCGCTCCCTCCACCCGCCCTACCATCGTCTCGACATATCGGGGCGATACATCGACCGTACGTAACGTGTAGGATCGGTGGCGTGCTGGAGCTCGCCCTGCTCGGACTGCTCAAGGAGCGCCCGATGCACGGCTACGACCTCCGCAAGCGCCTCCGGGAGGACTTCGGGCCGCTCGCCAACCTCTCGTTCGGGTCGCTCTATCCGGCCCTCGCCCGCCTCGAGCGGTCCGGCGCCGTACGAGCCACCGCCACCGACCGGACGCCGCCGCTGCGCGATGTGGCCCCCGCCATGGTCCCCCTCACCGGCTCGCTCGGCGGCGAGCGGGCTGCCCTCGTGGCCCGGCTGGCCACCACCAAGGCGGCCGCCGCCCTCGGCAGCCACGGGACACGGGGGCGAAAGGTCTACGAGATCACCGGCCGCGGCGACGAGCTGTTCGAGCAGCTGCTCGAGACCGCCGACTCGGCGGGGGAGGACGGCCGGTCGTTCTCGGTCCGGCTCGCCTTCGCCCGCTACCTGACGCCGGCCTCACGAGAGCGCCTGCTCGAGCGCCGCCGGCTCCAGCTGGCCGACCGGCTCACCCATGCCCGGCGCTCCCTCGAGGCGCCGGCACGCCCGCTCGACCGGTACGAGCAGGCACTGGCAGCCCACGCACGGGACATCGCCGCCAGCGATCTCGCCTGGGTCGAGGGCCTCCTGCACGAGGAGCGCGAGCGCTCCGTCCGGCCCGGCCGGCCGGACCTTTTCACGATGGACGGCACGGCGGCGGCGATCGCCGGCCCCGTGCCGACGGGTACCGCCAGCATCGCTGGCGCAGCAGAACAAGAGAGGAACGACGCATGACGCGCTCGATCAAGGTGGCCATCGCCGGCGTGGGCAACTGCGCCAGCTCGCTCGTCCAGGGGATCGAGTACTACCGCGACGCCGATCCCGCCGAGACGGTGCCCGGGCTCATGCACGTCCGCCTCGGCCCCTACCACGTGGGCGACGTCCAGGTCGTGGCGGCCTTCGACGTCGACGCCGAGAAGGTCGGCCTCGACCTCTCCAAGGCGCTGTCGGCCGGGCAGAACAACACCATCCGCTTCGCCGACGTCCCCACCCTCGGGGTCACCGTCGAGCGCGGCCCCACCCTCGACGGGCTCGGCAAGTACTACCGCCAGACCATCGACGAGTCCCCCCGGCCGGCCGTCGACGTCGCCGACGTCCTGCGCCGCACCGGCGCCGAGGTGCTCGTCTCCTACCTCCCCGTCGGCTCCGACGAGGCCCAGAAGCACTACGCCATGGCCGCCCTCGAGGCCGGCGTGGCCTTCGTCAACGCCATCCCCGTCTTCATCGCCAGCGACCCGGTCTGGGCCAAGCGCTTCGAGGACGCCGGCGTGCCCATCGTCGGCGACGACATCAAGAGCCAGGTCGGCGCCACCATCGTCCACCGGGTGCTCGCCCGCCTGCTCGAGGACCGCGGCACGGTGCTCGACCGCACCTACCAGCTCAACGTGGGCGGCAACATGGACTTCAAGAACATGCTCGAGCGCGACCGGCTCGAGTCGAAGAAGATCTCCAAGACCCAGGCCGTCACCAGCCAGATCGACCGGGGCATCGCCGCCGACTCCGTCCACATCGGCCCCTCCGACCACGTCCCCTGGCTGGAGGACCGCAAGTGGGCCTACATCCGCCTCGAGGGGCGCAACTTCGGCGACGTCCCCCTCAACATGGAGCTCAAGCTCGAGGTGTGGGACTCCCCCAACTCGGCCGGCGTCATCATCGACGCCCTCCGCTGCGCCCGCATCGGCCTCGACCTCGGCATCGGCGGCCCGCTGCTCGGACCGAGCGCCTACTTCATGAAGTCGCCGCCCGTCCAGTACCGCGACGAGCAGGCCCGCCGGATGGTCGACGAGTTCGCCGCCCGGGTGACCGGCGAGGCGGCCGGGTAGCACCCGGGCACCCGGCGGTGCCGCCGGCGCGGAAGACTGACGGCGTGCGCGCCGACCCGACGAGCCGACCAGACCTCGAGGAGCACGAAGCCATGCCCCACCCGCGGGTGAAGAAGGCGGTGATCGCCGCTGCCGGCTACGGCACGCGGTTCCTCCCCCAGACCAAGGCGATGCCGAAGGAGATGCTCCCGATCATCGACAAGCCGGTGATCCAGCACATCGTCGAGGACCTGATCGACGCCGGCATCGAGGACATCGTCATCGTCACCGGCGACCACAAGCGGGCCGTCGAGGACCACTTCGACGCCCCCAGCGAGGCCCTGGCCCAGCTGCTCAAGGAGGACGGCAAGCTCGAGCTCCTCGACGAGGTCGAGCGCATCGCCAACCTTGCCAACTTCGCCTACGTCCGCCAGAAGGGGCCCTCGGGCAACGCAACCCCCCTCCTCAACGCCGCCCGCCTCCTCGGCGACGACCCGTTCATCTACACCTTCGGTGACGACTTCATCAAGGCCACCCCCGGCCGCTTCCGCCAGATGGTCGAGGTAAGCGAGCGCGCCGGCCTCGGCGTCCTCTCCTGCATCCGGGCCACCCACGACGACGACTACGACCGCTACGGCTTCGTCGGCGGCATCGAGCTCGAGGACGGCCTCATCAAGATCGACTCCATCGTCGAGAAGCCCGGCAAGGCCGCCGCCCCCTCCGACCTGGCGAGCGTCAGCAGCTACGTCTTCACCACCGCCATGCTCGACGAGCTCGAGGCGCAGCGCGACCGGCTCCAGCCCGGCGAGTCCTTCTCGCTCCAGAAGACCATGCAGTCCTTCGTCGACCAGGGCAACCTCCTCCTCGCCTACGAGATCCGCCACGCCCGCTACTTCGACTCCGGCAACAAGCTCGAGTACCTCAAGACCATCGTCGAGCTCGCCCTCGACCACCCGGCCATCGGGGCGCCCTTCCGCACCTACCTCGCCGACGCCCTCGACCGCAGCACCCACCGGCCCCTCCCCGACGCCTGAGGGGGCTCCGGCGGGCGCAG
>JAKBAA010000014.1 GCA_021809425.1 Actinomycetes bacterium | reverse complement strand
CCGCGTTCCGCGCCGGCAAGCACGTCGTCTGCGAGAAGCCCCTTGCCACGGACCTCGCCACAGCACGGACGATGATCGAGGCGGCGGTCGGGGCCGGCGTCGTGCACACCGTTCCCTTTGTCTACCGCTACTACCCCACCGTCCGCGACGCCCGGCAGCGTGTGGTCGACGGTCGAGCCGGACGCATCCACTCGGTCCACGGCTCGTACCTGCAGGACTGGCTCTCGAGCGCGGGCGACGACAATTGGCGCATGGACCCGAAGCTCGGTGGTCCTTCCGGGGCGTTCGCCGACATCGGTGTGCACTGGTGTGATCTCGCGGAGTTCGTGACCGGGCAGCGCATCGTCCGCGTCAGCGCCCAGCTGTCGAGGGTGTACGACCAACGGGGCGAGTCCAGGGTCGGAGCCGTCAACGAGGATCGTGCCGTGGTCCAATTCGAGACCGACGAGCACGCCATTGGCTCGGTCGTCGTCAGCCAGGCGTCGCCAGGTCGCAAGAATCGCCTCTGGCTCTCGGTCGATGGAACCGAGCAGTCCGTCGCCTTCGACCAGGAGCGCCCCGAACACCTCGTCGTCGGCACGCGCGAGCACACCATCGTCGTTCCTCGCGGTGCCAGCGCCGAGACGGCGGGTGCGATCTACGACCGTGTGCCCGCCGGGCATCCACAGGGCTACCAGGACTGCTTCAACGCCTTCGTCGACGATACCTACCGGGCGATCGGAGGGCACACGCCTGCGGGCCTTCCAACCTTCGCCGACGGCCTTCGCGCCGCCATCCTCACCGAGGCCGTGATCGCTTCCGCGTCGCGGCAGGCCTGGGTGGACGTGCCGACCCGATGACCCCAGCCAATGACGCACGAGCGAGCGATGCGATGGCGGACGTCGACCAGCGCTCGGCAGGCGTCGCCATCGCGGCTGAGCACGTTCGCAAGCACTTCGGCCACGTCGAGGCGCTTCGGGACGCTTCGCTGCAGGCGTCCTTCGGAGAGGTCGTCGCACTGTTCGGCGACAACGGAGCAGGAAAGTCGACCTTCCTTCGCGTCCTGCAGGGGATCTACCGGCCCGACAGCGGCCGCATCGTCGTCAACAACGCGCAGGTCGCGCTGAGCTCCGTGCGCGACGCGCAACGCCTTGGCGTCGACACCGTCCACCAGGATCTCTCGCTCGCGCCGGACCTCAGCGTCATCGACAACATGTTCCTCGGTCACGAGGTGCTTCGACGTCGCTCGCTGCGCGCCGTCGGCGCGCTCGACCGCCGCCGCATGGCCGAACAGACCGAGGCGGCGCTTCGTGAGCTCTCGATCTCCCTGCCGTCGTTGCGCGTGCCCGTGCGGGACCTCTCCGGCGGACAGCGCCAGGCGGTGGCGGTCGCGCGAGCGGTCATGTGGTCGAGCGCCGCCCTCTTGATGGACGAGCCCACCGCTGCCCTCGGGGCGAGACAGTCCGAGAAGGTCTGTGAGCTCATCCGGACGGTCGCAAGCCGTGGCCTCGGCGTGGTGGTGGTCTCCCACGACCTCCCGAGGATCCTCTCCATCGCCGACCGGGTGGTGGTGCTGTGGCGCGGAGCGACCGTCCTCGACGTGCCGTCGAAGGGGCTGACCGTCCCTGACGTCGTCGCGACCATGGTCGGTTACCGGCAGGAGGCGCACGAGTGATGGTCGATGCCGCCGTCGCCGAGGCACGCGACAGCCTCTCCAACGAGGTCGACACAAGAGCGGTTCCCCGTAGCCGCTGGAGGGAGCTGCTCGCCACGCGAGCTTCGGCCATCTTCCTGCTCGACGTGTTGTTGTTCATCGTCTTCACGGTGCTCTCGTCGCACGGCGTCTTTGCCTCGCTCGCGGACGTGAAGGCCCTGTTGCTCGCCGGGACCGAGGCGCTCTTGCTCGCAGTCGGCCTCTCGCTGATGCTCGGCGCCGGCATCTTCGACCTGTCGCTCGGCGCGAACCTCGTGCTGAGCTCCGTGGTCGGCGCAAAGATCATCAACGCCCTCGCCATAACCGGGCCGAACGGCACCGCCACCCACGTCGGCGTCGCGGCGCTCGCAGGCGTCGGCGGTGCACTCGCCACGGGGGCGCTGTTCGGGCTCGTCAATGGGTCGCTCATCGCCTACGCCCGGATCAACTCGCTCATCGCCACGCTCGGCACGCTCGGGATCGGGATGGGGATCGCCTATGTTGTCACGAACGGCAGCGATGTGGCGGGCCTACCGACCCCACTCCAGCAGAGCTTCGGCCTGCGGACGGTCGGACCCATCCCCCTTCCCGCGCTCGTCGCCCTTGCGGTCGCAGCGGTGGCATGGCTCTCCGTCCGGTTCACGCGCTTCGGCACGCGCACCCTTGCGATCGGGTCCTCCAGGGTCGCGGCGAGCCGGGCAGGCATCCGTGTGACGCGCTACATCGTCGCGCTCGCCGCCCTTGCCGGGACGTTCGCCGGGATCGCTGGCTTCATCGACATCTCCCACTACGGGAGCACGGTCGTCAATGGCCACGCCAACGATGCGCTCAACGCGGTCACCGCCGCCGTGATCGGCGGAACCCTCCTCGAGGGTGGACGTGTCTCGATCCCCGGGGCCGTCTGGGGAACGGCCCTCGCAGTCATCCTTCAGGGCGGTCTCGTAGTGATCGGCGTCTCGTCCTACTACCAGCTGATGGCGGTCGGCGGGGCCCTCATCTTGGCCGTCGGCCTCGACCGCTTCACGGTCCAGCGGCGCGAACAGGGATAGGTGGGACGATGTTCGAGAACTTCCTCATCCGCGAGGACAGCCTGCGGAACGAGTGTCGAGGCGGCCACGTCATCGGGTTCACCCTGGCGGTGCGCAACGCCAACTACCGCGGGGTCTATCTCTCGCTCCACAACGGCTACTACCTCGCCGTCGACGATGTGGAGTACCCGGTCGAGGCCCAGACCTTCGAGATCAACGGGCGAGGGCCGCGGACCTTCGAGGAGCTGCGCGGCGCGGTCTGGGAGCACTGGGACTTCGACGACGAGGCGATCCTGCACGTGGGTCTCCCGGGCGGGCTCACGCCGGGGTGGCATCGGATCCGCTTCCAGCAGTCCGTCCTTGCGGCCTACGGCTACCAGCCGACCGACGAGGAGTGGGTCCGCAATCCACCGAGGCCCGGCTCTGGCGCCGGCTCGGAGAAGTCCCCGCACATCGTCACCTACGAGGTGGCGCTGACCGAGAAGGGCTCGGACTGATGACGATCCGCCGCGGCGTCTCGCTCTACAGCTACCAGCAGGCGCAGTTCTTCAAAGAGCTCCTCCTCGAGGATCAGCTGCGAGAGGTTGCGGAGAACCTCCCGGGCGCCGACGGCATCGAGACGATCGACGAGCTCTCGTTTCCCTACCCCGATCCGGATGCGGCCTTCGTGCGCCAGTGGCACCAGTGGATGGAACGCTACGCCACGGTGCCGGTCGCGCTCGACGTGAGCATGGACGTGCTCCAGTTCCGTGACCACGTCATGAGCTACGACGAGTGCGCCGATCGCCTGCGACACGACCTCCAGCTTGCGCACACCTTGGGCTTTCGGATCGTTCGCTGCATCTCGGTCGTGCCGCTCGAGGTCATGCTCGCAGCGCTTCCGCTGGCGGAGTCGCTCGACATCCGGCTCGGCAAGGAGATCCACCAGCCGATGCCGCTCGACGGCGGCCAGGTCGAGGAGATCGTGGCCTTCGTCGACCGCACAGGGACCCGGCACCTTGGCATCGTGCCCGACTTCGGCATCTTGCAGTTCCGCCCGTCCGAGGTCCTTCTCGACTGGTTCCAGCGCCGGGGGGCGAAGCCGGAGGCATGTGAGGCCTCCGTCGCCCTCGCGCTTCTGATCCGCAACGGAGCGGCTCCCTTCCCGCTCCCCGAGATGGCCTACCGAACCGCGGGCAACCTGCGGAGCGACCTGACTCGCTGGCTCCGCACGGGCGAATGCGAGCCCGAGCTGCTACCGCTGTTCTCGAGCGTCAAAGCCTTCGCCGAGGCGCAGGTCCCCGACCCGTCTGAGCTCGATCACACGGTCGTCGCCGAGGCCCTCATGCTCTCCGGTACCCGCCCGGAGCACCTCCAGGAGCTCGCCCCGTACGTCGTGCACGCGCACGGCAAGTTCTACAACATGACCGCCGTGCCCGGCGCTCCGGGTGACTACGACGACATCTCCATCGACTACGAGGGAGGCATTGGAGCGCTCGTCCGGGGTGGCTTCGACGGCTATGTCAACTCCGAGTACGAGGGGCAGCGGTACTTCCAGGACCGCACTCGGGCGGAGCTGGCCGACGAGGTGGAGCAGGTACGGCGCCACCAGGCCATGCTCCGCCGCCTGCTCGACCGCCCGACCGAAGCCGGAGTCGCCCCGGCCGCCGGGGGCGACCGTTGACGTCCGCTCCCCTGCTCGCCTACGTCGGGCGCTACGCGAGCGACGCCGAGGAGACCGACGGTGGGATCGACGTCGTCGCCCTCCGGCCCGATGGGGCGCTGCAGCTCCAGAGCCACGCCGAGCGTCCTGGCCAGGCGGGCTATCTCGTCTGGGCGGCTCGGACGAGCACCCTCTACGCCGTGGACGAGCGAAAGACCGACGGGCGCGGTCCGGTTGGTCCGCGGGCGGCGATCCATGCCCTCGCGGCCGATCCGCACAGCGGGGATCTCGAGTGGCGAGGGTCCTTGCCCATCCCCGGTCCCTTTCCCACCTACCTCTCCTACAACGAGCGCCACCACCTGTTGCTCTGCGCAAGCCACGGAAGCTTCGCGCACGTCGAACGCGTTACCACCGACGGCGCCGGAGCCTGGGGAGTCGATTACCTCTATGACGACTCTACGGTCACCACCATCGGGGTCGGCAGGGACGGAAGCCTCGACCAGGTGGTTGACGTCCTGGTGCTCTCAGGCTCGGGGCGTGATCCGAACCGATCCCCACAGGCCGGCGGACACTGCCAAGCGAGCCCGCACGCGCACTGCGCGGTCGTGGACCCGAGCGAGCGCTACGTCCTCGTCTGCGACAAGGGAACCGACCAGATCCTCGTGCTCGCGCTCGATCGGCCAGGAACGCTCGTCTCGAGCTTCCGCCTTCCGGCCGAGACCGCGCCGCGCCATCTCGCCTTCGATCCGAAGGGTGCGCTTGCCTATGTGACCTGCGAGCTCTCCTCGGAGCTGGCAACGGTCGCCTTCGACGCCACGACCGGACAGCTCACCCTGCTCGACCGGGTCTCCACGCTCGATCGGCCGGTCGACCGGGTCAACGAGCCGGCGGAGGTACGCGTCCACCCCGACGGGCGAACGATCTACGTCAACAACCGGGGCGAGGACATGCTTATCTGGTTTCGGGACGACGACGGTGTGGGGCTGTGCAGGTCGGGAGCGGTTGCACTGGCGCCGTCGGCACACCCCGGCGTCGCCGCCAGGAGCTTTGCGATCGATCCCGCCGGATCGTTGCTTCTCGTGGCTGACCGACCGGCCGGCGAGCTGCGCTCCTACGCCATCGATGCACACGACGGGGCCCTGCGCCAGCTGGCGACCCTCGAGGTGCCAGGTGCAGCCTTCGTGACCATCGTCGCGCGCGAGGACTGCGTATGACGAAGCCCCCGCCGTCGCCAGCTCCGCCAAGCGCTCTGACGGCCACAGCAGCGACCGTCTCCCAAGGAGAGTGGAGCATGCGCCCGATCACGCTCTTTACGGGGCAATGGACCGACCTACCGCTCGAGGAGGTGGCCCGCCGCGCGGCTGGGTGGGGTTACGACGGGCTCGAGCTCGCATGCTGGGGTGACCACCTCGACGTCACGCGCTGGAACGACGACGCCTACGTCGCAGGGCGGAGGGAGATCCTCGGGCGCCACGGCCTAGGGGTGTGGGCCATCTCGAACCACCTCGTCGGACAGGCGGTCTGTGATGACCCCATCGACGCGCGCCACCAGTCGATCCTGCCGCCACGGATCTGGGGGGACGGCGAGCCGGAGGGCGTACGCCAACGCGCCGCCGAGGAGATGAAGGCAACGGCCAGGTTCGCGGCCCGCCTCGGTGTCGACGTCGTGGTGGGCTTCACCGGCTCCTCGATCTGGAAGCTCGTGGCCATGTTCCCACCCGTCACCGAGGAGATGGTTGCCGAGGGGTTCGCAGACTTCGCCCGCCGCTGGCATCCGATCTTGGACGTCTTCGACGAGGTCGGCGTCCGCTTCGCCCTCGAGGTGCACCCGAGCGAGATTGCCTACGACTACTGGACGACCGTGCGCGCCCTCGAGGCAATCGACCGGAGAGCGGCGTTCGGCCTCAACTGGGACCCGAGCCACATGCTCTGGCAAGAGGTCGATCCCGCCGACTTCCTGTTCGACTTCGCCGATCGCATTTACCACGTCGACTGCAAGGACACAAAGCTCAACCTCGGCAACGGGCGGAACGGCCGCCTTTCCTCCCACCTCGCCTGGGCGGATCGACGCCGTGGCTGGGACTTCGTCTCCGTGGGGCGGGGCGACGTGCCCTGGGGCGCTTGCTTTCGTGCCATGAACGCCATCGGCTACTCCGGGCCGATCTCGGTGGAATGGGAGGACGCGGGCATGGATCGCCTGCAGGGAGCGCCCGAGGCGCTCGGCTTCGTGCGTGCACAGGTGCTTGCTCCGGCCTCGACCCGCTTCGACGCTGCGTTCGCCCAGGGGAGCTCGCCGTTGGCGTGACAATGCACATCCATGCAGTTGACATCTTGTTGGCGACGCGACGAAACAGCGTGGCCCAACCACTGAGGGGAGAATGACATGAAGAAGTCCGTAACGTTGCGACGTGGTGTGGTCGCGACGGCGCTGCCGCTGACACTCGTGGCGGTAGGTTCGCAGGCGGCGGGGGGAAGTGTCCGGCGAGCCGAGTCGGCTGCCGCGGTGCCTGCGCGCGCGACGGCGAGAGCCAGCAACATCAGCATTGCTGGCGTGTACGGGCTGACGTACGACCCGTTCTGGCAGACGCTCGGCTGCGGCGCCAAGCAGGAGGCCGCAAGGCTCGGCGTGCAGTACAAGGCATACTCGTCGACGGCCGGCGACGCTGCGACATTCTCGCAGCTCTTCTCGACGGCCACGCTAACGAGCCCGAGCGGCATCTTCGTCGACCCGGAGAATCCGAACCAGTTCCTGGCTCAGTACCGTTCGCTCATGGCAAAGGGCGTGCCCGTCGTCACGATCAACTCGACCGCTCCCCGAGCGCAATACCAGGTGGTCGGTACCAAGTTCCGTCAGCTTTCCTTCCTGAAGCAGCTCACGCCCCTTGCGCCAAAGGGGGCCGGGTCGATGGTCGTGGTGAACGGCATTCCCGGGCTTGTCCCCGTGGACGAGCGGCTCAACCCGGTGGTGAAGGCATTGGCGGCAGCGAACCCCAAGCTGACCTCGCTGCCTACGATCTACAGCGGGTTCGACGTGAACAAGGCGACCTCGGCGGTTGCCTCGCTTCTGATCTCGCATCCAGACCTGAAGCTCGTCGTGGCCGCGGACGGTCCGGACGGGCAGGCCGCGGCGGCAGCGGTACAGCAAGCCGGCAAGGCTGGAAAGGTCACCGTCGTGGCGCTCGACGCCACGCCGGCAGAGGTCGCCGCGCTGAAGAGCGGGACCATCACTGCGCTCGTTGCGCAGTCTCCACGCGAGATCGGCGCGAATCAGGTGAAGGCCCTCGTGGACTACCTCCGCTCGGGACGGAGCGGGCGAGTGCCCGTGCTCAAGCAGTTCATTGGTGTCCCACAGATGCTGCTCACGCGCGCGAACGTCAACGCCGCTACAAGCCGTCCCTACATCTATACCGGCAGCTGCTGAGCGAACCCGCTCCAGAGCGTCCAGCGAGCAAGGGATCAATCCGATGACGTGGTCGTCGGCAGGTGGACTGCCGGCGACCACGCATCGCAGGGAGACGGCGAGGCGGTCGTGAGAAGATGAATTATGAGAAGCGATACGACGCCATCGTCGTCGGATCCGGCGCTGCCGGCAGCATCGCGGTCAAGGAGCTCACCGAACGGGGGCTCGACGTGCTGCTGCTCGAGGCCGGCCGAGACCTGCAGGAGGCGGATTTCGTGCCGCCGACGCCGGCGGCACCAACGGCAATGAGCATCAACCTCGGGGGTCGGTTGCGCGCGAGTCTCCGGGGCCAGTACGTCCAGGCTCGCCGCGCGATGTTCAAGGATCAGACGAGCCCGTTTCTCGTCAACGACTGGGAGCATCCCTACGTCGTGGATGGCAATGACTTCCTCTGGATCCGTGGTCGCCAGCTCGGTGGTCGGCTGCACTCCTACGGGAGGGTGCTGCTCCGGGCCTCGGACATCGACTTCAAGGGTGCCGGGCACGAGCCTGGCGGCGTCGACTGGCCCATCTCGTACGCGGACCTCGCCCCGTACTACGACCGCGTCGAGCGCTTCCTCGGGGTCTACGGGACCGAGGAGCAATTGCCGAACCTGCCGGACGGCGTCTACCGCGGCCCGTCGCTCCTGACCGAGGCGGAGAAGGCATTCAAGTCAGGCATCGAGGCGCGCTGGCCGAGCCGTCGCGTGATCCCGTGGCGGTACGCCGCGCCCAACCTCGAGCGAGTTCCGCTCGGGATCGTGGCGGCCCGTCGGACAGGCCGTCTCACGTTGCGCACCGATGCCGTCGTGAGGCGGGTGACGATGAACGAGCAGGTTGGTCGTGCCGACGGTGTGGTCTTCGTCGACCGCCTGTCGCGAAGGGAGCATCGTGCCTTCGGTGGGGTCGTGATGCTGTGCGCTTCGACGATCGAGTCGGTCCGTGTGCTCCTCAACTCGAAGTGCTCCGGGCACCCGAACGGCCTCGCCAACGGCTCAGGACTGCTCGGTCGCTACTTCATGGACCAGACCCCGAGCCTTCTGTTCGGCGAGGACCCTGCGCATCCGGGCTTCGAGAGTGCCGACCCGGCCCCGCCCGACCCGTACTACGCGCCGATCGGCGGCGTGTACCTTCCCCAGGTCCAGGGAGACCAGAGGGGCCCCGGGGGAGACGCGCCGCACGGCTGGGCGGTCCAGGGCACGATCGGCCGCCTTCCGGTGCCGTCGAGCCACGGAGGCATTGTGGGGCTCATGGGGTTCGGCGCCATGCGCCCGTACTTCGACAACCGGATCACGCTGCATGCGTCGCGCCGGGACCGCTGGGGCGTTCCGATTCCTCGGGTCCGGTTGGCGATCACTGACGAGGAGCGCTCCCAGATGCACGCACAGGTCGCCGGGCTTCGCGCGATGTCCGAAGCCTGCGGCTATCGGGTCAACTTCGTAGGCTCGGCGCTCGGGCTCGACTCGAAGGACGTGTGGCCGGACGCCGATCCTCTGAGCCGCATCGTCTTCCGGCTCGCCTTCCGGAAGAGCCTCGCGATGGGCGCCGCCATCCATGAGTGCGGTGGTGCACGCATGGGGAGCGATCCGATGAAGTCCGTTCTGAACGCGTGGAACCAGGCCTGGGAGGTCCCGAACCTCTACGTGACGGACGCGAGCTCCTTCGTGTCGACCGGTGCCGTGGGACCGACGCTGACCATCATGGCGTTGACGGCGCGGGCGTGCGAGCACGTCGCCGGTGGTGGCCACAGGACAAGCGGCTCGTAGAAGCACGAGGCGCTGCAGATCCGCGGAGGCGAGCGCCCCGTGGAGGCATGCCGCCGTGGTGAGCGGCGGAGCGCGCACCAAGCATTCGAGCACCGTGGTCACGGCGTTGCGCGTCAGCGCGCCGTCGCGATCCGGCAATGACCGAGAGGTGGAGGAAGCGTGAGCACGAAGAGTCTGCAGGACGCCGTCGCAGGAGCAGGTGGCGCCGTCGAATACCTGAGGAACAACCCCGCCCTGCCCTATCAGTTCCCGGTGAAGCCCGAGTTCAGCAACTGGCGCTCGGAGCAGCGCGCGTGGCGTGAGACGGCATCGCTGCTCGACCAGTCGCACCACATGACCGATCTCTTCATCAGGGGCTCGGATGCGCTTCGAGTCTTCGCGGAGCTCGGGGCCAACAACTTCTCCCGCTTCCGCCCGGACGTTGCGAAGCAGCTCGTGCTGACCAATCACGAGGGATATCTCGTCGGTGACGGCATCCTCTTCTTCCTGGCCGAGGACGAGCTCGACTTCGTGAGCCCTTCGTCCCTCGTCGTGGACTGGGTGCAGTACCATGCGGCGACCGGCGGCTACGACGTGAGCATCGAGCGGGACGAGAACTCGTTCGCACGCTCGGGCCCGCCCAAGCTGTTTCGGTTCGAGGTGCAGGGGCCGTCCGCCGCGAAGATCCTCGAAACGGCCAGTGGGCACACCGTGCCTGAGGTGCGGTTCTTCCACATGACCCGCTTTCGGATCGCCGGGTTGGAGGTTCGGGCCCTACGCCACGGCATGGCAGGGCAGCCGGGCTTCGAACTGTTCGGCCCGTACGAGAACGGCGAGGCTGTACGCGCCGCGATCCTCGAGGCGGGCTCCGAGCACGGCATCCTGCCGGCCGGCTCGAGGGCGTACGCCACGGCGAACCTCGAGTCCGGCTGGATCCCGTCACCGCTTCCGGCCATCTTCAGCGGCGAGGGGATGGAGGCCTTCCGTTCCTGGTGCCCGGCGGAGCATGCTGGCGCACTCGGGGGCAGCTTCGTCTCGTCCAATATCGAGGACTTCTACGTCACCCCGTTTGATCTCGGGTACGGGCCGATCGTGGCCTTCGATCACGAGTTCCCGGGTCGGGAAGCGCTGCAGCGGCTCGCCGAGCGACCGTCACGCCAGAAGGTCACGCTCGTCTGGAACCGCGACGACGTCGCGAACGCGATGCTCAGCCAGCTCGGGCCAGAGCTGTCAGCCAAGTTCATGGAGTGGCCGAAGTCCCGTTATGCGCTGTACCAGGTCGACCAGGTCCTCGACCTGGACGGTACGCCGATCGGCATCTCGCTCGACTGCGGCTACATCTACAACGAGAAGGCCTTCGTGTCGCTCGCGGCCGTCGAGACGGAGCACGCGGCGACCGGCGCCGAGGTGCAGGTTCTGTGGGGCGAGCGGCCGAACTCCTCCAAGCCGGCGATAGAGCCCCACGTGCAGGTGGCGCTGCGGGCGACGGTGGCACCTGCGCCGTACGACGCCTATGCGCGCAGCACCTACCGAGTGTCGACGCACACGGACGGCGCAACGGTCGACGCCTCGGCGTAGCGGTGCGACCTTGCGCTACGAGCAGCCGCTCGTCGCCCCACAGCTCGGGCAGGCGTAGCAGGAGCCGGCACGCTGCATGACGTTGCCGCAGGCGTAGCAGAACGGGGCGTCCCGGCTCTCGGCGGCGGGCGCCACGGCGGCGTCGCCACCCTCGCCGAAGCGCTCGCCGTCCTCCCGGGCGGCACTGCCGAGGGCGATGTCCTCGAGGCCGGGAAGGGTCTGCTGGGTCCGCTCCCCCGTCGACAGCACGCCGAGCTCGATCCGCTCGTCCTCGCTCAGGTAGTCGAGGGCGAGGCGGCGGAAGATGTAGTCGACGAGGCTCGAGGCGAGGCGCAGGTCGGCGTCGTCGGTGATGCCGGCGGGCTCGAAGCGCATGTTGGTGTACTTGCGCACGAACGTCGACAGCGGGACGCCGTGCTGCAGGCCGAGGCTGACGGCGATCGAGAAGGCGTCCATCACGCCCGAAAGGGTGGAGCCCTGCTTGGACACCTTCATGAACACCTCGCCCGGGCGGCCGTCCTCGTACTCGCCGACGGTGACGTAGCCCTCGCAGTCGGCGACGCGGAAGGCGAAGGTGCTGGAGCGGCGGCGGCGCGGGAGGCGCGTGCGGGAGGTGGGCGCCGGTGCCGGCACGTGGTCGACAAGACGCGCTTCGAGCTCGGCAACCCGGGAGCGCAGCTGGTCGGCCTCTGCCGTCGCGACCGGCGACGGTGCCTCGGCGCCGTCCTTCTTCGTGGTCGAGAGGGGCTGCGCGACCTTGCAGTTGTCCCGGTAGATGGCCACGGCCTTGAGGCCCATCCGCCAGGCGTCGATGTGGAGGCGCTCGACGTCCTCGACGGTGACGTCCTCGGGCATGTTGACCGTCTTCGAGATGGCGCCCGAGATGAACGGCTGGGCAGCGGCCATCATCTTCACGTGGCCGAGGTAGTGGATCGTGTTGTCGCCCATGGAGCAGGCGAACACGGGCAGGTGCTCGGCCCGCACGTGCGGGGCGCCGAGGATCGACTTGTGCTCGTCGATGTACGCCACGATCTCGGCCACCTGGTCGTCGCCGTAGCCGAGGCGGCGAAGCGCCCGCGGGATCGTCTGGTTGACGATCGACATGGTACCGCCGCCGACGAGCTTCTTCGTCTTCACGAGACCGAGGTCCGGCTCGATGCCGGTCGTGTCGCAGTCCATCAGGAAGCTGATCGTCCCGGTCGGTGCGAGCACGGTCGCCTGGGCGTTGCGCACACCGTGCACCTCGCCGAGCTCGACCGCCTCGTCCCAGGCGCGCCGGGCGGCCGTCACGAGGTCGGCCGGGACGAGCGACCCGTCGATCTCCGAGGTGGCCCGTCGGTGCATGCGGAGCACCTCCGTCATCGGCTCGGCATTCGCGTGGAAGCCGGAGAACGGCCCCATCCGGGCCGCCATGCGTGCCGAGGTGGCGTAGGCGTGACCGGTCATGACCGCCGTCACCGCCGCCGTGAGGGCGCGGGCGGCGTCCGAGTCGTAGGCGAGCCCGAGCGCCATCAGCATGGCGCCGAGGTTGGCGTAGCCGAGGCCGAGCTGGCGGAAGGCGCGGGTCGTCTCGCCGATCTTGTCGGTCGGGTAGTCGGCGTTGCCGACGAGGATCTCCTGGGCGATCAGCACGGTCTGGACGGCCGCCTTGAACCCCTCGACGTCGAAGTGGCCCGCCTCGTCGAGGAACGCCAGCAGGTTCAGGCTGGCGAGGTTGCAGGCGCTGTTGTCCAGGTGGACGTACTCGCTGCACGGGTTGCTCGCCGTGATCCGACCGGTGTTCGGCGCCGTGTGCCACCGGTTGATCGTCGTGTCGTACTGGAGCCCCGGGTCGGCGCACTCCCAGGCCGCCTGGGCGATCTCACGGAACAGCGTCCGGGCAGGCACCGTCTCGATCGCCTCGCCCGTCGTCCGCGCCACGAGGTCCCACGGGCGGTCCTCGAGGACGGCACGCATGAACTCGTCGCTCACCCGCACCGAGTTGTTGGCGTTCTGGTACTGCACCGAGTGGCTGTCGACGCCGTCGAGGTCCATGTCGAACCCGGAGGCAGCAAGGGCGCGGGCCTTGCGCTCCTCGCGCGCCTTGCACCAGACGAACTCCCGCACGTCCGGGTGGTCGGCGTCGAGGATGACCATCTTCGCCGCCCGGCGGGTCTTGCCGCCCGACTTGATCGTGCCTGCCGAGGCGTCGGCGCCGCGCATGAAGCTGACCGGGCCCGATGCCGTGCCGCCCCCGCGGAGCAGCTCACGTGAGCCGCGGATCCGGGACAGGTTCACCCCCGAGCCCGAGCCGCCCTTGAAGATGGTCCCCTCCTCGACGTACCAGTTGAGGATCGCGTCCATCGAGTCGTCGACGGCGAGGATGAAGCAGGCGGAGGCCTGCTGGGGGACGCCCTGGACGCCGATGTTGAACCAGACCGGCGAGTTGAAGGCCGCCCGCTGGGCCACGATGAGCCACTTCAGCTCGTCGCTGAAGGTCGACGCCTCGGCGGCGTCGGCGAAGTACCCGTCCTGGAGCCCCCAGGCGGTGATCGTGTCGACGACCCGATCGACCACCTGGCGCAGCGACGTCTCGCGCTCGGCGGTGCCGAGGGTGCCCCGGAAGTACTTCTGGGCGAGGATGTTCGTGGCGTTCATGCTCCAGGTGGCCGGCACCTCGACGCCGAGCTGCTCGAAGGCGACCGCACCGGTGCGGTAGTCGCTGATGCGCGAGTCGCGCCGCTCCCACGAGAAGGCGTCGTAGGGATGCTGACCGGCGACCGTGAAGTGACGACGTACCCCGAGGTCGATCCGCTCGCTCGTGACCGCCATCGCCCTGTGCCTCCCTCCGGCGCCGCGCCGACGCCGTTCGTCCCGTCTGACCTGGCCGGCGCCCCGCCTGGAGCGGGGGCACAAGATGTAGTGGCGTCGGACGGGGCCACTACCAGATGAGCAGCAATTACAACACCGTAGTTACGCGGCTGTCAACGGGGAGGTACCTGCAGGAACGCGTTCGCGCGCCGCGCCCGGCCCGGTCGGGCTCGCCGCGGCGCGGCGCAGCGGGCCCCGCCGCCTACAGCCGGGTCAGCGCCCGGCGCAGGCTGCGGATGCCCTGGGCGACCCGCTGCTCGTTCTCGATCAGGGCGAACCGGACGAACCCGTCGCCGCCCGGTCCGAAGCCGACCCCCGGCGAGGTCGCTACCTTCGCCTCGCGGAGCAGCAGCTTGGCGAACTCGAGCGAGCCCATGTCCGCGTACGGCTCCGGGATGGGCGCCCAGCAGAACATGGTCCCCTTCGGCCGCGGCACGTGCCAGCCGATCCGGTCGAGCCCGTCGCACAGGGCGTCCCGGCGGCTCTCGTAGATGGCGTTTACCGCCTTCGGGTACTCCGGCGCCTCGTTCATCGCCACGATCGAGGCGATCTGGATCGGCTGGAACGTCCCGTAGTCGAGGTAGCTCTTCAGCTTGGTCAGCCCGGCGACCACCTCGGCGTTGCCGAGCAGGAAGGCCACCCGCCAACCGGCCATCGAGAACGACTTGGTCAGCGTGTACAGCTCCACCGCCACCTCGGTGGCACCGGGCACCTCCAGGATGGACGGCGGGCGGTAGCCGTCGAAGGCGGTCTCGGCATAGGCGAAGTCGTGGACGAGCAGGACCTCGTGCTCGCGGGCGAAGTCGACCAGCCGGCTCATCGTGCCGAGGTCGATGCAGGCGGTGGTCGGGTTGTGGGGGAACGAGAAGATGACCACCTTCGGCTTCGGCCAGGCCGACTCCCACGCCTCCACCAGGTTGGCGAAGAAGGCCTCCCCCGCCCCGGCCTCGCCGTCGATCGAGCCCAGCCCCTCGAGGCGGACCATGCGTACGTCCGCCCCGGCGAACAGGGGGGCGTAGATGTGGATGGGGTAGGACGGCGACGGCACGAGGGCGGTGTCACCGGGCCCGACCAGGATCCACATGAGGTGCGACAGCCCCTCCTTCGCGCCGATGGTCGTCACCACCTCCCGCTCGGGGTCGAGGGTGACGCCGAAGCGGCGCAGGTACAGGTCGACGATGGCCTGGCGGAGCTTCGGGATGCCCCGGGAGGACGAGTACCGGTGGTTGCGCGAGTTGTGCGCAGCCTCGGCGAGCTTCTCGACGGCGACGTCCGGGGAGGGGATGTCCGGGTTGCCGAAGCCGAGGTCGATGACGTCCTCGCCGGCTCGCCGTGCGGCCGCCTTCAAGGTGTTGATCTCCTCGAAGACGTACGGCGGCAAGTTGGTGATCCGGCGAAGCTCCATCGCCGAAGGCTACCCAATCGCTCCTTGGCCTGGAGGAGCGAGCGGGTCCCGAAGGAGGGCCACCCCGCCTGCCTCGGCGGCGGCCACGACGGGGTCGATGCTGCCCGGCCAGCCCACCACGGCCCACGAGGCGCCGGCCGCCGCCAGGTCGGCCAGGAGGGCGCCCGCCTGACCAGGGTCGTCGGGAAGCGTCCCGCCCCAGGTCACCTCGCCGGTCCCTGCCGCCGCGGCGACGACGGCGGCGGGGACGGCCCACAGGTTGAGCGCAACCCCCAGCTCGCGGGCGACGGCGTTGGTCGAGGCCGACCCGCCCCCCACCCAGGTGGTCGTGCCGGCCTCCCGGAGCCGCCGCGCCAGGCGGGCCAGCCGGTCGCGCCGCTCGCCGGCCGGCGGGAACGGGATCCCGTAGGCGACGTGCTCCGGTGCGCTCTTGGCGTCGCCCGTGCCGAGGCCCGCCACGAAGGCGCCCCCGGTGAGCCCGACCATCGTGGCCACCTCGGCCTCGAGCACGTCGTCGGGCGTCAGGCCGACGCGGGCCACGAGGGTGCCGAGCACGACCCGGCGGCGGTGGCGGGCGAGCAGGGCGAGCAGCGGGAACGGGGCCAGGGCCGGCCGGCCGGGCGAGCCGAGCGGCCACAGGTGGTCGTAGCAGAAGCACCCGTGCACCCCGGCAGCCTCGGCCGACGCGAGCGCCGCCAGGGCGGGCTCGGCCGACCGCTGGAACGCCGGCAGGACGACGCCGACCCTCAGCTGCCCTCCACCCGCGCCTTCAGGTCACGTACCGCCGCGTGGAGGATGTGCCCCTCGGCCCGCCGCTTGACGAAGCCCGGGATGGGCACCCGCAGCTCGACCGCGAGCTCGTAGTGCACCTCCGTCGCCCCGTCGGCGCCGGGGCGGAACCGGTACCGGCCGTCCAGCCGGTTCGTCAGGTCACCGTCCTTCTGACGCCAGCTCAGCTCGCCCGGGGCGGCCGAGTAGTCGTAGACGAGCACATAGCTCGTGCTCCGCCCGAACGCCCCGGCGCGGAACGACACCGTCGTCGCCCGTCCCAGCTCGTCCCGCTCGAGGACCCGGACCTCCTTCACGTCGGCCACCCAGCTCGGGTAGGCAGCGACGTCGGCGACCACCTCGAAGCAACGCTCCGGTGGGGCCGCGACGACCATCACCTCGGCGGTGTGCTCCACGACCGCTCCCTCCTCCCGCCTGGGGGCCCCGGCTGGCGCCCACCCGCCATGAGGTGTAGCACCCCGGACGGCGCCTCGCGCGCGATGCGGGCCCATGGGCCGCTCCCGGCCGCGGTCACCCGCCCGCCTCGGCCAGCGCCCCGGCGAGCACCCCGGCGAGCCGGTCGTAGGCGAGCGCGCCGGCGGCACGCTCCCGGGCGGCGCCGGCGAGCCGGGCGCGCAGGGCGCCGTCCCCGAGCAGCCGACCGAGGGCCTCGGTCACCACCTTGACGTCGCCCGGCCGGTCGGCCACGAGCCCCGTCACCTCGTCGACCACGGCGTCCTCGCTCCCGCCGCTCCGGCCGGCCAGCGTGGCGACCCCGGCGGCGGCCGCCTCGAGGAAGACGATGCCGAAACCCTCCTGCTCGAGCCCCAGCCAGCGGTCCCGGCAGATCATCGCCGCCACGTCGGCGCACCCGACGAGCCCCGGCAGGTCCGCCTCCTCGACGCGGCCGAGGAAGCGGACCGGCGCCCCGCAGCGCCCGGCCAGCCGCTCGAGGCGCGCCCGGTCCCGCCCCTCGCCGCCGACCACGACCACGAGCCCCGGGTGCGACGGTGCGAGGGCGGCGGCGGCCTCCAGCAGGACGTCCATCCCCTTGCGTGGCACGAGCCGGCTCACCGACACGACGAGCGGTGCCGTCGCCGGCAGGTCGAACCGGCGCCGGGCAGCGGCCCGCTCGTCGGCCGACAGTGGCCGGAACCGCTCGAGGTCGGCCCCGGGCGGCACCTCCACGATCGGTGGCGTCGAGCCGCCGAGCAGCCGGCGCGCCTCGCCCGCGGGGTACCGACCAGCCGCCACGAGGAGCCGCGCGCCGCCGAGCACCCGGCGCAGCGCTGCTGCCGTCCCCGGTAGCCGGGCCGGTACCGTCACCTCGGCGCCGTGCAGCACCACGGCGTACGGCAGACCCAGCTGCGGTCCGAGCAGGCCGAGCGGAAGCGCCGGGTCCAGCACCACGAGCCCGGCACCGCGTGCCACCGCGAGCGCCCGTACCCGCGCCGCCAGCGACGGCGTCGGGAGCAGCATGCGCCCGGGAACCCGCACGATCTCGTGCGGCGCCGCTGCGTCGAAGGACGCCGCCCCGGGATGGTCGAGAGCCACGACGTGCGCCGCTCCGGGGGGCAGGCGCCGCCACAGCTCCCACAGATAGGTCTGGATCCCTCCGAGCTTGGGCGGGTAGTCGTTCGTGACCAGCAGGTGGCTCACCGGCCGACCCCGCGGCCGGGCCGACCCTCAGCCGACCCGGCGGGCGTGGCGCAGCTCGGGCACGAGTCCGGCCCGCTGCAGCAGACGAACGGCGCGTGCCTCGGCGGCGTCGATGACGACCGCCTCCTCCGGGTCGCGCTCGAGCAGGAAGCTGACCACGCAATCCCCGCAGGCGCTTGTCCCCTCGAGGGCACACTCGCCACAGCTGATCGTGAGGGCATCTGTCGCCATCGCCGGAGCCTCCTTGGCCGGGGCGGGACCATCCCGCCGATCACCGTCCCGGTCATGGTGCCCGAAGGGTGTATCACTGCTCCCCGTCCCGGTCCCCGCCCCCCGCCGGGCGGCCAGCCGGGGCCGCCGGGGCCGCCCGGTCGGCGGCGTCGGCGTCGAGCAGGCGGTCCAGGAGCCCGGCGAGGGCACGGAAGGCCCGACCACGGGCGGAGCGGGCGTGCTTGTCCGGGGGCGAGAGCTCGGCGAAGGTGCGACCGCCGGCGTCGTCGGCGACGAAGACCGGGTCGTAGCCGAAGCCGCCGTCGCCGCGAGGCGCCTCGGCGATGCGGCCCTCGCAACGGCCGTCGGCGACGAGCTCGCGGCCGTCGGGGAAGGTGACGAGGGCGACCGTCCGGAAGCGGGCGCCACGGTCGGTCACGCCGGCGAGCTCGCCGAGCACCCGGGCCACGTTGTCGGCGTAGGTGGCTGCCGGGCCGGCGTAGCGCGCCGAGACGATCCCGGGGGCGCCGCCGAGGGCGTCGACCTCGAGGCCGCTGTCGTCGGCGACCGCCGCCAGCCCGGTGGCGGCGCAGAGCGCCTCGGCCTTCAGCCGGGCGTTCATCTCGAAGGTCGCCCCCGTCTCCTCCACCTCGGGGACGCTGCCCGGGCGGGCGACGAGCTCGATGCGCCCCGGGAGGGCGGCGTCGAGGATCTCGGCGATCTCGGCCGCCTTGTCCGGGTTGGCGGAGGCCACGACGAGGCGCAACGGGGGCACTCAACTGCCCCGCGGTGCGGGCGGGGTGGCGAGGACGCCGGCCTGGGCGGTGAGCAGGGTGGCGATGCCGCGCTCGGCGAGCACCAGCAGGGCGTCGAGCTCGTCGCGCGAGAAGGCGAGGCGCTCGGCCGTTCCCTGCACCTCGACGAAGCGTCCGGCAGCGGTCATGACGACGTTCATGTCCACCTGGGCAGCTGCGTCCTCCACGTAGTCGAGGTCGAGCAGCGGTACCCCGTCGACGATGCCGACCGACACGGCCGCGACGGCCTCACGCAGCGGGTTGGCCGGGAGCGAGCCGGCGAGGACCAGCCGCTCCAGGGCGTCGTGGAGCGCCACGTAGGCACCCGTGATCGACGCCGTGCGCGTCCCGCCGTCTGCCTGGAGCACGTCGCAGTCGAGCACGACCTGGCGCTCCCCGAGCGCCGGCAGGTCACACACGGCCCGCAGCGACCGGCCGATGAGGCGCTGGATCTCCTGGGTCCGCCCTGACTGGCGGCCCCGTGCCGCCTCCCGGGCGACGCGCTCGGCGGAGGCCCCGGGGAGCAGGGAGTACTCGGCGGTCACCCACCCGCGCCCGGTCCCGCGCAGCCAGCGTGGCACGTCCGCCTCGATGGAGGCAGTGCACAGGACGCGCGTCCTTCCCATCGACACGAGCACCGAGCCGGGCGCGAGCACGGTGAAGTCGCGCACGAAGCTCACCGGGCGCAGCGCGTCCGGCTGACGGCCGTCGTGGCGGGGGCCGGTCGTACCAGCTGCTGCGGCGTCGGCGTCGGGGGTCGGGGGCATCGGGCTCCTTCCGTGGGCTCGCCAGAACCTAACGGGCCGGGGACGCGCCCGCCGACCCGTCGCCGATCGGGAACTGCTCGGCGGTGGCGAGCTCGGGCCCGAGCAGGCGGCCGCCCATCTCGGCGAACCAGCCGGGGTCGCCCGAGGAGAGGAACCGGTGGGCCGGGGCCGCCGCCCCCCGTGCGCGGCCGAGCCCGGTCGCGGCGAGGATGGCGGCCACGTCGAAGGCCGTCTCCTCGGCCGACGAGACGAGGACGACCTCCCGGCCCATCACGTCGGCGAGCGTCCGGGCCAGGTACCCGTAGTGGGTGCAGGCGAGCAGCAGCACGTCGACGTCGGCGTCGCGCACCGGCGCCAGCAGCCGCTCGGCGAGCACGTGCACCTGGTCCGAGTCCGTCTCGCCGCGCTCCACGAACTCGACGAAGCCGGGGCAGGCGGCGCAGGTCAGCGTGACCGGCAGGCGCCGCTCGGCGGTGGCCCGCTGGTGCGCCCCCGAGGCGATGGTGCCGACGGTCCCGATCACCCCGACCCGCCCCGATCGGGTGGCGGCGGCCGCCGCCCGCAGCCCGGGCTCGACGACGCCGACGACGGGCACGTCGAGGCGGTCCCGCAGGCGCTCCAGGGAGACCGAGGCGGCCGTGTTGCAGGCGACGACCACCATCTTCACGTCGGCCTCGCCCACGAGATAGGCGGCGATCTCCTGGCTGAAGCCGATCACCTCGTCAGGGCGGCGGGGCCCGTACGGGTAGCGGGCGGTGTCGCCGACGTAGACGAGCCGCTCCGCCGGGAGCAGGTCGATCAGGGCGCGCACGATGGTGAGGCCACCGAACCCGCTGTCGAACACCCCGATCGGCCGGTCGTCCACGGGCGGTGGAGCCTATGCCTAGAAGTAGATCTCCCGCGTCGCCCGCTCGGCGACGGCGTCGAGGTCGTCGGTCCAGGCGGCGGTGGACAGGTACTTCCAGCCCCCGTCCGGCGACAGCACCACGACCGTCCCCTGGTCGATCAGGCCGGCGCAGCGCACGGCCCCGGCGAGGGCGGCGCCGGTCGAGATGCCGGCGAACACCCCGACGTCGGCGAGGCGCCGCGTCCACTCGATCGAGGCGCGCGGCCCGACCACGGTCTTCCGGTCGAGCAGCTTCTCGCCGCCGAGGTCGGTGAAGATCGGCGGGATGTACCCGTCGTCCAGGTTGCGCAGCCCGTCGACCATCTCCCCCGACGGCGGCTCGACCGCCCAGACCTGGATCTCCGGACGCTGCTCCTTCAGGTACCGGCCGACGCCGAGCAGCGTGCCGCTCGTGCCGAGCCCGGCCACGAAGTGGGTCACCTCAGGGCAGTCCCGGTAGATCTCCGGCCCGGTCCCCTCGTAGTGCGCCTGCGGGTTGGCCGGGTTGGCGTACTGGTAGAGGAACACCCACTCCGGGTGCTCACCGGCCAGGCGGCGGGCAAGGCGGACGGCGCCGTTCGACCCCTCCGATCCGGGCGACTCGATCACCTCGGCACCCCACACGCCGAGAAGCTGCCGGCGCTCGACCGACACGTTGGCCGGCAGCACCACCTTCAGCCGGTACCCCTTCACCCGGCACACGAGGGCCAGGCCGATCCCGGTGTTGCCCGACGACGGCTCCAGCAGGGTCGCTCCCGGACCGAGCACCCCTCGGCGCTCGGCGTCCTCCACGAGCGAGCGGGCCACCCGGTCCTTGACCGACCCCCCCGGATTGGCCCCCTCGAGCTTGACGAGGATGCGCACCGACCGGTTGGGGCTGAGCGCCGAGACGTCGACGAGCGGCGTGTTCCCGATCAGGTCAAGGGCGGTCGCGGCCCGCACCGGCACCGCTCCCCTACCGGGCGCCGCCGGCGACGGCCGGGAGGATCGACACGACGGCGTCGCCGGGGAGCTTCGTGTCGAGCCCGTCCAGGTATCGAACGTCGTCGTCGTCCACGTACACGTTGACGAACCGGTGCAGGGCGCCGTCGTCGGTGAGCAGCTGGCTGGACAGCTCCGGGTGGGCAGCGCCCATCGACTCGAGCACCTCGCGTACCGTGGCACCCTCGACCGACAGCGTGGCCTGGCCACCGGCTGCCGGTCGGAGAAGGGTGGGGAGGCGGACTTCGACGGGCACGGCTCCTCCAGCTCGGTCGTCGCCCTGACGGCGGCGGTCGAATGTCGACCTGTGGGGTCAGATACTACCGGGCGACCCGCCCGAGCCGTCCGGCAGGACCGTCACGTCCTCCTCCTCGACCCGCCCGTCTACGATCCGGTAGGACCGCACCGACGCCAGCTCGTGGCGGAGCGACACCAGCACGTAGTGCCACCCCGGGTCGGGCGCTTGGGCGACGTCGGTCGGCGACGGGTACGGGTCGGTGTGGGTGTGGGAGTGGAACACGCCCACCACCGCCAGCCCGTCGGCCTCGGCGGCCCGATCGGCCCGCAGGTGGGCCCGCGGCTCCACGGTGTACAGGGCTGCCGAGTGGGCCACGTTGTCGGTCGGCACGCACCGCACGACCCGCCCGCTCCCCTCCGGCCCGACGAGCAGGCCGCAGCCCTCCTCCGGGTATGCCCCGAGACAGTGGGCGACCATCGTCGCGAGGGTCGCCCCGTCGATCCGCAGCCCGGGCGACCCGCCCGCCGACCCGCCCGGCGCGGCCCCGCTCGAAGGATCCATCGCCCCAGGAGGCTACCGTTTCCCCCCGTGCCGTCGAAGCCCGCCGCCCGTCGCAGCCCCGGTGGCGGCAAGCACCGCCAGGAGCCCTCCGACGGCATCCGCACCGTCGCCCGCAACCGGCGGGCCCGCCACGAGTACGACATCCTGGACACCTTCGAGTGCGGCATCGAGCTGCGCGGCTCCGAGGTCAAGTCGCTTCGCGCCGGCCACGTCCAGCTCCACGACGCCTACGCCCGCGTCGACGGTGGCCAGATCTGGCTGCTCGGGACGCACGTGGCCCCCTACGAGTACTCGACCGGGTTCGGATGGGTCGATCCGGACCGCCCGCGCAAGCTCCTGCTCCACCGCCACGAGATCGACGAGCTGGCCGGACGCGTCGCTCAGCAGTCGCTCACCCTTGTCCCGCTCTCCCTCTACTTCAAGGACGGCCGAGCCAAGCTCGAGCTGGCCCTCGCCCGGGGACGGCGCCTCTACGACAAGCGCCGCGTCCTCGCCGAGCGTGACGCCACCCGTGACGCCGAACGGGAGATGCGGGCCGCCCGCCGCGGCTGAACCGTCGAAGGGCCCTCCCGCCGGCGGTACCATGGCAGTGGACGGCAACCCGCCGTCCCCGGGCTCGCCCGGCAGCACGCTCGGGGGTGATTGGCTTCGACTTCGGTCGTCGAGGTGGGAGAAGCGAGCCGTGGTCTCCGGAACCACGTTAAAGAGCCGGAAACCAATACAAACGCCGAGCCTCAGCTCGCGCTTGCTGCCTAACTAGCAGCAACGTTCGTCCGGCCCCAGCCCCACGGGCCGATCACGGGCGACATCTAGTGGGGCTTACCTTGTCGATGACGCCAGCGCGCTGACAGGGGAAATCTCAGCTGGCTGGGGTCCCGCGCCGACGCCGGTGGCGAGGCGGGACCCGAGATCCTTCCGCCGGCTGCGCTCGGAGAAGTCCCATCGAGAAGCTGAAGGACGCGGGTTCGATTCCCGCCACCTCCACTTGATGTAACGAGAAGCCAACCGGTGTCCCCCTGATGGGAGGGCACCGGTGGCGCGTTCGGGCCGCGTTTGGCGCCCGGAATGCCGGCGTCGCAGCCGGCCGGCACCCGGAGGCCATCCGGCTGTAGGGGGCTGCCGAGCCGTCACCGATCGCGCGCCGGTAGAGCTTCAAGAGGTTGTGGGTCCCGCAGATGACCCTCCACTCAAAGGCGGCGGCCTCGTTGCCTCTTCGCATGAAGCGGCGGATGCGTCCGGAGGCCTTGACGGCCACGCATAGCCGTTCCTGACGACGAGCCGGTGCCCGGCGGCGTCCACCTCTGCGGCGTGGGCTTCGAGGCATCCGACTCTTGCCAGACGCTTGCGACGATCCGCATGATTCGTCGTTGCGATCCGAAAGCGCGAGCGCACGCTACCGGTACGACCACGGCTACGCCCTCAACGACCTGCGCATCAGCCCAGGCGCCGTCTTCGACGTCGGGGTCGCGGCAATCTGTCGGAGCGGATACGCGGCGCTGGCACGCCATGTGACCGAAGCTCAGGAGCAGCGCACCTACGCCGAGTACGCCATTGTGCACCGCGCCTCGGGCCAGTACGAGATCGACCACGTCGTCCCCCTCGAGCTCGGAGGGAGCAATTCGATCAAGAACCTGTGGCCCGAGCCGAATGATCATCCTCCCGGCTACGCGAACAGCAAGGACAGGCTCGAGAACCGGCTTCACGCACAGGTCTGCGCGCGGCGTGTCGCTCTGGTCGTCGCCCAGCGGATGATCTCGAGGGATTGGGTCACCGCGTACCACCGGTTCCTCGGGACGTGGCCGGTCGGGAGGATCGTCACCGCAACCACCACGACGCTCCCGACGACGACCACAGGGGACACGACCGGTGTCGCCATCACCTCCATTCCCCCGAGCGTCGCACCTGGCTCGACGGTGTCGCTCACGGCACGTTCGGCTCGAGCGCGCGACACCTGCAACCTGACCGTCGTGCTGCCGAGCGGGCGTGGGAGCACCGCGTCCGGCCTTGGGGCGGCGACGGCAGATGCGCAGGGTGTTGTCGCATGGACGTGGCGGATCGGTGGCAACACCGATCCCGGAGAAGCGACGGCGACCGTCGTCTGCGGCGCGGGGCGTGCGCAGCGGACGTTCACGATCCTCTAGCGCAGCTACCTCGCGGGCGCGCGAAGGGACACGCCTCGGAGGTTGCCGGGGGCTTGGGGCGTACCGCTCGGGCCGTCCCGCGCCCGCCGGAGCGCCAGCCGCGCTCGAGATCGGCGGTGTCGTCGCCACCGGCACCTGCACGAACGCTGCACGGCGCGCCGTGCCGGCGGGCGCCCCGGCCCGCTCGCGCCGGCGTGCGGGAAGGGCGAGCCCTGGCAGGCTGGCCGCGGCGGGCTAGCCTCTGCGCGTCGGCGAGCGGGCGACCGAAGGAGACACGGGCCATGCGAACGCAGAGGATTGCCGTGCGGGCCGGTCGACTCTTCGTGCCTGCCGTGCTCGCCACCGTGCTCCTGGTCGGCGGTGCCCTTCCGGCGCTCGCAGCGAAGCCGACCGGCGCCGGTGGTGGCCCCGGCGGGGGCGGCGGTGGCGGTGGCAGCGTCTCTGTGCCAACCGGCAACGACGTCTCCTACCCGCAGTGTGGGAGCAGCCTTCCTTCGGCGTCCGCGTTCGGCATCGTCGGCGTGGACGGCGGGCTCGCCAACGACCTCAACCCGTGCCTCGGGCCGTCGGCGTCGTACCCGAGCTACGCCCAGAGCGAGCTGTACTGGGCGGTCGCCTCGACGGACGGCAGCACGAGCCAACCGAAGGCGTCGCTGTACGTCAACACGGCCGATCCCGGGAACGTCGACAACGGCACGGTCGTGGCGGACTGGCCCACCTCGGGCAGCACACCGTACGGGTCCTGCGCCACGACGACCGTCGCGCTCACGACCACCACCAGCGTCGTCGGCGCGAACAGCGATGCCTGCGCCTGGCAGTACGGCTACAACATGGCGGCGCAGGACGCGAGCTGGCTCGCGGCCGCGGCGGGCGCCATCGACGGCCAGTCCCCCCCGGTCGCCGTCCCTGCGACGGCTGCGAGCTATCCGTGGTGGCTCGACGTCGAGACGGCGAACACGTGGCAGACGGACACCACGATGAACGCCGCCGACCTCCAGGGCACGCTCGCGGGGCTACAGGCCGCCGGGGCGACCACGATCGGGGCGTACTCGACCTCCAGCCAGTGGGACACCATCACCGGGGGCACCGCCACGTCGCTGGGGTCCCTGGACGGGATCCCCGTCTGGCTCCCCGGAGCACGGAGCCTCTCCGGGGCCGTGTCGAACTGCGCGCAGGCGTCCTTCACCGGGGGCACGGTGACGGTGACGCAGTGGTTCAGTCACCCCGTCGACGGCGACTACGCCTGCTGAGGCGCGAGCTCGGCTGGGCACGGTCCCTGGTGGCCTTCCTCTCGCGCAGGGGCTCCTCCTCCCCGGGGCCACACAGGTGTCCGGGAACCGGAACGGCTAGCGTCGCAGGCGACCGGTACCGGCTGGCACGCTTCGAGGAACGATGACCTGCATGCACGGGACGTGCGCTGGGATGCCCGAGGGAGGCGCCGCGCCACCTCGACGCCGGGGCGCTCCCGAAGGCTGACGCCCGACCGCCGTGGACCTTCTCGAGCGGGAGGCCCCCCGCGCCGCCGTCGCGGCGGCCCTTGCCGGCGCACGGCAGGGTCGGGGCAGCACCGTGTTCCTCGTGGGCGAGCCGGGTCTCGGAAAGACCACGTTGCTCGCCCAGTGCGCGACGGGTGCCGCCGGCTTCACGGTCGCCAAGGCGGCCTGCTCCGAGCTCGAGCAGTCGGTCCCGTTCGGCCTGCTCGACCGGCTCCTCGCCGGCTTCGCCGGCGCGGTCGTCCAGGCGACGGGCGCCTCGCCCGGAGCCGCTGGTGCGGGCTCCGCCGAGGCCCGCCTCCACCGGTACAGCACCATCTTGGACTGGCTGCGCCATCGCGCCCCGGCGCCGCTGCTGCTGGTCGTCGACGACCTCCACTGGGCCGACGCCGACTCGGTCGAGCTCCTCGACCTGCTGTGCCGGCGGACCGAGGGCCTCCCGGTGGCCGTCGTCGCCGCGGCCCGGCCGTGGCCCGCCGGGGCCGTCGACCATGCGCGCTCCCTCGTCGCCGACGGCTACGCCGTCCTGGAGCGCCTCCAACCCCTCTCCGAGCGCGCCTGCGCCACCCTGCTCGAGGACCGACTGGGCGGCGACCTGCCGACCGGGTTCGTCGAGCGGGCGAGCTCGGCCTGCGCCGGCAACCCGGTGCTGCTCGGAGAGGTCGCCGACGCACGGCTGCGCGGGGAGGACCTCCTCGGGGGTCCGACGAGCCGGCTGGGCGAGCGGGTCTTCCTGCCCCGCTTTGCGGGGGTCGGGGCCGCGGCGCTCCGCTGGGCGCGCACGGCCAGCGTGCTCGGGACGAGATTCTGGCCAGCCCTCGTGCAACGGATCTCGGACCAACCGCTCGACGACACCCTCGTCGCCATGGAGGCGCTCGATCGCGCCGGCCTCCTGCGGGTGCTGGGGAACGGCCAGGCAGAGTTCGTGCATCCCCTCTTCCGCCAGGCCCTCTACGACGACCTCTTCCCGGGCCTGCGCCTCGGCTTGCACGCCCGGGCCTTCCGCGCCCTGCTGGCCGAGGGCGCAGGCGTGACCGAGGCGGCGCCCCACGCCGTGGCGGCGCAGCTCAAGGGGGACGCCGACGCTGTCGCCGTGGTCGCCGAGGCGGGCCGTCAGGCGCTCGCCGCGGGGGCCGCGGCGACGGCCGCCGGCCACCTCCAGGCGGCCCTCGCCCTTTCCGGTCCGTCGCCAGCCCCCTCGTTGTACTTCGAGCTGGCGGAGGCGGCGCTCGTTGCCGGGAACGTGCCCCTGGCCGAGCAGGCGCTCGACGAGCTGCTCGCCCGGCAGGACATCCACCCGTCCGAGCAGGTGGCCGGTGCGAGGGCCCAGGCGAGGGTGCTGCTGGCGGCCGGGCGCTACCCGGAGGCCAAGCGGCGCTTCGACGAGGCGAGCGCCCTCGCCGAGCCCTCCAACCCGGACCTCGCGGCCGAGATCCTCCTGGACGGGGCCTTCATCGCCCACTACTTCGAGGGACCGCGCCATGCGCTGCGCACGGTTCGGCGCGCCGTCGGCATCGTCGACGGCTCGCCGTCGGCCGGCGAAGGGCTGCGGTTGGCGGCAGCCATCGCGGAGGGGAACCTCGCCTGCGTCACCGGTGACCCCGCGTCGCTCGACGACATCGCCGCCGCCGCCAAGGCCCGCCTCGTGCTGGACCGGTCGCGCGCCTCCTGGGCGTGGGACATCGTGTTCGCCTACGCGCTCCTGGCCAAGGTCTTCGAGCGCTTCGAGGACTGCGAGCTCGTGTTCGCCTCGTTGATGGAGGCGGCACGGCACCAGGGCGCCGCCGTCACCTACCAGACTCTTGCCATCAACCACGCCGACGTGCTCTGGCGCCGTGGCCAGCTCGATCGTGCGCGCGAGCTGGTCGCCGAGGCCGCCGCCGTCGCCGAGCTGGTCCCGAGCCTTGCGCCGTTCGCCTGGGTCGGGCTCGCCCACACCCACTACGAGCAGGCCGACTGGGCCGCCAGCTCCACCTGGGCGGGCAGGGTGGAGCAGGCTCTCGAAGGGATCGGGGGCGCCCCGTACCTTCGGCTCTGGCTCTGCCTGCTCGAGTGCCGGGAGAAGCTGCGTCGCGGCGACGTGGGCGGGGCGGTGGAGGCGGCCGAACGCGCCGAGCGCACGGCCGAGGCATCGGGGATCACCGAGCCGTGCGTCGTCCCGTGGCACGGCGCCGCCATCGAGGCCCTGGTCACGGCCGGCCGGCTCGACCGGGCGGCGGGGCTGGTGGCGTCGCTCGAGCGGGTGTGCGAGCCCCTCCCGTGCCACGCGCCCCGCGCCGTCGCTGCCAGCGGCACCGCCCTCGTGGCCTGGCGGGCCGGCGACCGGCCCGCCGCCGAGGCGGCGTTCGAGCGGGCCTTGGCGCACAACCGGGCGGTCGCCATGCCACTGGCAGCGGCAGAGACCCTCGTCTTGTACGGCCGCTTCCTCCGCCACGGCGGGGCGCTGGTCCGGGCGCGTGACGTGCTGCACCAGGCCCTCGCCGCGCTGGACGGGACCGGGGCGCGGCGGCTCCAGGCCATGGCCAACGACGAGCTCGCCCTGGCGGGAGGGCGGCGCGCACGGACGCGTCCGACCGGCGAGCTCACCGCCATGGAGCTGCGGGCAGCCGAGCTGGCGGGTCAAGGGCTCACCAACCCGGAGATCGCCCAGCAGCTCTTCCTCTCCGTGAAGACCGTCGAGCACCACCTTTCCCGGGCCTATGCCAAGCTCGGGCTGGCCTCCCGGCGAGACCTGATCCGTGCCACCCGGGCCCGCGAGGACCTGCCGGGCCGGCACCCCGAGGCGTAGCCCGCCACCGGGCCGGGCGAGGAGGGGTCATCGCCGTTAGCAATGGGGGACCTCCCCGATGCTCGACCTGCCGGGCCCGGCCAAGCTCACGGCGTGAGCGCCGAGCGTCTGGTGCTGCAGCTGACCATCGAACCCGGTGACACCCTCGCCGGCTCCCTCGCCCGCGAGGACGACGGGACGGCGTTGGCGTTCTCCGGCTGGTTCGGCCTCGTGGAGACGCTGGAGGTGCTCAGGCGACGGACGGACCAGGTGGGTGGGCCGGCGTCGCTCGACGAGCAATCGGGCGCGGCGCCGGCCCCGGGGCCGTCCACCCCGGAGGCTTGACCGAGCCCACCCCGACCGCGATGCGGGCCCCGCCCGCAAAGGAGGATGCCACGGTGCCGGCAACGTCGTCGGGCGCGAAGGCCCTGCTCGCCGCTGCGACCCTGATCGCCCCGATCGCGCTCGTCGACGGCGCGACCGCGGGCGCCGCCACTCGACCGGCCCTCGCCGACCCGAGTGGCAATCCCTATTTCCCCCTGGTCGCCGGGTCGACGTGGAAGTACGAGGAGGTGGGAGGGCCGGCCGCCGGCTCGGTCATGGTGGTCCACGTCGCCGGTGCCCACCGGACGGCGGCCGGAGAGGCGGTGGAGATCCAGGACACCACCGCGGCCGGCGCGTTCACCGCCCAGTACGTCATCGGGGCCAACGGCTCGATCGAGGTCCAGGCCAGCGCGGGGAGCGGTTCGGCCAAGGCGACGATCAGCGGAGCGGGGAGCTACTTCATCCCGAGCGCGGCACAGATCATCTCGTGCCACGCCTGCCACTTCACCGCCGAGCTCACCACCTCGGTCATGGGGCTTCCGACACCGATGCACGAGCACCTGACCGAGACCGTCACGAGCATGGGGGTGACGCCGGTGCACGTGCCGGCCGGGAGCTACAGCGCCGAGAAGCTGCAGATGGTGCTCAAGGTCAGCGCCAGCGAGTCGGGCATCTCCTTCTCCGACACGGCGAGCTTTGCGGTGTTCCTCGTCAAGAACGTCGGACTGGTCGAGACCGGTGGCGGCACCGTCAGCACCTCGGTGATGGGCCACAGCACCAACGTGGCGACCGGGTCCGAAGTGCTGGTCCGGTACACGCCGTAGGGGCGGGCCGGCGACGACCGCAGTCGGGGGGATCAGATGGGAGTGGTGCTCACGGCACTGCGGCTGGCGCTCGCCGCCTTCTTCTTCGTCGCCGCGGCCGGGAAGGTGGCGAACCGTCGACACGCCACGGCGCTGCTCGAGCGCTTCGCCCTGCCCGGGCTGCTCGGGCCGGCCGTCCGGGCGGTGCCCGCCGTCGAGGCAACAGCCGCCATGGCGCTCCTGGCCGGCAGGACGGCACGCCTCGCGGCCTGGACGTGTGCGGCGCTCCTCGTCGTCTTCTCCGCCTTGCTCCTCCGCAACCGGGCGGCCGGCCGCCGGGTCGCCTGCGGCTGCTTCGGGGAGCGGGGCGGGTCGCTCGCCGACGCTCGTCCGCTGTGGCGCAACGCCGTCCTCTTCGTGGCCGCCCTCGTCGTGGCGCTCGCTCGCCCGGAGCGCGCGCTGTGGTCCGAGGCGGTGCGCCTCGGGGCATGGCGCTCCGCGGCGCTCGTCGCCGGCGCGCTCGCGGTGGTGCTCGTCGCGACCGCACCGATCGAGCGGCTCCGCGCCCGGCGAGACCCGGCCACCCTCGACCTGCCGCTGCACACCCTTCGCGGGGAGGCGACCTCGCTCTCCCGGCTGCTCGACGAGGGGGGGCCGACGCTGCTCGTCTTCGTCGCCCCGGGCTGCTCCGCCTGCCGGTCGCTGCTCGCTCCCCTGCGCGCCCGGGCGGCGTCGCGGGCCATGCCGCCACTTGTCGTCGTCACCCCCTCGCCGGCCGCGGTCGACGGCGAGCTGCGCCGTGCCGTGGCCGGGGCATCGGCGGTCGTGGGCGACGACGGGGCGTTGGCCCGGCGGTTCGGGCTGGTCGCCACGCCGACGGCCGTCGAGCTGGACCCCACCGGGCGCGTGCTGCGCACGTCGGTCGGTGCCGCCGAGGTCACCGCTGTGCTCGCCGGGCGCGCCGGTCACGAGGGGCCCGCTGGGCACGAGGGGCCCGCTGGGAACGACGGGCACGCCGACGCCCGGGTGCACCTCGCCGAAGCCGCCCCGCCCGTCCTCAGCCGCCGGCGGGTCGTCACGTTGGCGGTCGGGGCGCTGGCCACCTACGTCCCGCTCGGACGCACGGCGCGACTCGCCCGGTCGGCACGGGCCGGGACCGGGACGGCAGGCGGGGTTCGCTGCCCGTCCTGCGGCACGTGCTCGGTCTGCTCGTACGACGCCGCCTCGAGGAAGCTGACGTGCCGGCCGTGCCACCAGGCGTGCTCGGGGAAGAAGCTCTGCGCCTCGTACGCCAACGAGCTGGGGGCGTTTCGCGCGCTTGCCACCTGGCTCGCCGGGCTGGGGTTCCACCAGGAGCACGAACCCTTCACCCTCGGCATGGGCCAGGACGGCAAGCTGACGATCCTGTCGAGCCTGACGCCCTTCTCGGGCGGCGGAGGCGCCACGCCGAGGGCGTTGCTCGTCTACGACCTGACCGGCACGGGCGAGCGTGCCTGGGCGGCCCTCCTCGACGCGCGCGGCCGCTTCGTCGAGGTCGCGGCGGTCGACGCCGGCCAGGTGGTGCGCGCACCCGTCACGCACCCACCGGCGGCCGGCGCCTCCCCGGCGCACGCCGGCCACGCCCGCGCGGTGGCGGCGCCCGGTGTCGAGCAACGCCCCGAGGTGGCGGCCGGCTACGGCTGCGCCGACCTGTGCGGGTTCGCCCTCGGGGTGGCCGTCGCGCTTGCCACGTTGCCCGCCGCCGCACTCTCGGCGCCGGGGTGGGTGGCGGCCGGCTTCGCCGCCTCGCTGTTCTCGAGCGGCCTCGGCCTGATCGGGGCGAGCGGCGCGAGCGGCGCCGTCGGCGTGCTCACCCCCCTGGCGCTCGGCGGCTCCCTTGTCGACGGCGTCATCGACAGCCTCACCAGCCTCGACACCGGTCTGCACCAGTCCGCCTTCTGTGACGCGCTGTGCAAGCTCGAGACGAAGTACTGCTGCAACTATGGTTGTGGCTGCGACACCGACTACCACGCCTGCCTCGCCCGCTGCCCGCTCGACCTGCAGCATCCGATGGCAGCGTGCAACACCTACGTGCGCCTCGGACCGGGCACCAGCTGGGTGCAGGTCACGGGCACCCCGAGCAAGTGCAAGGTCTGAGCCGGCACGACGACGGGCCGGGCCGCGGCGAAAGGAGAACGCCCGATGCAAGCACAGGTGAAGGGTTCCACCATGCCGGTGCTCGAGATGCTCCTCGATGTGGGCGACGTCATCGTGTCCGACCACGGCGAGCTGTCCTGGATGACGCCGAACGTCCAGATGACCCAGACCACGACCGGCGGCCAGGGAGCCGGCCTGCTCGGCGGCCTGAAGCGGGCGCTGGGCGGCGGCAGCGTCTTCCTGACCCGCTACCAGGCGAGCGGGGGCCAGGGCATGGTCGCCTTCGCCTCGAAGGTGCCCGGCCACATCTTCCCGCTCGAGGTGGCAGCCGGTCAGGGGTACCTGGTGCACCGCCACGGATGGGTGTGCGGGACGGAGGGGATCACCCCGTCGATCGGTTTCAACCAGGGCCTTCCCGGCATGCTGTTCGGCAAGGAGGGCTTCGTGCTCCAGCGTCTCGACGGGGCGGGCACCGCCTGGGTCGAGCTGTCGGGCGAGGTGACCACCTACGACCTGGCGGCCGGCCAGTCCCTGCTCGTGCACCCGGGGCACGTCGGAGCCTTCCAGGAGAGCGTCGCCTTCCAGATGACGAGGGTCGCCGGGATCGCCAACCGCTACTTCGGCGCCGACGGCCACTGGCTGGTGGTCCTCACCGGTCCCGGCAGGGTGTGGCTCCAGTCCATGCCCCTGCCGATCCTGGCCGCCTCGCTCCGACCCTTCCTCGGCGAAGAGCGCGCCGCCGTGGAGGGGGGCGCCATCGGCGGCGTGCTGGGCAACATGCTCGGACGATAGGCAACCCGACGACAGGACGAAGGAGGAGCGATGGGCTTCCTCGACAAGGTCAAGACCCAGGCCACGGCCCTGGCCGAGAAGGCGCAGGACGGGGCGCGGGCCGGGCAGGAGAAGCTGTCGGGCATGCAGGCCAAGCGCCAGGCCGACGCCCTGCTGCTCGAGCTCGGAGGCCTCACCTACCTGGCCCGCGCCGGCCGTGCGGCCCCGGACGGCGACGCGCAGGTGGCCCGGCTGATGGACCAGCTGGCGGCGCACGAGGCCGAGCACGGGCCGGTCAGCGTGTCGCCGGCCGTCGCGCCTCCCGGCGAGACCGGCAGCTACGTCCCGGCGGGTGGAGCGGCGGCTGGCGGAGGCGCCCCGGCCGCCCCCTCGCCCACCCTGCCGGGTGTCCCCGGCGACCCCGTGGGCGCACCCGGGCCCGCCTTCACGGGCGGTGTCCCCCAGGCGGTCACCGACGCGGTGCCGGGCACGGCGCAGGGAGCAGCATCCCCTGACCTCTCGAGCCCGGCCGAGCCCACGGCGAGCAACCTGCCGGTCGGCTCGTACACCCCGGCGGAGGAGACGAACGAGCCGTAGGGCTCGCCACGACACCGCGCGCCGCCGGGACCGTGTGGGTGGCCCAGGCCGGCACGGCCCGGCGGCGACGGGATCGCCCCGTCCCGAGCCACCGGCAGCGCCGAGCGGGCGGCCCGCCTCTAGGGTGGGGAGATGACCGGGTCCGCCGTCGACGACGGGGCGGCAGCGCGCGAGCTGGCCGCGCTACGCGCCGAGGTCGAGCGGCTCCGCTCCCGGGTGGCACGGCTGGAGACGGAGAAGGCGGACCTGCTGCGGGCGAGGAACGAGCGCGACTTCGAGCCGCCCCCGCACTACCGCTAGCCCTCGCGCAACGCCGGACGCCGAGTCAGCCGTGGCCGTCGTCGAGGTGCTCGGCGATCAGCTCGTCGAGGCGGATGCGCCGAAGGCTGCGAGCGGCGGCGACGCCGCTCGGATCGGTGAGCCGCCCGTCGACCACGAGGCCGGCCTCGCCGAGGCGGGCGACGCTCGCCTGCAGGTCCGGCCGGGAGAGCAGCTGGCGAGAACGAGCCGAGTCCGGCTCGAGGCCGGCAAGGAGCACGATCTGGTCGCGCGGGTTGAAGTGCACGCAGACGCCGTCGCCAGGCCGAGAAGCTTCGGGCTAGCCGAGCGCCGAGCGCATCGTCGCGAGGGCCGCCAGCCGGCGCGTCATCCGGTCCGGGTTGGCAACGTCGCGCTCGCGGATGCGCGCCTCGAGCTGTTGGAGACGCCCCAGCTCCTGCTCGACCAGCTGCGCCCGCTCTGCCCCCGACCGGGACGCCAGCGCCCGGTGGAAGCTCGCGTAGGCGTCCTTCGAGCGCCGGAGCCCGAGCCGCCCGGCGATGGCCGCGAACGACAGCCCCTGACCGCGGAGCGAGAGCACGTCCTGATCGGTGTTGCGCCGGCCGGCCGCCGGCCGGTCGCCCCCGTGCGACCGGCTGCCCTCGTCGCGGCCGACCTCGGGCCTAGGCAGGACGCACCGCGGATGCCTGCAGGCCCTTGGGGCCCGTCGTCGTCTCGTAGGCCACGTGCTGACCCTCGGTCAGCTCGCGATAACCGGTCCCCTCGATGGCGGAGTGGTGCACGAACACATCCGCACCCCCGTCATCCTGGGCGATGAAGCCGAAGCCCTTCTCGGCGCTGAACCACTTGACGGTACCTGTCGACACCTGCTGCTCCGTCTTCTTCACGCCTCGACCCGACGACGAGCAGGGCGCCCGGCAGCAGTGGAATCCGGACGCGTGATCGATCCGGACAGCACGTCCATGCTACTGCAGCGGGGGCGCCCGATCTGCACGCCGCCGCCGACCCTTCGCGCCCGCAGGTCGGGCGACGTCGGGTGCTGCGCCCTGGCGGGCTCGATCTCGGGAGCGCCGAGCCCGCCTCGCGGGGCGCGGCGAGGTGCTCAGCTCGTGACGGCCATCTCGGGCACGCCGCTGTTCGGGAACGCGTTCGTGGCGAGCCCGGACACGATGATGCCGGCACCGTTCACCGATCCGAGCCACACGGCCACCGCGTCGCTGCTGATCGTGTTGCCCTCGATGGTCACCGTCAGCGGCGACAGCGACGCCACGAGCACCCCGGTCGTGGAGCCGGCCAGGTAGTCGCCGCCGAACGAGGTGAAGTCCGGGTCGCCGGCGAGGTTGTTGGTGCCGATCTGGTTGCCCTCGACGACGTTGCCGCTGAGGTTCTCGCCGGTGGCGTGCCCGTGGATGGTGACGCCGGCCAGCCCGTTCCCGGAGATCGTGTTGCCCGAGACCACGTTGTCGTAGACCGCCCCGCCCGCGCCGTACGGTCCGGATGGCACGCCGGTTGCCAGGACGACCCCGGCGCCCTGGCCCTTCGTGCCGTTGCCGGTGATCTGGTTGCCCACCACCCGGTTGTCGAAGACGCCCCCGACGGCGCCCGGGCTGTGCCCGGCGAGGGTCACCCCGCAGTCGAGCACGTTGTCGCTGACGGTGTTGGACTGGACGAGGTTGCCCGACACCGGCCCGAGCTCGTCGGTGAGCAGGATGCCGCCGCTGTTCCCCGTGACCGTGTTCCCCGACACCGTCGACCCGGTGACGGACTCGAGGTGGATGCCCTCGCCGCAGTCACCGGGCACGTTCTCGGTGGCGTTGCACGCGGCGTACGACGAGGTGGTGATGGGGGCCCCGGTCGGGTTGCCCTGGTCGTTGCCCGTCACGGTGTTGTCGAGGATCGACACGCCGGTGACCGCCGGACCGCCCTTGGTGGGGGCGACGAGGATCCCCTCGCCGACGGCGTGCTCGACCGTGAAGCCCTGGATCGTCACCCCGGACGCCGACACCGTGAACCCGTTGTCCAGGTTGGCGGCGTCGACCACCGCCCCGCTGCCGACGATCGTCAGCGGCTTCGTCACCGCCACGTCCTCGCTGTAGGTGCCGCTGCACACCTGGACCGTGTCGCCGGCCGCGGCCGCCTTCACGGCCGCGCCGATCGTCGTGTAGCTGCTCCCGCACCCCACCTGCAACGTGCCGGCCGGAGCCGACGCCCCGGCCAACGGCCCGCCGGCCGCCGCCAGCCCGCCGGCGGCGAGGAGCACTGCGCCGAACCCGACCAGGCGCTGCCATCTTCCTTCGCTCACGGCCCCTCCCCTCTCACCATGCCGGCGGCAGCGGTGGCAGAGCCATCCAGCATGAACGCCGGCGTACGCGAACGGTGACACCCCCCGGCGACCGCCGTCAAGGCCTCCGGCGCCCGGCCCGCCGGACACTCACGCGCTGCGCGCATCGCGCCACGCGGCGTGCGAATCATCGCCCGCCCCGCCTAGTGGCGGCACCGGCCACACCATCCGCGACCTCGTCGCGGCGAGCGGGCACAATCTGGCAATGACGCTGCCGTACTCGCTCCGGCCGGCGAAGAGCGACGACCTCGTCGCCTTGGCCACCGTCTATCTGTCGTCGGCGGCACACCACGTGTCGCTCGATGCCGACCGCTATCGCGTGCCGGAGCCGGCGCCCGTCGTCGGCCACTTCCGCCAGGCCCTCGCCGACGCCCGTGACGGGGCGATCCTCGTCGCCGAGCTCAACGGCACCGTCGTCGGGTTCGTCCAGATCCGGCGCATCCCCGACCCGTCGGCGCAGAGCATGGTGCGTCCGGTCACCAAGGCCTCGATCGACCTCGCCGTCCTCGACGACCACCGCGGCCAGGGCATGGGCACCGCCCTGCTGGCCGCCGCCGCCGACTGGGGCGAGCGCGCCGGCTTCACGGCGCTCATGCTTGGCACCCTCACCGCCAACGTCGGCGCCGTCTCCCTCTACGAGCGCCAGGGCTACCGCACCTTCGGCGCCCTCATGGAGCGCCCCCTCGGCTAGGGCGGCGCCGGGCGCGCTCAAGCGCGGGCCGCCACGTTCGTAGGTATCGCATGGACCTCGCCACCGCTGCGGCGCTCATGGTGCCCGGCGACCTGAGCCTCGACGAGCTCGTCCGCCGCCCGAGCTGGCACCGCGGGGCTGCCTGCCGCGGGCGCGGCACAGCCGTGTTCTTCCCGTCGCCGGGCGACTCGCTCGCTGCCGCCCGCGCCGTGTGCGCCGACTGCCCCGTCCAGGCCGAGTGCCTGTCGACCGCCGTCGCCGACCCGGGGCTCCAGGGCTTCTGGGGTGGCACCTCGGAACGGGACCGGCGGATGATCCGACGGGAGGGTCGTACGCCCGGTGGTACCGGTGCGGGGCGGGCGCGCCTGTCCGACCGCGCCACCGCCTGACGGTCGCCGCCCGGTCGCCGCCCGGTCGCCGCCCGGTCGCCGCCCGGTCGCCGCGGCGTACGATGATCGGACAAGCGAGCTGCGTCTAGCGGAAGCAGGTCGATGACGAAGCAGGCGAAGCCACCGCCCACACCGGACCGGGGCGCCCCGAGCGCTCCGCCACCGCCGCCGGGGTGGCGGCACTACCTGTGGCTGCTCGCCCTGGTCGCCTTCCTGGTCCTGTTCTTCGTGCTGCCGACCGCCCCGTCGACGCGTAGCTCGACGACGCTCACCTATTCGCAGTTCCTGAGCGACGTCGCCCGCGGGCGGGTGCATGCGGTCACCCTCGCCACCAACGGCACGGCGACCGGCACCCTGCGGGGCGGTGAGGCCTTCTCGACCACAGTGCCCGGCGAGGCCGGCCAGGCGCTGCTCGACGAGCTCCAACGGCACAAGGTGGAGATCTCCGCCAGCGCCTCGAGCGCGTCCTTCGGGACCGACGTGCTGTCGTGGATCATCCTGCTGCTCCCCTTCGTCGTGCTCGGCTACCTCTGGTGGCGCCTCTCTCGTGGTGCCCGCTCCGGGCTCCAGGGCGCACTCGGCGTGGGGCGCTCGGGCGCCAAGGTGTTCGACGCCGAGCGCCCGAGCACCACGTTCACCGACGTGGCCGGCTACGAGGGGCCGAAGCTCGAGATCAAGGAGACCGTCGACTTCCTGCAGCGCCCCGAGCGCTACGCCCGTGCCGGGGCGATCGCGCCGCGGGGGGTCCTCATGGTGGGTCCCCCCGGGACCGGCAAGACGCTGTTCGCCCGGGCGGTCGCCGGTGAGGCACGCGTCCCGTTCTTCTCGGTCACCGGCTCGAGCTTCGTGGAGCTGTTCGTGGGCGTCGGGGCCGCCCGGGTGCGCGACCTGTTCCAGGAGGCCCGCAAGCGGGCGCCGGCGATCATCTTCATCGACGAGATCGACGCCATCGGCCAGCGGCGCGGCGGGCCGGGGGCGGTCGTGTCGAACGACGAGCGGGAGCAGACGCTCAACCAGCTGCTCGCCGAGATGGACGGGTTCGACCCAGCCATCGGGATCGTCGTGCTCGCCGCCACCAACCGCCCGGAGGTGCTCGACCCGGCACTGTTGCGCCCGGGGCGCTTCGACCGGCAGGTGACGATCCCGCTCCCGACCCTGCCCGAGCGGCGGGCCATCCTCACGCTCCACTGTCGCGGAAAGCAGCTCGACCCGGCGGTCGAGCTGGACGTGGTGGCGCGAGGCACGCCCGGCTTCTCGGGCGCCGACCTCGCCAACCTCGTCAACGAGGCCGCCATCGCCGCCGCCCGGGCCGACCGGTCGGTGCTGCGGCCCGACGACTTCGACACGGCCCGCGACCGCATCCTGCTCGGCCGGCGCGAGGGGTCGAACGTGCTGCTCCCCGAGGAGAAGTGGGCGGTGGCCATCCACGAGGCCGGGCATGCCGTCGTCGCCGCCTTCTCCGACCACGCCGACCCGGTTGCCAAGGTGACGATCCTCCCCGCCGGCCAGGCGCTCGGGGTGACCGAGCAGCTGCCGCTGGTGGAGCGGCACCTGTTCGGGGAGGACTACCTGGGCGACAGCCTCGCCGTCAGCCTCGGCGGGCGCGCCGCCGAGCTGGCCGTGCTCGGCCAGGGGTCGACCGGGGCAGCCAACGACCTGGCCCGGGCGACCGACCTCGCGACGAAGATGGTGCGCGAGTTCGGTCTCTCCCCGGCCATCGGCCCCGTGAGCTACCCGACCGGCGGGACCGTCTACCTCGGTGCCGGGGCGCCCTTCTCGAGCCGCCCGTTCGCCGAGGAGACCCAGGCGACCATCGATGCCGAGGTGGCCCGCCTGCTGCGCGAGGCGGAGCACCGGGCGCTGCAGGTGATCGACGGCCACCGCGACGTCCTCGACGCGCTGGTCCGGCGGCTGCTCACCGACGAGACGGTCGACGGCAGCGAGGTCTATGCGCTCGCCGGCCGCGACGAGCCCCAGGCCGAGCCGGCACGGCGCGACGTCGTGGCCCCCGCCTCGAGCGCCGACACCGACGCGCCGAGGGGGATGCCGGCGCCCGCCCCGAGACCCTGAGCCGGGCGTGGGGCCCGGCCGCATCGGGCGGCGGGACCGGTCGGCGCTAGAAGGCGGGCCAGCCCGCCGGCAGCGAGCCGGTGGCCGGCGCGTTCTGCAGGATGCCGCCGGGAGCGCCCAGCGACGAGAGGAGCTGGGAGAAGTTGGCGCCGAAGGCGGTCGAGTTGCCCCCGAAGAACTGTCCGGAGGCCGACGCCATCGTGTTGCCGAGACCGCCCGGGGCGGCCCAGCCGGTCTCGATCCCGTCGGGGCCGGCGTAGACGACCCCGATCTGGGTCCCTGCCGTCACCGCCTGGCCGACCTGGACGGTGGGCTCGATGTCCTCGGCGGCGTACACGACGAGGCCGGCGGCGGGGCCGTCGGTGAGGCGGTAGGCGATGAACGTGCCACCGGGCCACCCCCCGTTGACCGTGCTCAGCACCACCCCGTCGCCGATGGCGTAGATGGGGCCGTAGCCGCCGTAGTCGACGCCCTGGTCGACGCGCTCCGGCGAGAGGCCCCCGACGGAGCGCAGCGGGTCGGCATAGCCGCCCGGGGTCGGGCTGGCCGTCGCCGCCGGGGCCGTCGCCGCCGGGGGTGGCGGGGCCGGGGGCAGCGTGGTGGTCGTGGTGGTGCTCGTCGTGGTGGTGCTCGTGCTGGTCGACGTGGGCGTGCCCGACGTCGATCCCCCCGACGTCGTCGTGGTCGGGTCGGCGAGCGTTGCGGCGGACCGGGCGGCCGCCCGGCGCGCGGTGGCCACCCGAGCCGGGCGCTCGCTCGCGGCGACGGCGGCGGCGGCACGTGCCGCCATCCGCCGCTCGGCAGCGAGCTCGGCGGCGCGACGGCGCGCCGCCGCCTGCGCGAGCAGGGCCTGCAGGTTTCCGCGAACCCCCGAGAGGAGCCGCTCGTCGGCCAGCACGGCGCGGGTGGCCGCCTGGCGCGCCGGGAGGAGCGCCGCCATCGTCGCCGTGGCCTTCGCCTCGTCGTGCAGCAGCGCCGAGCGGGTCGCCCGGGTGACGTGGGCGGTCCACTGGAACGACGAGATGGCGCCACGCAGGCGCGCACCCGCCGCGTCGACGTACACGCTCGCCATGCCCTGGGTCGAAGCCGACGTGGTGAGCAGCGCCGGTGACGACAGCCCGCCGCCGGTCACGTAGGCCTGGACCGCCACCGTACGAAGCTGGGTCGCAGCCATCGCCTCCCGGTGGCGGTCGGCGGTGAGCTGGGCTCGCGTGACACGCAGCCGCCCGGCGACCACCGTCGCGGTGGCCTGGGCCCGGTCGTACCGCTCGACCAGCTGCTGGACGTGCGCGCCGTCGCTGGCGATGCGCTGCACCAGCTGGCTGATCCGGCCCCGGTCGCCCCCGACGCTGGCGGCAGCGCTCGTCGACGTCGCCACCGTTGCGACGGCGATGCCACCGGGGAGGGTTAGGAGTGACGCGACGAGGGCAAGACGGCCTCGGCGACGCCCCCTTCGGGCGAGAGCCCACGGTTGCGAGCCGCGCGCACACATCTTCGCCGGGCGACGGTAGTCGCCGCCGTTGCGTCGCGTCCATAGTTTCCGACGGGTACCGTCCGGTAGCGTCCGGCCCAGGACGGCGCCGAAGGCGACGCCTGCCGGCCCCGGCGCCGGTAGGTTGGGTGGGTGCCGTCCTCGCCTGGCGCCGCTGCGCGCCCCGAACGCCGTTGAGCGCCGACCCGCGCGAGGAGGCCGTCCGCCGGCGGACCTTCGCCATCATCAGCCACCCCGACGCCGGCAAGACGACGCTGACGGAGAAGTTCCTGCTCTATGCCGGTGCCGTCGTCGAGGCGGGTGCGGTGAAGGCGCGGGGCAACCGCCGGCGGGCCCACTCGGACTGGATGGCGATGGAGCGGGAGCGCGGCATCTCGATCACCTCGACGGTGCTCCAGATCCCCCACGCCGGCCACGTGCTCAACCTGCTCGACACCCCCGGGCACCGTGACTTCTCCGAGGACACCTACCGGGTGCTCGCCGCTGCCGACGCCGCCGTGATGGTGCTCGACGTGGCCAAGGGCGTCGAGTCGCAGACCCGCAAGCTGTTCGAGGTGTGCCGCGCCCGGCGCATGCCCGTGCTGACGTTCCTCAACAAGCTGGACCACCCCGGGCGGGACCCGCTCGAGCTGCTGGACGAGATCGAGCAGCAGATCGGCCTGCGCCCGACGCCGGTCACCTGGCCGGTCGGCATCCCGGGCGACTTCCGGGGGGTGCTCGACCGCCGGGACGGCCGATTCGTGCGCTTCACCCGCACCGCCGGCGGTGCCACTGCGGCGCTCGAGCAGGTGCTCGACCCGGCGGCGGCCGAGGCCGAGGAGGGCGCCGCCTGGAAGGAGGCGGTCGAGGGGTGCATGCTCCTCGACGAGGTGGGGGCGACCCACGACCTCGACCGGTTCCTCGCCGGCGACACGAGCCCGCTGTTCGTCGGGTCGGCGCTGACCAACTTCGGCGTGCGTCACCTGCTCGAGGCCCTCCTCGAGCTGGCCCCCGCCCCGTCCGGCCGGGTCGACGCCAGCGGGGCGGTCCGCCCGCTCGAGGCGCCGTTCGCCGGGCAGGTATTCAAGATCCAGGCCAACATGGACCCGGCGCATCGCGACCGGATGGCCTTCGTGCGGGTGTGCTCGGGGCGCTTCGAGCGCGGCATGACCCTCGTCCACGGGCCGACCGGCCGTCCGTTCGCCACCAAGTACGCCGCATCGGTCGTCGCCGACGAGCGCTCCACCCTCGACGAGGCGTTCCCCGGCGACGTGATCGGCCTCGTCAACGCCGGCGACGTCCGCGTCGGCGACACCCTCTACGCCGACGACCCGGTGGCCTTCCCCCCGATCGCCGCCTTCGCACCCGAGCTGTTCGCCACGCTCCGCCCCCGCAGCGTCGGCCGCCACAAGCAGTTCCGGCGCGGCCTCGACGCCCTCGACGAGGAGGGGGTCGTCCAGCTCCTCGAGGACCCCGACGGCCTGCTCCCGCCGCTCGTCGGCGTGGTGGGCCAGATGCAGTTCGAGGTGGCACTCCACCGGCTCGCCCACGAGTACGGCGCCGACGCCGACCTGTCGCCCGCCCCGTACACCGAGGCCCGCCTCGCCGACCCGCCGACGGCGGCCGCGCTGCGCGCCGTCACCGGCACCCGCGTCGTGCGGCGCCGAGACGGCGCCGTGGTGGCGCTGTTCGAGAGCCCGTACTGGCTGGAGCGACTCGAGCGGGAGCACCCCGAATGGCAGCTCACCTCGGTGGCGCCCGCGCTCGCCGGGAGCGCCTGACGGCCGGCTGCCGGCCCCGGCCGGCGCCGACCGCGCCGAGCGGCGGGCGACCGTGCGCGACCTCCCGCTGGCGACGAGAATCGAGGCGGCCACCCCCGTGGCGACGAGCGAGAGACCGATGAGCACGAGGAGCGAGACGATGGCGATCACGTGTCCCCTACCGCCCGTCCCGCCTGCCGGGGCGCTCTGGCGCCCGGAGGCCGCTCGCCGGCCGAGCGCACCGGGCCGGCGATGAGCACGGCAAGCGCCCTCGTCCTGTTCGGCAGCAGCGGGGACCTCGCCCACAAGCTCGTCCTCCCGGCCCTCTACCGCCTGGAGACCCACCGGGACCTCGACTGCCCGGTCGTGGGCGTGGCGCGCAGCGACTGGGACACCGACGAGCTGCGCCGCCAGACCGGCGAGGCGGTGCGCGCCGCCTTCGCCGAGGTGGACGAGGGCGCCCTCGGCCGGTTCCTCGACCGGCTCCGGTACGTGGCGGGCGACTACGACGACCCGGCAACCTTCGACCAGCTGAAGGCGGTCCTCGGGGAGCGGGCCGGCCACGCCGTGCACTACCTCGCCGTGCCGCCCCCGCTGTTCGCCACCGTCGCCGGGGCGCTCGCCCGGGAAGGGCTCAACACGGCGTCCACCCTCGTCGTCGAGAAGCCGTTCGGGACCGACCTCGCCTCGGCGCGCGCCCTCGACGCCGAGCTGCGCCGGTACTTCCCCGAGGAGCGGCTGCTGCGCGTGGACCACTTCCTCGGCAAGGAGGCCGTCGAGGACCTGCTGGTGTTCCGCTTCGCCAACCGGCTGTTCGAGCCGGTCTGGAACCGCGACCACGTGCGCAGCGTGCAGCTCACCTTCGCCGAGACCCTCGACGTCGCCGACCGTGGCGGCTTCTACGACGCCGTGGGCGCCATCCGGGACGTCGTCGAGAACCACCTGTTCCAGGTGCTCGCCTACCTCACGATGGACCCGCCGGCAGGCGCCGACCGCGACGCCGAGCAGCGCGAGCGCACCCGCCTCCTCCGCTCGGTCCGCACGCTCCGGCGCCAGGACGTGGTGCGCGGCCAGTACGCCGGCTACGGCGACGTCGACGGCGTCCGCCAAGGCTCGACCACCGAGACCTTTGCCGCCCTGCACCTCCGGATCGACAACTGGCGCTGGCACGACGTGCCGTTCCTGGTGCGAGCCGGCAAGTGCCTCCCGGTCGGGGCGCTCGAGGCGGTCGTCGAGCTTCGCGACGCGCCGCCGCTCCACCTGATCGAGCGGTCCCGCGCCGCCGGCAACCTCGTGCGGCTCCGCCTCCAGCCCGACGCCGGGATCACCGTGGAGATCCTGGCGAAGGAGCCCGGGCCGCGCTACGCCACGCGCACGGTGCCCCTCCAGGTGGACCTGTCGAGCGCGCTCGGACCGACGCAGACGGCGTACGAGCGCGTGCTCGCCAACGCCCTCGCCGGTGACCGGTCGCACTTCCTCTCGATGGACGCCGTCGAGCAGTCGTGGCGGATCGTCGACCCCATCCTCGACCTCGACGATGCCCCGCTCCCCTACGAGCCCGGGAGCTGGGGACCCGCACCGGCAGACACCCTCCCGGGGCCGGCCGGCTGGCACCCGCTGTCGACCCGACCCTGAAGGTGGCGAGCGCGCCCGTCGTCCGGCTGGTCGCCGGCTGCCACCCTCGACCGGTCGCTGCCGTGACGGCGGCGACCGTCCTGTACGCACGCAGCCGGCGGCGCCGGCTCCCCGAGACCGCTGGCATCGCCGCCGCCGTCCTGGCCGGCCAGCTGTCCATCGGGTGGCAGAACGACGCGCTCGACGCCGCCCGGGACCGGGCGGCCGGGCGCCGCGACAAGCCGGCGGCCCGGGGCGAGGTGACCCCGGCGTCGCTCGCCGCCGCCGCCGTCGTCGCCGGGGCGGCGAGCGTGCCGCTCTCGCTCCGCCTCGGCCGCCCCGCCGGTTGGGCGCACCTCGCCGCGGTCACCGCCGGCACCGCCTACAACCTCGGCCTTCGCGCCACGGCCCTCTCGCCGATGCCCTACCTCGTGGCATTCGGCCTGCTGCCCGCCGTCGTCGACCTGGCCAGCCCGGACGGCCGCCGGCCGCCGGCCGCCGTCCTCGCGACCGCCTCCCTGCTCGGCGGCGCCGCCCACGTGGCGAACGTGCTGCCCGACCTCGACGACGACGTGGCGCACGGCATCGTCGGCCTGCCCCACCGGCTCGGCCGGCGCGGCGCGATCGTGCTCCTCGCCGGCCTCCTCCTGGCGGTCGGCGCCCTCCTCGAGCAGGTGCCCGGCGCCCCGGCCCGGTGGCGCCACTGCGCCGCCGGCTGGTCGCTCGCCGTGGCCGCCGGGACCCTGGCGCTCGAGGCCCCGACCGGTCCCGGGCCCCGGCGCCCCTCGAGGGCGGCCTTCCACCTCGTGACCCTCGGAGCCGTCGTCGACGCCGGGCTGCTGCTCGCCGCCACCCGGGCCGCCCCAGCGCCTTCGGGACGCCCGCCGGTTCCCGCGACCCGGGGCGCCGGCCACTAGCGTCACGTTCTCGCGTGCCGTCGACGACCGGAGGAGGAGCCGTTCCATGCGACTCGGGGTGCTCACCGGGGGCGGCGACTGCCCGGGGCTGAACGCCGCCCTGCGCGCCGTCGTCCGCAAGGCCAACGTCAGCCACGGTGACGAGGTGGTCGGCTTCCGCGACGGCTGGCGGGGGGTGATCGAGGACGACACCCTCCCCCTCGACGTGGAGCGCTGCCGCGGCATCCTGCCGCGTGGCGGCACCATCCTCGGAACCTCGCGCACCAACCCGTTCAAGCGGGACGACGGCGTCGACCGGGTGCGGGCGACGGTCGCCCGCCACCACCTCGACGCCGTCGTCGCCATCGGCGGCGAGGGCACCCTTTCGGCCTCACGGCGGCTCTCCGACCTCGGCATCCCCGTGGTCGGCATCCCGAAGACGATCGACAACGACGTCAACGGCACCGACGTGACCATCGGGTTCAACACGGCCGTGCAGGTGGCGAGCGAGGCCATCGACCGCCTGCACACGACCGCCGAGTCGCACGACCGGGTGATCGTGTGCGAGGTGATGGGCCGCCACGTCGGCTGGATCGCCTTCCAGGCGGGGCTCGCCGCCGGTGCCGCCGTCCTCCTGCTGCCCGAGGAGCCCTTCGACATGGAGGCGGTGAGCGCCCACCTGCAGCGGCGCCATGCCAAGGGGCGGTACGCCTCCATCGTCGTCGTCGCCGAGGGGGCCAAGCCGAAGGAGGGCACCCTCGCCCTGCCCCCGCCCGAGATCGACGAGTACGACCACGAGCGGCTCGGCGGCATCGGCTCGGTCGTGGCCGGAGAGATCGAGCGGCGGACGGGGCTCGAGGCGCGCGTCACCATCCTCGGCCACGTCCTCCGCGGCGGCAGCCCGTCGGCGTTCGACCGCTACCTCGCGACCCGCTTCGGGATCGAGGCCGTCGAGGCAGCCCACGACGGCGACTTCGGGGCCATGGTGGCGCTGCACGCCAGCGACATCGTGCGCGTCCCGCTCGCCTCTGCCGTCGGCGAGCTGAAGTGCGTGCCGCGCGACCTGCTCGACCGCGTCTCGCGCATCTTCCTCGACTGAGCTCGGCCGCCCGGGCCGGTCGGCTCGGCGGCCGCCCGGCCGCCACCGCCGGCGTGCCCGGCTCGCTGCCGGGGCGGGCTAGCGGCGCCCGGCGAGCGCCGAGCGGTCGACCTGCAGCAGCGGCCGACCCGGCTCGAGATCGAGGCCGCGCTCCCCGAGGCTCGCCCGGACCCGCGCGTGACGGGCGCGCGCCGCCTCGAGCTCGCCACCGCTGCCCCCGCCCGTCGGCAGCGGCACCTGCAGCGCCCGGGCCGTCCCTCCCGGTGGCGGTGCGGCGGGCGGGTCGCCGAAGGGGACGACGACCTCCCCGAGCGCCGCCCCCGCGGCGTCCTCCAGCCGGAAGGCGCCCTTCTTGCCGCCGACCGACCCCTTGTCGACCGACTGCTTCGCCACGGGCCGCAGCGGGGCGTCGGCGCCCGGCTCGTCGGCGATGGCGACCAGCTTGTAGACGAACCCGGCCGTCGGTGCCCCCGATCCGGTCACCAGGCGGGTGCCGACCCCGTACACGTCCACGGGCGCGCTGGCGAGCGCCGCCAGGCGGAGCTCGTCGAGGTCGGAGCTCGCCACGATGCGCGTCGCCCGCGCCCCGAGGCGGTCGAGCTGGGCGCGAGCCTGGCAGGCCGTGCGGGCGAGGTCCCCGGAGTCGAGCCGGATCGCCCCCGGCCCGCGCGCTCCGAGGGAACGGGCGGCGCCGACCGCCGCCTCGATGCCGGCCGCCACGTCGTAGGTGTCGACGAGCACCGTCGTGCCCAGCCCGAGCGTCTCGAGCTGGGCCACGAACGCATCCCGCTCGCATCCGTGGGCCAGCACGAAGGCATGGGCAACCGTGCCGGCCGTCGGGACCCCGTAGCGCCGTCCCGCCTCGAGGTTCGAGGAGGCCTGGAACCCTCCGATGTAGGCCGCCCGGGCGGCGGCGACGGCGGCCTCCTCGTGGATGCGCCGGCTGCCCATCTCGATGATCGGCCGGGAGCCCGCCGCCGTCACCATCCGCGACGCCGCCGCCGCAACCGCCGAGTCGAAGTTGAGCGCCGACAGCACGAGCGTCTCCAGCAGGACGGCCTCGCCGAACGGTGCCTCGACGGTGAGCACCGGGCTGTCCGGGAAGTACACCTCCCCCTCCCCGTAGGCCAGCACCTCGCCGGTGAATCGGTACCCGGCGAGCACCTCGAGGGCGGCGTCGGACAGGCCGCCGGCCGCCTCCAGGTAGGCGAGCTCGCCCGGCCCGAAGCGGAACGCCTCGATCAGCCCGGCCAGCCGACCGGTGCCGGCGAGCACCCCGTAGCGCCGCCCGTGCGGCAGCCCCCGGGCGAAGACCTCGAACACGGCGCGCCGGCCGGCCACCCCTGATCGCAGGGCCGCGTCGAGCATGGTCAGCTCGTACCGGTCCGTTCGGAGCGCCGTCGACGCCCCGTCGCCCGCCGCCGAGGGGACCTGCGCCGGCACCGCTGCAGCCTATCCGGCGGCCCGGCGCGACCGAGGGGACCCGGGAGGGGTCCCGGCACGGCTGGCACGCTCCCTCGGCCCGCGCCGGTCGGCGGTAGGTCCAGCGGGAGGTCCCCCCGCAAGGCTCGGGCCGATGCCAGCCCACCGCCGGGTCGACCCGGACCGACCGTCCCGGCGGCGGGCCGGCCAGGTCGGCTGGCTGGCGCTCGGCCTCGTCGTGGCCGTGGCCCTCGCCGTGACGACGGCCCGACCGGCGCCGAGCGCCCGCGGGGCGACCGCCGATCGCCCCGGCCAGGCCGGGCGGAGGGGCCACCCGGCCCGCCGCCCGGTTCAGGGTGCCGCCCACCTCGCTGCCCACACGCCCGTGCGCCGTCATCGGGTACGCCGTCAGCCGGGGCGCAGCGGCCCGGTACGCAGTGGGCCGGTACGCAGTGGGCCGGGGGGCAGCGGTCCGGTACGCAGTGGGCCGGGGCGCCGGGCGTCCGGACGAGGTGCACCGGCGGCGGGGTCGCCAGCCACCGGTCGCCGGCGCGCCGCCGCGAGCACCACCTCGGCAGCACCGCCACGGGCGAGCGCCAGCGACGCGCCGTCGCTCGCCCGGGCGCTCGCCGCCGACCGGCAGGGGACCGCCGCTGCCAGCGCCTCACCGGGCGGACCGACCGCCGCCGACACCTCCCGGCGTGCGGGCAGCACCGCATCGACCACGGCACCGGCTGGCCGTCCCGGCGACAACGCGGCAGGCACCCCGAAGGTCTCCCCGGTCACCTCGAAGCGCCCTGCCGCCTCGGCACGGCGGTCGCCCACCTCGCCGAGCACTGGGTCCACCCCTGCGACCACGACCGCCACGGCGACGACCAGGGCGACCGCGACGCCCACCACCACGACCACGCGCGCCACCGACCCGACACGGTCGACGGGCGCCCCCACCACGACCACCACGACCACCACCACCACCACCACGACCACCACGACCAGCACGACCAGCACGGCGGCGGTGAGCGGCCGGAGCGGCGGGACCGCCACCACGGCGACCGGCGGGTCGACCGCTTCCGGATCCGGGGAGCCGGCCGGGACCCAACCGAGCGGGGTGGCGAGCGTGTCGGCCGCTCCCGGCGCCGCCGGCCCGTCGGGCGTGGCGAACGTGTCGGTGCAGGGTGGCTGAGCGATGACCTCCGAGGCGGCGGCGACCGCGGTGACCGGCACGCCGGGCAACGGCGCCCCGCGCGCGGCGACGGTGCGGGCCGGGCTCGCCGCGCTCGCAAAGTCGGTGCTCCTGCTCGGTGGCGTGCCGGCGACGCTCGTCCGCCTCTGGCTGCTGGCCTCGCCCCCCGGTCGACCCTGGACGAGCCCCGGGGCGCTCGCCACCCACGCCGTGCTCGCCGCCGTCGCCGGGGGCTGGGTGTTCGCCGGGGTTGCCCTCGTGCGCGACGTGGTGGGTGCGCTCGCCCGGCGACCGCTCGACCCGTCGTCGTGGTCGCGCCGTTGGGCGCTGCGGCTCGTCGCGCTCCTGCTCATGCTCGGCGCCGGAGCCGCCTCCTCGGCGACCGGGCGCGCCCGACCGGTGCCGGGCGCGACGTCGCCGGCCGCCACCGCACCCTCCCCGTCGGGGCCGGCGGCGACCGCCCTTGCGAGCGTGGTCGCCGCGGCCGGCGTCGGGGCGCTCGTCGGAGCGGCGATCGCCGGGCGGGCCCGCCTGCTGCGGCGGGCGTCGGCGGCGCTGCGACGGCCCGGCGAGCGACAGGCGCGCCCGTCGCCGCGGAGCGCGCAGCTCGAGCTCTTCCTGGGGTCGCTCGGCGGGGACGGGCTCGTCGCCTGGGTCGACGCAGCGAGCCGCCTGCTGTGGCGCTCGTTGCGGGCGGCGCCCGCCGGGACCCCGTTCCCCCAGGTCGACCTCGTGCGTGCCGGGCCGGACGGGATCGAGCTCCGCCTCGCCCTGGCCGCTCCCGACCCGCTCGAGGGGTTCCAGGCGCTCGACGGCGGTCGTTGGTGGTGCCTCGACCCGTCCCTGTCGCTCGACGACGTGATCGCCCGCACCGACGGGTGCGGGCGGCTGCTGCCCGGGTTGATCCC
>JAKBAA010000013.1 GCA_021809425.1 Actinomycetes bacterium | reverse complement strand
GCCCGCGCCCGCGCCCGCGCCCGCGCCCGCGCCCGCGCCCGCGCCCGCGCCCGCCGCGCCACCTACGGTGAGGGTGCCCGGCTTGCCACCCTGGCCGCCACGAGCTCCCCGGCCGTCCGGGGCGGCCGTGTGCCGGGCGCCGGCCGCTGCGACACTCGCCTTCACGTTGCGGACGACGGCCACCTCGGTCGCCACCACGTCACGCACCACCTGGGCAAAGGCCCCACCACCGGGACCAACGCGGCCGAGGTGCGGCGCCGGGGCCGCTCGGAGGGGCGCCGCGCCAGCACCGGGCAGCCCGGTGACGACCAGCCCGGTGACGACCAGCCCGGCGCCGACCGGCCCGCCGGCAACCAGCCCGGCGCCGATGGCCGCGAGCCGTGCCCGGGTCGTCCTCCGCCGCCGCCCGTGCCGCCGCATCCACCCGCCTTCGTCGCCGCGCGCCCCGTCCTGCCGCGTCCTACGGCAACCCCCCGGAACCGCTTGAGCCATGGGCGCCCGGCGGGAGGAGGGTGGCGGCGTGGCTGAGTTCGCCGTCGTCATCCCGACCAGCGGGCGGCGGCCAGCGTACCTGGCCGCCGCCGTCGACAGCGTGATCCGTCAGGACCTGCCGGCGGCCGAGATCGTCGTGGTGGTGGACGGCGACGATGCCGGGCTCCCCTCGGCGCTGGACGACGGGCGGGTGCGCGTCCTCGTGCGCCCACGTCGCGGGGTGGCGGCCGCCCGCAACGCCGGGGTGGCGGCGACTCGATCTGCGTGGCTGTGCTTCCTCGACGACGACGACCTGTGGCACTCGTCCCACCTCGCTGCGCTCGACCGCTACCTGGCGGCCCATCCGTCGTGCCGGGCGCTCCACGCCGGCTGGTGGACGTTCTCGGCCGCGCACCGCGGCAGCGCCGAGCTGCGGGCGGCCAACCTCGATGACTGCCTGGCCGCCAGCGAAGCGCCGTGCCGGCGCGCCGAGCGCCCCGGACTCGACACCACCGAGCGGGGCTTCGAGCTGCTCCTTGCCCGCAGCCGCGTCTCGATGGCGACCTTCACCGTCGAGCGGACCCTGCTCGAGCAGGCCGGCGGGTTCCCCGAGGGCTGCACGAGCGCCGAGGACTGGGTGGCTGCGATCCAGGTGGCGCGATACGCCGAGTGGCACTACGTGGACGAGCGGCTCGCCTTCGTCCGAGAGCACCCCGGGCGTAACACCCGCCGCAACCCGACGAACGACCTCGTCGCCATCTGCGCGCTCCGCGACGTCTGGGAGGGCCGCGGCCATCCGTGGCCGACCGAGCGCGACCTCGCCTCGTTCGGGCTCGACTACCGGCTGTTCGTCCAGACCGGAGTCTGGCGGGCGCTGCGCCGCGGCCGGCTCCGCCTCGCGATCGCCGTCGGACGCGAGGGGGCGATGCTGCTGCCGCGGCGACGCGACCGCCTCGTCACCCTCTGCCCACCGCTCGCCAACCGGGTGAGCAGCGACCTGCGATGGCTCGCCCGGCACCTCACCCCGCACCGCGCCCGCGCTCCCCACACTGCGCGCGCCTCTCATCACGCGACGTGACTTTTACCATGGTCCGTGCTATGACACGGCTGTTCTTGGGCTTTTGTCCCAGAGTTGTCATGCGGGCGCTGAAGGTGCGGCCGGTCGCGTAACTAGCTTCTCGGGTAGGACCAGCTGATCGAGCATCGGGTCGATCGGGGAATGCCGCCCGCCACCGTGGGAGGACTGCGCAATGGAACAGGCCGAGCGCCTGTGGCCTGGGCCGATCGCCTTGCGAAGGCGGCCGTCCACGAACGGCGAGGTGGCGCCGAGGTCAGCCCCGCCTGCGCACTTCCGGCTGTCGGTGGTGATGGCTGCACGGGACGAGGCAAAGACGGTTCATACCGCGGCGACGAACGTGCTGGAGCTCCGGACGTCGTTCGAGCTGGAGCTCGTGGCGGTGGACGACGGCAGCGTGGACGGCACCGGGGAGATCCTCGATCGCCTGGTCGACCCCAGGCTGGTGGTGCTGCACAACCACTCGCCCCGGGGCAAAGGGTTCTCGTTGCTGCGCGCCGCCGAGGTGGCGACCGGGACACACCTGCTCGTGTTCGACGCCGACCTCGAGTACTCGGCGGACGACATCCCCTCGCTCGTCGAGCCCATCCTCGACGGGACCGCTTGCACGGTCTACGGGTCGCGCGTCCCCGGCAACCACACGGCGTTCGGCTCGTTCCGCTACACGATGGGCAGCAAGCTGACGACGGTGGCCGCCAACGTGCTGTTCGACGCCTGGGTGGCCGACATGCACACCTGCCTCAAGCTCGTCCCGCTTCCGCTGTTCCGCCAGCTCTCCCTCCACGAGCGAGGCTTCGGCCTCGACACCGAGATCACCGCCGAGCTGCTCCGACGGGGGGTCCACCCCTTCGAGGTCCCGTGCTCGTACCGGGCGCGCTCCCTGGCCGACGGCAAGAAGCTGACGGCGCGCGACGGGCTGGCCTGCCTGGCCATCCTGCTGCGGATCCGGTTGAGCGGGCACGGCGGGGACCGGGACGCGCCGGGCGGGACGCCGCCCGCCTGCAGGGAGCCCGCCGCAGCCGGTGAGGTCCCGGCGGTGCAGGACCTGCCGGCAGCGCTCGCCCGGCCTCCGGACGGGCGCGGACGAGCGCGCGCGGGGACGGTGACGTGAACGGCAGCCGAGGCATGCGGGGCGGCGGTGTCCCCACAGACGATGTCCTCGGCGTTCGGGGCGGCGGCTCCCTCTCGGGGCGACCGTGGCCCGCCGGACGGCGGGCCACGCCGGTCGTGCTCGTCCTCCTCCTCGCCGTGGCGGCGCTCGCCCTCCTGCAGCTCGGCGGGCGGGGAGCCGCCGACCGGCTCGGCGTCCTGTCGCGACCCGAGCGGTACACGTCGCTGTCGTTCGCCGCCCCGAACTCGCTGCCCACGAGCCTGGCGGGCGGAGCACCGGCCAGGCTCCGCTTCACGATCGCCAACCGGGAAGGGCAGACGAGGACGTACGACTGGTCGATCGTGGTCCGCCCCGTCGGCGGCCGTTCCGCAGCGTGGACCGGCCCGACAGGGCGCACCACGGTCGGCGACGGCCGTCAGTTGACCGTTGTCGTCACGCTCCGCCCGCCGGAGCGCCTGGGACCGTCGACGGTCGAGGTCCACCTCCGCCAGCCGGCGGTGGCACTGACCCTGCACGTCGAGGGCGCCTGAGCGTGGCGCCGGTGGTCGCGCTCGTGACAGATGCCCTCTCGCCGTTCCACGTCGGCGGCAAGGAGACGCGCTACGCCCACGTCGTGAGCGGCCTCGTGGCCCGCGGCGTCGAGGTGCACGTCTTCACGATGCGCTGGTGGGACGGTCCGCGGGTGCAGGTGATCGGCGGTGCCACCTATCACGCCGTGTGCCGGCGATATGCGCTGTACCACCGAGGGAGACGGTCGCTCGTCGAGGCGGTCATGTTCGCGCTCGGCTCGCTCCGCCTGCTGTGGCACCGGTTCGACCTCATCGAGGCCGACCACATGCCGCACCTCCAGCTCTTCCCGATCCGCCTCGTCAGCCGGGTTCGCCGGGTGCCGCTCGTGGTCACCTGGCACGAGGTATGGGGGTCGGCGGCATGGACCTCCTACCTCGGTCGGCGTGCCGGGCGGGTGGGGGCGGCGCTCGAGCGGTGGACGATGCAGCTCGGCGACGCCCTCGTGGCCGCCTCGCCGGGCACCGCCGACCGCCTCGTCGAGGGGGGCGTCCCGAGGCCCCGGATCACGGTCGTGCCGAACGGTGTCGACCTCGAGGTGATCGACCGGGCACCGGTCGGCCACCCGCCGATCGACGTCCTGTTCGTCGGCCGGCTCATCGCCCACAAGCACGTCGACACCCTCCTCGACGCCCTGGCGCTGCTCGGGCGCGACGGGTGCCTCCGGCGGTGCACGATCGTCGGCACCGGTCCCCAGCGGGCCGCCCTCGAAGCGCAGGCGGCGAGGCTCGGGCTCAGCTCTGTCCGCTTCGTCGGGACGCTCCCGACCGAGGCGGCCGTCTACTCGCTGATGAAGGCGGCGACCGTGCTGGCGCTCCCCTCGACGCGGGAGGGGTACGGCATCGTCGTCGCCGAGGCGATCGCCTGCGGCTGCCGCATCGTCACCTGCGACCATCCCGACAACCAGGCCCGGGCGCTCGTCGAGCCGGGGAGGACCGGGCTGCTCGCTGCCCCGAACGCCGCGGCGCTCGCCGAGGCGCTGGAGGCGGCGCGCCAGCTGCGACCGGCCACGCCGTCGACCCAGCCGGCGCCGAGCTGGGCGGCGACCGTCGACCAGCTGGCCCACCTGTTCGGCACGTTGCTCGCCGGCGCAGGAGGTGGGCGGTGACCGTGCCGGTGTCCCCATCGGTGACCGCCGTCGTGTGCAGCCGCAACGGTGCCCGGACGATCGGTGCCTGCCTCGCCGCCTTGGACCGGCAGACCGTCCGGGCGCGCACCCAGGTGGTGGTCGTCGACGACGGCTCGACCGACGCCACCGCAGCGATCGCCCGGTCGTTCGAGGTGGAGCTCGTCTGCCACGGCCACAACCGGGGCATCGGTGCGGCGCGCAACACCGGGGCCGCCCGCGCCCGTGCACCCGTGGTGGCCTTCACCGACGACGACTGCCTCCCCGAGCCCGGCTGGCTCGAGGCGCTCCTGCGGGCCCACGGGCGACCGTCGGTCGTCGGCGTCGGCGGGCCGGTCGTCGCCGCCCGCACGACCAACCTCGTGCTGCAGTACCTCGACGCCTACCCGCCCCTCGCACCCCTCGAGCTCGATCTCGCCGCCCACCCGAGGCTGGCAGGGCGGATCGTCCTCTACCTCCGCCGCGCGTGGTCGGACGCGCCGCCCGAGGGGGCGCGAGCCGTCCTGGCCTTCCCGGGGGCCAACATGTCCTTCACCCGGGCCGCGCTCGCCGCCGTGGACGGCTTCGACGAGGGGATCAGGTTCGGCTCCGACGACGAGGACCTGTGCAGCCGCCTCCGGCGAGCGGTGCCGGACGGGCTGCTGTGGCTCGACCCGGACGCCGTCGTCCGGCACGACTTCGCCGGGACGCTCGTCGACCTGTTGCGGCGCAACTACGCCTACGGCAGGGGCCACGCCCGGGCCTTCCTCGTCGAGCGGGAGCGACGGTGGCCGATCGTCTTCCCGACCCCCCTCGCCGTGGCGGCGATGGCCGTGGGCTGGCGGCGCTCGCCCCGTCGCCTCCTCATCCCGCTGGTGGTGACGGCGCTGCTGCCGCAGGGTCCGCTTTCGGCGCTGCGCCACCACCAGCTCGACCGCCTCGGGTTCACCGGGCTGCGGCTCTGCGAGGAGGCGGCGCACGACGTGGGCATGCTCACCGGGGTGCTCGCCCACCGACGGCGGCGGTCTGCCGCCCACCGGAGCAAGCGGCAGTGATCACGGCAGAGCCGTCGCGACCCTCACGGCCGCCGCCGGAGACGGCCTTCCCCGATCGGTCGGCTGCGCCTGTCCCGGCGCCGCCGGCTGCCGCGGTGCCGGCTCGGGCGGCCGGGGCGGTACGGGCGAACACGGGTGCCGTGGCGGTGGTGGCGCTCGTCGTCACGCTCGACCTCGCCGCCGCCCTCCCGGGCACCTACGCCGGCCGCGTCCTCGCCGCCGCCTTCCTCCTCGTGGTCCCGGGCGCCCTCCTGTGCGCGCTCGCCGGCCCCCGTCCGCACAGCGCCGCCCTCCGCCTCGCCTGGGCGGTCGGGACGAGCCTCCTCGTGCTCATGGCGATCGGGTTGGCCGAGAGCCTGGTCCTCCCCCACCTTGGCGTCACGGCCCCCCTGCGACGACCACCGCTCGTCGCCGGTGTCGACCTGGCCGTGCTCGGCCCGCTCGCCTCACCCCGGGTGCGGCGCCGCCCGGTCGCCTTCCTGCTCGGCGACGTCGAACGGGTCCTCGGGCGCGACGTCGCCACCGTCACGGTGCTCGGCGCGCTGCTCCCGCTCGCCGCCGCCGGCGGCGCCGAGCGGCTGAACAACGGACGGGGCGGGGCCATGGCGATCGCTGTGGCCGTCGTGGCCACCGTCCTGCTCGCCGCCACCGGCATCGTCCACCGGCGGCTCCCCCGCTACGTGCCCGGCGTCGTCCTGTTCGGTGCGGCCGCCAGCTTCCTGCTGCTGCTGTCGATGCGCTCCGACCACCCGTACGGCTACGACATCCAAGCCGAGTTCCAGGTGCTCACCTCGACGCTCCAGCGCGGGGCCTGGACGGTCCCGGCGCACGGGAACGCCTACGCGGCGATGCTCAGCGTGACGGTGCTCCCGTCGGTGCTGTCGACCGTGTCGGGGCTCGCCCCGGTGACGGTCCTGAAGGCGATCTTCCCGCTCGTGCTCGCCCTCTTCCCGGTGCTCGTGGCCGTGACCGCACGGCGGTTCCTCCCGTGGCCGGCCGCGTACACGGCCGCTGCCCTGCTCGTCGCCCAGGGCCTGTTGGCCGCCGACCTCACCGGCATCGCCCGTCAGGAGATCGCCCTGTGCTTCTTCGGCGTGCTCGTCGCGACGGTCGTCGCGCACGAGGTCCCCCTGGCGGTGCGCCGCGGCGCGGTAGTGACGGCGATGACGGGCATGGCGGTCACGCACTACTCGACGGCCTACTTCGCGCTGGTCGTCCTTGCGGGTGGTTACGCCGTCGCCAGGGCGACGGGGCTCGCCCGGCGGACGTGGCGGCACCGCTCGGTGGTCACCGTCGCCGTGCTCGCCGCCTCGTTCGGCGTCGTGGCGCTCTGGAACGTGGGCGTCACCCGCTCCGCCGGCAACGTGGCCGACCTGGCCCGGAGCCTCGCGAGCAGCGGGCCCGACCTCCTGCCGTCCACGGCAGGCGGCTCGCTGCTCCAGCGCTTCCTCGCCGCCGACGTCACCCCGACGGTGTCCGCCCGCCAGTTCGGCGAGCTGGCCTCCCGGTACTACGAGCACGCCGCGCCGTACCTGCAGCCCTACCCGGCGGCGCTCGTCGCCCGTTACCCACTGCGCGCCGCCCCGGCAACCGGTGGCGGCGGATCGGCAGCGGCCGCCCTCGGCAACCTCGCCACGGTTGCGAGCGAGCTGCTGCTCGTGCTCACCGTGGTCGGCGCCGTCACCTTCTTCTGGCGGTCCCGTCGGTCGGCCGCCCGCAGCGAGGTCGGAGCGCTCGCCGTCGCCTGCCTCGCCCTCGTCGGGTCGCTGCGCCTCTCGGGGACCCTGTCGAGCCTGTACAACGCGCCCCGCGCCCAGGTCCAGGCGGGCGCCCTGCTCGGGCTCGGGACGGCGTCCGTGCTGGCGTGGCTGGGCGACCGGCGCCGCACCGCCCGCCTGGCCGAGGTCGGGGCGGCAGTGACCGTCGGGTTCCTCGCGCTGTCCGGCTCGGGTCTGCTCGCACTCTGGTCCGGCGGAGGCGCACCGGACCGGTTCACCAACCGGGGCGAGGCCTACGCCCGCTCGTACATCACCGACGCCGACCTCGCCTCGGCGCGCTGGGTGCTCGAGCACCGCCAGCCCGGCCAGGTCGTCTTCGCCGACACCTACGCTGCGCTCCAGCTGCGCGAGCTGGCAGCGCCGCGCGCCGTCGTGACGGCGGTCGTCCCCTCGGTCCTCACGCCCGGCGCCTTCGTGTACGCCTCGGCGACCAACCTGTCGACCGGCGTCGCCCGCTCGGAGGTGGACGGCCGGTTCGCCAGCTACGCCATGCCGACCGCCTTCCTCGGCGCGACCAAGGACGTCGTGTTCACCACCGGCACCACGACGGTGTACCGGTGACGGCCGACCGCTTCGCCGGCGACGGCGCCGGGGACGGCAGGCCCCGGGCGGTGCGGCCGGCCGTGTCGATGGTGTCGATCGTGATCGTGAGCAAGGACGAGCCGGCCCTCGCGACGACGCTCTCGGCGCTCGGCCACCAGGTGGCCGGCGTCGCCCCCACCCTGGTGCCGGCCGTCGAGCTCGTCGTCGTGGACGCCTCCCGGGCACCGCTCGATCCTGGGCTGCGCCCGCCCGGGGTCATCTGGGTCCCCTTCGAGCCGCCCCCCGGAGTCGGCGTGTCGATCGCCCACCAGCGCAACGCCGGCGTCCGAGCCGCCCACGGCGACGTGGTCGTCTTCACGGACTGCGGCTGCATCCCCGAGCGGGGTTGGCTCGCCGCCCTGCTCGGGCCGATCGTCGGGGGCAGCGAGCTGCTGGCCTGCGGGGTCACCGGCGCGCTCGGCGAGCTCGACCCGTACGCATCGGCCCGGGCCCACCAGACCGGGACCACCTACCTGTCGGAGGCGGCCACGATCAACCTGGCGGTGCACCGCCGGGTGCTCGACGAGGTGGGCGAGTTCGACGAGTCGTTCGCCTACGGCTCCGACATCGACCTCACCTGGCGCGCCGTCCACTCCGGCTTCCGGATCCGCCTCGTCCCGGACGCGGTCGTCCTGCACGACTGGGGCTCACGGCGGCGCCAGCTGCGGCGCTCGTTCCGCTACGGCGAAGCACGGGCACGGCTGTACGCCAAGCACGTGCTCGGCAACGGCCCGCAGTCGGTCCGCCGGCGACGCCCGGACGCCGGCGACGCCGTGCCGCTGCTCTACGCCGCCTACCTGGTCGGCCTCCCGCTCGCCCGGCGCCGTCCGGCCTACCTGCTCCTGCCGCTCGCCACTGCCTGGCGGGCCCGCCGGGCTGCCCCGGTGGCCACCGTGATCGACCACCTTGCCTACGGCGCAGGCCTGCTCGCCGGGTTGGGACGGCTGGCCGCCCGGAGGTCGCCATGAAGGTGCTCGTGTTCCCCCGCAACACCGACAACCCGTACCAGTCGCTCCTCTACGGTGCGATGGAGCCGGGGGCGGTCGAGCTGACCTACCTCGCCACGGCCAGCCGTTCGCAGACGGTCAACCTGGCGCTGCTCCCCTTCCAGCTCGTCCACGCCCGCGCACGCGGCGCCAATCTCTTGCACGTGCACTGGGTCTACCCGTTCGCCCCCACCTGGGTCGGCTGGGTGCCGGGTGCCCGCCGGTGGTCACGCGCCTGGTACTCGCTCGTGCTCGGCACCGCCCGCCTGCTCGGCCTGCCGGTCGTCTGGACGGCCCACAACCTGGCCCCGCTCGGTCGAGTCTTCGACGACGACGAGACGGCACGGCGGGCACTCGTGCGCACGGCCAGCGCCGTCATCGCCCACTCGAAGGCCGTGCTGCCGGCCCTCGAGCGGCTCGGAGCGGAGCAGGTGCATGTCATCCCGTTCGGCCCGTACGGCGAGGCGGCACCGAAGCTCGTCGGCCGGGCCGTCGCACGCAGCCTCCTCGGCATCGCCGCGGACGAGCGGGTCGTCGCGTACGTCGGGTCGATGGAGACCCGAAAGGGGGTGGAGGACCTCCTCGAGGCTGCCGCCGCCCTCCCGCCGGACACCACCCTCCGGCTGCTCCTCGCCGGGAGCGCTCGTCCGGCCCTGCGGCGACGGCTCGAGCGGCGCGCCCGCCGGCTCGGCCGCCGGGTCATCCTGCGCTTCGGCTACGTGGCCGACCACGAGCTCCAGCTGTACTTCGCCGCCGCCGACGCCGCCGCCCTCCCGTACCGTTCCGTGACGAGCTCCAGCTCGGTGCTGCTCTGCCTCGGGTTCGGCCTCCCGGTGGTCATCCCTGACCGCCACGAGCTCGACGACGTGCCCGCCGGCGCCGCCCTCCGCTACGAACCGGGACGTCCGGACGACCTACGCCGTGCGCTCGCCGAGGTGGCGACGGCGCCGGCCACCGACCTCGCCACGATGGCGGCGGCAGCCCGCGCCTACTCGGCGTCGCTCAGCTGGACCGCCTCGGCCCGGGCGACGATGGCCGTCTACCGCGCCGTCGTCGGACAGTCGGGCGCTGGGCACGCCGGCGCTGGGCACGCGGGCGCAGGACCCCGGCGACGTGCGCCGGCCGAAGCGGCGGCAGCAAGCGTGAGCGGCACCGTCGCCGTCGTTGCGCCACATCTCGACGACGCCGTGCTCAGCTGCGCGCAGCTCCTCGCGTCACATCCGGGCGCCCACGTCGTGACGGTGTTCGCCGGCGGACCGAGACCGATGCCGTGCCTCACGGTCTGGGACGGGAGGTCCCGGCGGTTCCATCCCGGCGATGACGTGATCGGGGAGCGTCGGTGGGAGGACGAGAACGCTTCGCACGTGCTGCACGCGTTCAGCGACCATCTGGACTTCTGGGACGAGCAGTACCGAACGGCGCGCTTCTCCTACCTCGGACCTCCCGACGAGGCGCTGACCGAGGCGGTCGTGGCGGCACTGGCGCAGCTGGCCGAGTCGGCGCAGGTCGACGACTGGGTGGTCCCGTTGGGCCTCGGCCACGCCGACCACGAGCTGGTGGGACGCGCCGGCCTGGAGCTGGCACGGCGCCTCCCCGGCGCCACCTTCCACGTCTATCCCGAGCTGCCCTATCGCAGCGAGCGGCCCGCCGAGGTGGTGGCGGCGATGGCACGCCTTCGCGCCGCCGGGTTCGAGCTGGCCGATGCCGAGGTCGGGCTGCACCGCCGGCAGCTCGGGACGAAGTTGCGGGCGCTCGCCTGCCACCGCTCGCAGCTGGCGGCGCTCGGCCACGTGCGGCTCACCCGCTCCCTGCTCGCAGCCGAGCTCCTCTGGCGGCTCGATGGCCCCCGCTGAGGGGGGCGCCCGGGCGGCGCCCGCGCTCGCCGTCGTCCTGCCGGCCGGCCCGAGGGACGACCTCCTCGACACGTTGGAGAGCGTCCTCGCCTACACGGAGGCACCGCGCTGCGTCGTGGTGGTCGACGACCATGGCGACCTGCCACCGCTCCCGCCCGAGGTGCGCATCCTGCCGGCGCCCGGCGGCGCTCCGGGCAACCGTGGCGGCCTCTTCGTCAAGGTGGCAGCCGGCATCCGGACGGCCCTTGCCCTGCTCGACGCCGACGTCGTGCTGCGCCTCGACGCCGACGCGCTGCTGCTCGGCGGCGGCCTGGCGCGCGCCGCCATGGCGCGGTTCGACCAAGACGAGCGCCTCGGGCTGCTCGGCTCCTACCGCATCGGTCCGGACGGGACCCGGCGCAGCTTCGCCGACGCCGCCGCGCTCCTCGGGCGCGAGCGCGGGCTGCGCGGTCTCGGCGACCCGGAGCGCCGGCGCCTCCTGCGGGCCCTGCGGGCGGCGGCCCGGGCGCACGGCTACGTCGACGGCGAGCACGCCCTCGGCGGCGCCTACCTGCTGCGCGGCACCACCGCTCGCGCCCTCGCCGGCGGCGGCTACCTCGACCTGCCGGCGCTCCGGGCGAGCCGCCTCGGAGAGGACCACCTGATGGGTCTCGTCGCCTGTGCGGCCGGCTACCGCCTCGGCGACTTCGGCGGGCCGGACGACCCGCTCGCCCTCCGCTGGCAGGGGCTGCCGGCGCCCCCCGAGTCCCTCCTCGCCCGGGGCAAGCTCGTCACCCACTCGGTGCGCGCCTTCGGCACCCTCGGCGAGGGTGAGATCCGCGCGGTGTTCGCCCGACACCGCATCGGCCGGTGAGGCGGGCGATGCGGGCCTGGGGCCGACTGGGCTGGGACCTACTGGGCTGGGACCTACTGGGTGGTGGCGAGCGGCATGAGCGGCAGCGGGGACGGACGCTCGACCCCGACCGCCGGACGGCCGACGCCGAGGTAGCGCAGGCCCGCCGCCCGCACCTTGGCCGGGTCGAACAGGTTGCGGCCGTCGAAGAGCAGGTCGCCGCGCATGGCCCGGGCGAGCTCGTAGAGGTCGAGGGCGGCGAGCTCCGGCCAGTCGGTGGCGAGCACCACGGCGTCGGCGCCGCGGGCAGCCGCGTAGGGATCGTCGGCGAAGCGGACCCCGTCGAGCGAGTCCAACGAGGTGACCAGGGGGTCGTAGACGGCCACGAAGGCTCCCCGGCCGGCGAGCCGTCCGGCGACGTCGACGCCGGGGGCGTCGCGCACGTCGTCGGTGCCCGGCTTGAAGGCGAGGCCGAGGACGGCGATGCGTGCGCCGCGCAGCGAGCGGAGCTGGTGGAGCAGCTCGTCGACGACGAGCTGGCGCTGGTGCTCGTTGACCTGCAGGGCCGCCTCGAGCAGCGCTGGGTGGTAGCCGAACTCGACCGCGGTGCCGACGAGCGCCGACAGGTCCTTGCCGAGGCACGAGCCACCCCATCCGAGCCCGGCGTCGAGGAAGGGGCGGCCGATGCGCACGTCGAGCCCGACCCCGTCGACGACGGCGCCCACGTCGGCGCCGACGAGCTCGCAGAGGTGGGCGATCTCGTTGGCGAAGCTGATCTTCATGGCGAGGAAGGCGTTGGAGGCGTACTTGGTCATCTCCGCCGTGGCGAGGTCGGTGAGGAGCAGCGGGACGGGCCCCCGCTGGCTGTTGTCGCCGGGGATCGCCTGCGCGGTGATCGGCTCGTAGAGCTCGACGACACGCTGCAGGGCGGCGGCGTCGTCGCTGCCGAGCACGATCCGGTCCGGGTGGAGGAAGTCCTCGACGGCGTGGCCCTCGCGAAGGAACTCCGGGTTGGACACGACACGGACCGGCCACCGGCCAGGGCCGTCGGCGCCCCGGTTCTCCTCGATCTGTGCCCGCAGCCACCGACCGGTGCCGATCGGGACGGTGCTCTTCGTCACCACGATCTGGTGGGCCGAGAGGTGCGCCGACAGCCCGTCGGCAACCGTGGCCATGGCCGACATGTCGGGGCGGCCGTCCGCTCCCGGCGGGGTGCCGACGCAGACGAACACGACATCGACCCCCTCGAGCCCCGAGCCGAGCTCGTCGGTGAAGCGGAGGCGACCCGAGGCGAGACCGCTCGCCAGCAGCGGGTCGAGCCCTGGCTCCCGGAAGGGGGCGACACCCGACCGCAGCTGGGCGAGGCGGGCCCGCTCGCGCTCGACCACGGTCACGTCGTGCCCGACGAGCGCGAACCCGGCGGCAACGACGCCGCCGACGTACCCGCTGCCGATGACGGCGATCCTCCCGACCATGGTGCTCCTCCGATCACGTCGCACGCAGCTTCCCGTGTGGGTGCCCCGACGTTCATCCTAGGAAGCGAACCCGGCCATCTTCCGAATCGCTCAGCCGGAACCTTGCTGCTCGTGCTGTGCACCCTGCCGGGGACCGAAGGCAGCCACATAGGCGGCGAAGGACCGCGGCGCCACGTTCGCCTGGAGCGGGTACACGTGGTTGTTGTCGGCGTCGTACCACGCCTGGTAGGCCACCACGTGGGTGGCCACGAAGCGCGCCATGGCCGTCACGTAGGCGCCGTCGTCGCCGTTCGTGCTCATGGTGCCCCACTCGGGGATGCTCAGCGGCTTGTGGTGGGCCGTGGCGAACGCCGCCACCTCGAGCAGGCCGAGCCGCTCGCTCACGAGCACCGACCAGCGGTCCGGCGAGCCGACCGGGGGAAGCGGGTGGGGTGCCTCGTCGTAGGCGTCGATACCGACGATGTCCACGTAGGCGTCGCCGGGGTAGTAGCGAAGGAGCGGGATCGGCTGGTAGCCGGCGTTGACGTTCCAGTCGAACAGGAACCGGGCGCCGGGCGCCGAGCGCATGGCGGTGACGATGCGCGCGAAGCAGCCCGCCCAGCTCCGCTCGGTGGCCACCGTCGGACCGATCCAGTCGACCTCCCACTCGCCGTTCATCTCGGGACCGAGCCGGATGACCGATCCGCCGTAGCCCGCCGACACGAGGTTGCGGGCGAGCTGCCGGGCATAGCGGGCGTCCTCACCCGCCGCGCAGCGGGCCCGCCAGCCGGGCTGGCGCACCGCGTCGTTCGGCACGAGGTTGGTGGCGATCACGAGCGTGCGCGGGCCGGGCGAGGCGGTCAGCCATGCCCGGTAGCCGTACTGGGGGTGGGTGATCCACGGGTTGGCCCAGGCGGACCAGGTGCTGCTGCCGGTGACGAACACCTCCAGGCAGCGGTACGTCAGGCCGGTGGCCCGCTCGGCCTGGCGCAGGCCGGCGCCGGGGTCGACGTAGATGCACGCCGTCTTCGTGTCGCCGGCAGCCACGGCACCGGCAGGCGGGCGGGCCGGAGCGGCGGCCGAGGCAGGGAGGACGCCGGGCGTCGCTTGGGCAAGGAGGATGGTCGCGGCGAGCAGGGCAACCGGGACCACCCGGTGCCGGGAGCGACCGACGCGACGCCCACCGGCCGGCCCGCCGTGCCGCCGGCGACCAGCCCTGCACGAGGCGGGCCCCACCACTGCGTCGGACACGACTGGATGCTAGTTCCCTGGTCATCCGCCTCCCCGGCGGCCTGGGCAGCTGGCGACGGGATCCTGGCGTGACCACCCCGACGACGCCGGCGACCCAGGCGTCGCCGCTGCGGACGATCGTCGGGGGGCTCGGCTGGAACAGTGCCAACCAGGTGGTCTCCGTGCTCGTCAACCTGGCGCTCACGCCACTGCTGGTGCACCGTCTCGGCCTGGCCGCCTACGGCACCTTCGCCGTCGTCTCGTCGTTCCGGGGGCTGCTGTCGAACCTGGACGGCGGGCTCGGGCCGGCGTCGTCGCGGTACCTCGCCGTGTACGCCGGTGCGGGCGACCGGCGTCGGGCGTCGGCGCTGCTCGTGACGACGAGCTGCCTGCTGGTGCTCGTGCTCGGCGCCGTCGGCGCGGTCGCTGCCGTCCTCGCCCCGCAGCTCACCCTCGTGCTCCACGCCACCCCCCACCTCCGCGGACAGGCGGCGACGCTGCTGCAGGCGTCCATGCCGCTCCTCGTTGCGAGCGCCCTCCAGGCGGTGCTCGCCCGGGCGGTCGTGGCCGAGCACCGGTGGCGGTTCATGAGCGCCACGAGCATCGCCGCCCTGGCCGTGTATGCGGCGCTCGCCGTGCTGCTGACCGGCGGGAGGCGGGGGATCATGGGGCTGTTCTGGGCGAACGTCGGGATGCAGGCGACGGCCCTCGCCGCCACGGCGGTCGGTGCCCGCCACTACCTGGCGCCGGGCCTGCTCGGGCTGCTCCCCGGCGACGAGCTCCGCCCGCTCCTCCGCTACGCGAGCCGGGTCCAGGCGGCCGCCCTGTCGAGCTCGCTCGGGGTCGAGGTCGACGCCCTCCTGGTCGGTCTCCTCTTCCCGGTGGGCGACGTCGGGCTGTACTCGATCGGCTACAACTTCGCCACCCAGCTGTCCAACCTGCCGCAGAACGCCGTCGGCCCGATCGCCGTGACGCTGTCTCGCACCTTCGGCCAGGAAGGCCTGCACGGCACGCTCACCACGTTCGCCCGGCTCCAGCGGCTCTGGGTGCGCGCCGTGGCGGCCTTCTGCGTGGTGGGCGCCGTGGCCGCCGTCGTGGCCATCCCCCACTGGCTCGGGCGGGCCGAGCGGACGGCCGGCGTCGTGGCCGGCGTGCTGCTCGCCGGCCAGGCCGTCCAGCTGCTCGGCACGGTGATGGGCGAGCTGAGCAAGTCGGTGGAGCGGCCGGGGCTCGAGTCCCGCTACCTCGCCGTCGGCGCCGTCGTCAACGTGGCGCTGACCATCCCGCTCGCCCTCGCCATCGGCATGCTCGGGGTGCCCCTCGGCACGGCGGCCGGGGCGGTGGTGAGCACCCTGTACTTCCTCCACCTGGCCCACCGGGAGATCTCGGTGGACCTGCCCAGCTTCTTGTCGGAGGTGCCGTGGGGGGCGGTCGCCGTGGCGACGGTGGTGACCGTGGCGCTCGAGCTGCTCGCCGACCGGATCGCCCCGACCGGGGTGGCCGGGATGGCCGTCTGCGCCGTCCCGGCAGCGGTCGGCCTTGCCGCGTACGGCGCGGTCGTCCTTTCCCGGCGGGCACGACCGAGCCTGGGGACGGCCTGATGGGCTGGCGCGAGGTCGACCCGCGGCTCGTGGTGCGCCAGCTCGCCCAGCCGCTGCACGCCCCGGCGGCGCTGGCCGGGTGGCTGCACGCCGTCCACCGGGCGCCACCGGCGGTCGACCTCGTCGCCGTCTACCGCCGGCGCAACGCCGCCCGGGTCGCCCGGCTGGTCGCCCGGGCGCCGGCCGGGACGGTGGTGCACCTGTGGGCGCTCGACGAGCCGGCGGAGGCGCTGGCCGCGCACACGGTCGGCACCGGACCAGGCGACCGGCCGGCACTGCTGAACCGGCTGGCCGCGGCCGGCGACCCGGCGCGCTGGCTGCTCGCATGCGACGACGACGTCGACCTTGGCCAACGGGCGCTCGGTCGGCTGTGCCGGCTGGCCGAACGAGCCGAGCTCGACGTCTGCCAGCCGGCCCACCTGGCCCGCAGCTATGCCAGCTGGCCGTTCAACCGCCAGCGGCTCTGGCCGCTCGTCCGGCGGACGCGCTTCGTCGAGCAGGGGCCGTGCCTGCTCCTGTCGCCTGCCGGCCGCCGGGCGCTGGTCCCCCTGCCCGAGGACCTCGGGATGGGGTGGGGCCTCGAGGCACACTTCGCCACGGCCGCAGGCGGTCGGCTGCAGCTCGGGGTGGTGGACGCCGTCGGCATGCGCCACCGCGGCCCGGTGGCGGCCGGCTACGGGCGGGACGCCGCCGATGCCCACGGCCGGCGTGCACTGTCGAGCGCCGGGATCGACTCGTACGGAGCGCTGCAGGTCGTCCTCGACAGGTGGGTCCCGTGGCAGCGCCGGCCCGGCTGGACCGGAGGAGGCTCAGCGGGCTGAAGCCCCGGGGACGGGGCGGCCGGCGCCACGCCGCCACCGGTGGAGGGCGGCCCGGCGGTCCTCGAGGGTCCAGGCGGCGAGGTCGGCGAGACACCACGCCCAGGCGGCCGGGCCGGGGGCGGCGGCGGCGTGGAGGGCGGCGAGCGGCCGGGCGAGCGGCCGGGCGAGCGGCCCGGCCGGGGCGTCGCCGGGGGGGGCTCGCCGGGGGTCGGGGACGAGGCCGGGGTGACGGGCGCGCACGAGGGTGCGCACCTCGGAGAAGCGGGCGCGCGAGCCGGCGTTGCGGCCGGCCGGGCCGACGCGGTAGGTGAAGAGCGGCCGGCGCACGAACACGGCCGTCCAGCCAGCCTCGGCGAGGGCGCAGTACAGGTCCCAGTCCTCGTGGCCGACCGCCTGCATCGCCGGGGCGTAGCCGCCGACCTGGCGGACGGCGTCGACCCGGAGGAGGGTGGTGTTGGCGATGTAGCTCTTGTCGGCGAGCGCCGCCGGATCGTGCGGCCGGCTGACGAGGTAGCCGCGGCGGCGGCGCAGCCGGCCGACGGGCTCGAGGTACTGGCGGCGGGCCGAGCTGTACACGACCCCGACCCGGCCGCCGACGGGGCGCCAGGCGGCGAGGGTGGTGGCGAGGAAGTCGGGCAGCAGCAGGTCGTCGGCGTCGAGGAACACCACGAGCTCGGTCGCCACGGCGGCCAGCCCGTCGTTGCGGGCGGCGACGACCCCGCCGTTGACGGGGCGGCGCAGCACGCGTACCGACGGTGGCAGGCGGTCGAGCGCCGCCCGACCGTCCGGGCCGGAGGCGTCGTCGACGACGACGACCGCCGCCGGGGGCACCCGCTGGTCGAGCGCCGAGCGCACCGCCGCGAGGAGGAGGGTCGGCTGGTCGTGGTGGACGATGACGACCGTGACGTCCCTGCCGGTCGGGCCCCGGCGGGCCGTCGTCGCCGGGGAACCGGCCCGGTCGTAGGCGGCGAGCAGCCGGTCGGCCACGACCTCGGGCCCCAGCTCGCCGTAGCGGGCCCGCATGGCGATGGCTGCGGCCCGGCGTCGACCATCGTCGTCGAGGAGCGCCCGGAGGGCGTCGGCCAGGCGGGTGGGGTCGCCGACGGGCACGTAGGTGGCGGCGTCGCCGAGCGCTTCTCGCAGCCCAGGGAGATCGCTCGCCACGACCGGGAGGCCGGCGGCGAGGGCGAGGTGGCTGACCCCGCTCTGGGTGGCGGTCCGGTACGGCAGCACCAGGACGGCAGCGGTGGCGAGGAGGGGCGCCAGCTCACCGTCGGGGACGTGGCCGATGAAGCGGACCAGGCCGGGGGCGCAGCCGGCCGCCTGGGCGGCGAGCCGGGCACGATAGGCACGGTCGCGACGCCCGAAGACCCGGAAGGCGCCGCGGCGCGCCCGGACGGACCCGGCGACGAGGACGGCGCGGCCCTCGAGGGTGGGCGGCGCCCGACGCGCCAGGTCGTCGACGGCGTCGAGCAGCACCTCGATCCCCTTGTCGGGGTGGAGGAAGCCGAGCACCACGACGGGCGGCCGGTCGAGGCCGTGCCGGTCGACGAAGGCGGCCCGTTCCGCAGCGGACGCCTCCAACGGTGGTGGTGCGCCGTGCGGCACCACCACCACCTTGTCGCCGGCCACGTGCGCCCGGTCGCGGAGCAGTGCCGCCGCTTCGCTTGTGTGGACGACCACGACGTCGCTCGCCCGGGCCGCCGCGGCAAGCAGCAGAGCCCCGACCGGGCCGAGCAGCTCGACGTCGCGGCGGACCTCGTGGAGGGTGACGACCAGGCGGGCACCGCCGCGACGCGCCCGGCGGGCGGCAAGGAACGCCCAGACCCAGGCGAAGCCGAACGACGGCAGGTTGTACTGCAGGTGGACCACGTCCGGATCGAGCCGTGCCAGCAGCCGGCCCAGCCGGCCGAGGCAGGTCGGGCTGGCGGTGAGGAGGCGGTGGACGGGCGGGCTGACCCCCCCGTCGACCCGGTCCGGCCGCCCCGGGAGGCGGTGGGCGGGGCGGCGGGTCACGACGGCCAGGTCGGCCTGCTCGCCAAGGGCGGCGACGAGGGCGGCGCTGTGCGCGGCGATGCCGTCCGGCGGCGGCGCCCAGGGGGTGACGAGCACGACGAGCGGGCGGCGCCGCCCGCTCGTCGCCCGACCGGCCACCTCCGGCCCGTCCGCACCGGCCACGCCTCGAGCCTACGGCGGCGACGTGCCGCCGGCCGGGGCGGCGCGGCGCGACCGGCGGTCGGTCAGCGGGCGGGGGGCTTCGGGCCGGCGAGGTCGCGCAGGCCGAGCTCGCGCAGCTGGCGGGGGCCGAGCGGCTTCGGCGCCCCGGTCATCGGGTCGGCCCCCGACTGGGTCTTCGGGAAGGCGATGACGTCGCGGATCGAGTCCTCCCCGGCGAGGATGGCGACGAGCCGGTCGACCCCGACGGCGAAGCCCCCGTGGGGGGGCGCCCCGAAGCGGAAGGCACCGAGAAGGAACCCGAAACGCGCCTCGGCCTCCTCGGGGGCGATGCCGAGGGCGGAGAGCACCTGGGCCTGCACGTCGCTCCGGTGGATGCGGATCGAGCCCGACCCGAGCTCCCACCCGTTGCAGACGAGGTCGTACGACTGGGCCCGCACCGAGAGCGGGTCGGTGTCGAACCGGTCGAGGTCGTCGGGGTGGGGCATGGTGAACGGGTGGTGGGCGGCCTGGGGGCGGCCGTCCTCGTCGAGGCCGTCGAACAGCGGGAAGTCGACCACCCAGCAGAACCGGAGCGGCCCCTCCCCGACCGGCGGCCGCCCGATATCGACCCGGAGCTGGCCGAGCACCTCGCAGGCACGCCGGTGCTCGTCGGCGACGAGCAGCAGCAGGTCGCCCGGCTCGGCCTCGGTGGCCGCAACGAGCGCCACCTTCTCGTCGTCGGAGAGGAACTTGGCGACCGGCGAATCGAGCCCGAGCGGCGCCCCCGGCCCGCCAGCGCCCTCGGCCGGCTCGACGCGCATCCAGACGAGGCCTCTCGCCCCGAGCGACTTCGCCCGCTCGACCAGCCCGTCCAGACGCGACCGGGTGAAGCCGGCGCCGCCGGGCACCCGGATGGCCTTTATGGCGGGCGCCTTGAATGCGTTGAACGAGGTGGCGGCGAACAGCGGGGTGCACTCGACGAGGCGCATCCCGAAACGCAGGTCGGGCTTGTCGACGCCGTAGGTGTCCAGGGCCTCGGCCCAGGTCATCTCGACGAACTCGGCCGGTCGCTCCCCCCGACCGGCCTCGACGCCGGCCGAGACGGCCTCGGTGACGAAGGCCCGGACGTCCGCCTCGGTGACGAACGACGCCTCGAGGTCGAGCTGGGTGAACTCGTACTGGCGGTCCGCCCGCGGATCCTCGTCACGCAGGCAACGGGCGATCTGGAAGTAGCGGTCGAACCCGCCCACCATGAGCAGCTGCTTGGCGATCTGCGGGCTCTGGGGGAGCACGTAGAACGACCCGTGGTTGAGCCGGCTGGGGATGGCGAACTCGCGGGCACCCTCGGGGGTGGGGGTCCACAGGAGCGGCGTCTCGAGCTCGGTGAACCCCTGGCCCTCCATCGACCGGCGCAGCGCCGAGACCACCCGGGCCCGCAGGCGCAGGTTGCGCTGCATCCGCCCGGTGCGCAGGTCGAGGTAGCGGTAGCGCAGGCGGAGCGCCTCGTCGGCGTCGGTGTAGCCGTCGAGGACGAACGGCGGCGGATCGGCGGCGGCCAGCACCTCCACCTGGCAGCCGGCCAGCTCGACCTGGCCGGTGGCGAGCTGATCGTTGGCCGTCCCCTCCGGGCGCTCCCGGACCGTCCCGGTCACCCGCAGGACGAACTCCGAGCGGAGCGCATGGGCCCCCTCGACGACGCACTGGACCAGCCCGGTGTGGTCACGCAGGTCGACGAAGGCCAGCTTGTCGCCGTGCTCCCGCCGGTGGTCGACCCAGCCGCACAGCGACACCTGCTGGCCGATGTCCGCCGGACGGAGCTCGCCGCAGTAGCGGGTCCGCAGGCCGACCGGCCTCGGTGGTGCCGGCAGGCGGTCGTCCACCCCGGCGGTTGGCCGGTCGCCGCTCACGGCGTCCCCCCGGCCGGCCGACCGGCCACGGCGAGCAGCTCCTTGCCACGCCCCACGAGCGCCTCCCTGTCGATAGTCTCCTGCTGGCCCGCCTGCTGGCCGGTGAGCACGCGCACCGTCACCGTCCCGGCCGCCAGCTCGTCCGGGCCGACGATGCACGCCAGCCGGGCACCGCTGCGGTCGGCGGCCTTGAGCTGGGCCTTCAGCGACCGCCCGTCGAAGGCGCGATCCGCGCTGATCCCCGCCGCCCGCAACCGGCTGGTCAGCTCGAGCGCGCCAGCCCCGCCGGAGAGGTCGATCACGAAGGCGTCGACCCGGCCGGTCACCTCCGACAGGGCCCCCTCGGCGGCGGCCGCCAGCAGGACCCGCTCGATCCCGCAGCCGAACCCCACCCCGGGCGTCGCCGGGCCGCCGAGCTGCTCGGCCAAGCCGTCGTAGCGACCGCCCCCGCCGAGGGCGTTCTGGGCGGCGTCGAGGGCGAGCGAGCCCAGCTCGAAGGTGGTGCGGGTGTAGTAGTCGAAGCCGCGCACCAGGGTGTCGTCCTGGCGCCAGGCCAGCCCGAGCGCGTCGAGGCCGGAAAGGACGGCGTCGAAGTGGTGCCGGCACGGGTCGCACAGGGCGCCCGAAAGGCGCGGCGCCCGCTCGCGGACGGTGGCGCACGCCGGCTTCTTGCAGTCGAGGACACGCAGCGGGTTGCGGCGCCACCGCGCACGGTGCTCCTCGCACAGCTCCCCCTCGTGGGCCGACAGGTAGTCGACAAGGGTGGCCTTGTACCCCGGCATGCAGTTGGCGTCGCCCATCGAGTTCACCTTGAGCTCGAACCGGTGGATGCCACAGGCGTGGAGGAACCCGGCGAGCAGGCCGATGCACTCGACGTCGGCCGCCGGGTCGGGCGTGCCGAGCAGCTCCACCCCGACCTGGTGGTGCTGGCGGTAGCGGCCTGCCTGCGGACGCTCGTACCGGAAGGCCGGCGTCACGTACCACGCCTTCCACGGCACCGGCGGACGGTGCTGCACGAAGGCCCGGACCACCGATGCGGTCCCCTCCGGGCGCAGCGCCAGCCGCCGGCCGCCCTTGTCGTCGAACTCGTACATCTCGTCCTTCACCACGTCCGACTCCTCGCCGGCCGTGCGGCGGAACACGGCGACGTCCTCGAACATCGGGCTGACCACCAGGCCGAAGCCGGCCAGCCGGGCGCGCTCGGCAAAGCGGCCGACGACCGCAGCAAAGCGGGCGGACTCCGGAGCGACGACGTCCCGGGTGCCCGTGGGCGCCTGGAACGTGCTCAATTCGCCCGGTGGGCGGCCCGTGGCGGGTGGCTCGTCGAGCCCGGCAGCAGCCGGTAGGCGTCGTAGACGCCCTCGAGGCCACGGATCGAGGTGAGCACGGAGTCGAGGTGGCCGACGTCGGCGAGCTCGCACTCGAAGCGCATGCGGGCCACCCTATCCGGGCTGGCCTGCGACGACGAGGCGATGATCCCGACGTGGTGCTCGGCCAGCACCCGGGCGACGTCGGCCAGCAGCTGGGACCGGTCGAGCGCCTTCACCTCGACGCCGGCCACGAACATGCCGCTGCGGTGCTCGTCCCACTCCACCTCGATCAACCGCTCCCGGTCCTCGCCCGACAGGGTGATGGCGTTGACGCAGTCGGCACGGTGCACCGACACGCCACGGCCACGCGTCACGAACCCGATGATCGGGTCGCCCGGCACCGGGGTGCAGCAGCGGGACAGGCGCACCATCAGGTCGTCCAGACCCTCCACGTACACCCCCGGCCCGCCGCGCCGACCGGTCGGCCGCCTGGTCGGGAGGGCCGTCGTCGGCAGCTGCACCTCGCCGCCGTCCAGGTCGCGCTGGAGCCGCTGGACGACCGTCCTCGGCGAGCAGTGGCCCTCGCCGATGGCGGCGTGCAGGGCATCCAGGTCGGCGAAGCCGAGCTCGGTGGCCACCTCGAGGACGCTGGCCGAGGCGGCCAGACGCTGCGCCGGCAGGCCCTCGCGACGCAACGCCCGCAGCAGCTCCTCCCGCCCGGTCTCGATGGCGTCCTCCCGCCGCTCGCGGGAGAACCACTGGCGGATCTTGTTGCGGGCTCGGGGCGACACGACGTACTGGAGCCAGTCCCGCGACGGGCCCGCCGTGGCCACCTTGGAGGTGACCACCTCGACGGTGTCGCCCGAGGCCAGCTTGGCGTCGAGCGGCGACAGCCGGCCGTTCACCCGCGCCCCGATGCAGTGGTGACCCACCTCGGTGTGGATGGCGTAGGCGAAGTCCACCGGCGTGGCGTTGGCCGGGAGGGTGACGATCTGGCCCTTCGGGGTGAACACGTAGACCTCGTCCTGCTCGAGGTCGAGCTTCAGCGCCTCCAGGAACTCGATCGGGTCGGGGACGTCCCGGTCGAAGTCGGCGATCCGCTGCATCCAGGCGATGTCCTCGCTGGTGCGCGCCGCCGTCGCCGGATGGCTTGCCTCCTCCTTGTAGCCCCAGTGCGCCGCGATCCCGTACTCGGCCCGACGGTGCATCTCCTGGGTCCGGATCTGGATCTCGAGCGGCTTCCCCTGCGGGCCGACCACCGTCGTGTGGAGCGACTGGTACAGGTTGAACTTTGGCGAGTTGACGTAGTCCTTGAACCGTCCCGGCACCGGTGGCCAGAGGGCGTGGACCGACCCGAGGGCCGCCCAACAGTCCTTCTCGGCCGTCACGATGATCCGGATGCCGACGAGGTCGTAGATCTCGTCGAACTCCTTGCCGCGCACCACCATCTTCTCGTAGATGCTCCACAGGTGCTTCGGTCGCCCGGTGACGGTGGCGTCGATCCCGAGGGCGGCCAGCCGGCCCTTCAGCACCTCGACCACCTGGGCGATCTCGGCATCCCGCCGCGGGGCGCGCGTCGCCACCATCTGGGCGATCTCGCCGTACCGCTTCGGGTGGAGCGCCTGGAACGACAGGTCCTCGAGCTGCCACTTGACCTCCTGGATCCCCAGGCGGTGGGCGAGCGGCGCGTAGATGTCCAGGGTCTGCTGGGCCGTGCGCCGCTGCTTCCACTCCGGCTGCGCCCCGAGGGTGCGCATGTTGTGGAGCCGGTCGGCCAGCTTGATGACGAGGACCCGCCAGTCCTTGGCCATCGCCACCAGCATCTTGCGGACCGTCGCCGCCTGCTGCGCCTCCTTCGAGGAGAAGTGGAGCCGGTCCAGCTTGGTCACGCCGTCGACCACGGCGGCGACGGTCGGCCCGAAGGCCGTCTCGACCTCCTCGAGGGTGACCTCGGTGTCCTCCACCACGTCGTGGAGCAGGGCGGCCGCAGCGCTCGTGGCATCGAGCCCCAGCTCGGCCACCGTCATGGCGACGGCGATCGAGTGGGTGACGTACGGCTCCCCCGACAGCCGCGTCTGGCCGGCATGGGCCTTCGTGGCCAGCTCGTGGGCGCGCCGCACCAGGTCGAGGTCGTCGTCGGGGTGCCGGGCGGCGAGCGCCTCGAGGAGCGGCTCCACCGACTCGGTCGGCACCGCCGCCTGCCCCCGCGCCCGCTCAGCCGGCGACGAGGGCCGGGTACGCGGGTCGACGAGGGCCATGTCCCAGGCTACCGCCGGTGGAGCTTCGGGCCAGCCGGCGGCGGCGTCAGCCGGCCGTGGCGTGGCGGGACTTCGGCAGCACGTGGCCGCTCCCGGGGGTGCCCCACCGCCGGCCCACCGCCGACGGCTCGGTCGAGTGGCGCAGCCACGCCGTCAGGTCGTCGGCGCGCAGCGGGATGCTCATCAGGTAGCCCTGGGCCACGTCGCAGCCCATCTCGGCCAGCCGCTGGAACGTGACGTCGTTCTCGACCCCCTCGGCCACTACCGACAGGCCGAGCTGGTGGGCAAGCCCGATGGTCGACGCCACGATCGCCCCGTCGACCGACTCCGGCCGCAGCTCGGTGATGAACGACTTGTCGATCTTGATCTCGCTCACCGGCAGGTGCTTGATGCGCGACAGCGACGAGGTGCCCACGCCGAAGTCGTCGATCGACAGCTGGACCCCCATCTCGGCCAGCGGCCCCAGCACGTTGACGTGGTCGCCCGGGTAGTCCTCGACGGCGCCCGACTCGGTGATCTCGAGCACCAGCGAGCTGGGCGGCAGCCGGTGCGCCTCGAGCAGCTGGCGCACCTGGGTGACCACCTCCTCGTCGTCCATCTGCGCCGGCGACAGGTTCACGGCGATGTGCAGGTCGAGCCCCTCCTGGTGCCACATCGAGCACTGGGCGATCGCCGTCGCCAGCACCCACCGGGTGAGCGGTCGGATCAGCCCCGAGCTCTCCGCCTCCGGGATGAACCGGTCCGGCGGGATCGGCCCGAGCACCGGATGGGTCCACCGGAGCAGCGCCTCCACCCCGACCACCTTGCCGGTCGCCAGGGCCACCTTCGGCTGGTAGGCCAGGTCCAGGCTGGAGCTTGCGATCGCCTCGCGCAGCGCCGCCAGCAGCGACGGGCGGTCCAGCTCCCCGTCGTGCTGCGGGCTGTACACCGTGACCCCCCCGCCCCGCTGCTTGGCCAGGTACATCGACAGGTCTGCCGCCCGCAGCAGCGCCGACCGGTCGTTGCCGTGCTGGGGGGCGATGCTCACCCCGATGCTCGCCCGCCGCTCGACCGTCGCCCCGCCCGCCTCGGCTGCCGCCCGGACGGCGATGTCCAGGTCGGCGGCGAGCGAGGCGATCTCGGCCGGGTGCCGGGCGTACGGCACGACGACGGCGAACTCGTCGCCGCCCAGCCGCCCCACGTGGCCACGGTGCCCTACCGCCCCGGCCAGCCGCTCGGCCACCACCTGCAGGAAGGCGTCGCCGACCTCGTGCCCGAACCCGTCGTTCACCCCCTTGAAGTCGTCCATGTCGATGACCATCACCCCGACGAGCGACCCCGTCGACCGATGGGCCAGCGCCTGCTCCAGCTCACGGTTCAGCAGGATCCGGTTGGCCAGCCCGGTCAGCGGGTCGTGCGTGGCCTCGTGCTCCTTCGAGGCGATCTCCTCGCGCAGCTTGGCCAGCAGCTTGCTCGACCGCAGCGCCATCGCCGCCGGGGCGATCAGCGTCTCGGCCATCGGGATGTCCGAGGCACCGAACGTCACCGTCTGGCCACCCAGCCGGTTGGCGATCACCAGGAACGCCGGAACGGTGTCCTCGTCCGCCTCGATCGCCAGCACCATGGCGTCCCGGAACCCGCACGACAGCAGGGCGCCCCGCAACTCGGCGTCCTTCACGTCCTTCGGCACCAGCATCTCGGTCACGTCCGGGCAGAACCGGGCCACCAACGGGTGCGCCCCCCGCTCGTTCGTCGTGCTCGTCGCTCCCGACCGGAGCGTGTAGGTCACCCCGTCGCTCCCGTCCGCCCGGTCCAGCAGCACCAGCTGGGCCACACCGGCGTTGAGCAGGCGCAACGCTTCCGTCAGGACCGCCCCGATCACCTGGTCGGCCTCCACCAGGCTCGCCAGGGACCGCTCGAACTCGTACAGCTGGCGGAGCCGGTTGTGCCGGCCACGCAGCCGCTCGTGGACAGCGAATTGGACCGCTAGGCCGGATCCAAGGACCACAAACGCGAGTCCTGCGGTCTTGCTCAGCCAAAGGACGCGCACCGCACCGAGCGCAAGCGCAACTTTCACGATTGCGCTAAAGAACACGGCAGCCTTTGGGGCTCGATTTCGAGCGCCGGAGCTAGCAGAGCGAACGTCGACTATCCGAACAACGGCCAGGACACCTAGATCTGACACGACCTCGGTCGCGACTACCGCAGCGGCGCCGGCAAGCGCCCCTCGCCAAGATACCGGTGTTGCCCCACCAAGGAGCCAATAGAAGACCAGAATCCCAGCTACCGAGGCGGCGGCGCTCAAGGTGAGATTGAAGATCGACTTGATGATGGCCCGGGGAACATACACGGAGTGCAAAAGGGTTCCGACCACCACAGCGAGCAGCACCCACGAGGACGAACAGAACACAACCGCCGGCAACAGCGCGGCATTCGCCAGCTCGATCGAGTAGTCCGTACCCCGTAGCTCGAATCGAATATTTACCAGGTGGGCCAAGCCAAAGGCGAGTGCAATTACTGGCCACGAAATGTGGAAGGGAGCTGCCGGCGCTGGGAGCGAAGTCAGTCGCCCGAGCACGCCTGCCAATGCACCCGCGGCGCAAAGCGCGCTGAGGAGCCAGACGGCCCATGCTCGAGGCACGGCCGCGTCGCGTGGTCGAGAAACTCTCAGACGGGCGAGCACCGCACTCTCCGTGAGCAGAGTGGCCGCTGTGACCAATGTGGGTCTTGTGACCCATGAGGAGCATGTGGTTCCATAGTTGCGATTCCTTGCGCGCCCAAGGACGCGGCAGGTTGGATTAGTGCGCGCTGCGTCACGCCGAGAACCTGCTGGAGGGTTGCCGATGAGTTGGAAAGGGCGTCTGCGGTGTCCACGCTGCCCTTGACTACGACAGCGCTCCCCCAGGCGCGGGCACCATCCTTCGAGCGTCGGCGTTCGACGTCCCATTGCGGCCCACCCCCCCAGGTCCCGAAGCATTCGCAGCTGTCGAGAGCCGAAGGGAGGTGAGCGCGCATGAGGTGGGAGTGAGCTTCAGCCTTGCCAGAGGCAATAGCACACCTGTAACGGGACACTCCACGCGTCGTCCATGAGGTATGAGCGGTGCTAATGGGGCGTCCCCCTTTCCATCTACGACACGGCCGGCCAGCGTCTTTCTGGCCGGCCGTGTTCATTCCAACGACACGAAGGCCCTGATCCTTGAGCGGAGACCCTGAGCAACCGCACCGGCGCCGGCATCGAGCGCACGGCGTCGCCGCGCTGCGCAAGCTCGTCGCGGCGACCGCCGTCTCCTCGCTCGGCGACGGGCTCGTCGCGGTCGCGCTGCCGCTACTGGCGTTGCGGCTGACCAAGAGCGCCCTGCTCATCGCCGCGCTCAGCGCTGCGACCCAGCTGCCGTGGCTCGTGGTCGGTCTCCCTGCCGGCGTCCTCATCGACCGGGTCAACCGGCGCCGCCTCGTCGTGCTCGTCGAGACGGGGCGGGCGGTCGTCGTCGCCGTCGTTGCCGTCCTCGCTGCGCTCCGGCGTTCGAGCCTCCCGGAGCTCTACGTGGCGGCCGTCCTCATCGGCGTCGGCGACACCCTGGTCTACGCCACCTCGCGATCGGTCGTCCCCCGCGCCTCCGCAGGTCAGACGATGGTTCGGGCCGCCGGACGACTCACCGCAGCCCAGTCGGCGACGCTCACCTTCGCGGGGCCCGCCCTCGGGGGCTGGCTGTTCAGCGTGGCGCGCTCGATCCCGTTCGTGGCCGACGCGCTCTCCTACGTCGCCTCTGCCGGCCTCCTCCGTGGAGCGGTGTCCGATGCCGAGCGCACCGACGGTGGAGCTGCCCGGGCTCGGACGGAAGAGCGAGAGAGCGCCCGGGGCGAGCTACGGGGCGGCCTCGGATGGTTCGCCGGCAGCCGAGCGCTGAAAGCGCTGGTCAGCTGCGTAGCGAGCCTGGCATTCTGCCAAGCCGTCGTGTTCGGCGTGCTCGTCGTCTACGCCACGCGTCAGCTGCACCTCGATGCGACCGGCTATGGGCTCTTCCTCGCCCTCGCTGCCATGGGCAATGTCGCGGGAAGCCTCGGGGCCGCAAAGCTGCATTCGGTTCTCGGGCCCTACCTGACGATCGTGACGGCGGGTTGCCTTGCGGCAAGCGGCTACCTCGCCCTCGGGTCGACGTCCGATCGCGTGGTCGCTGTCGTTGCGCTCGGGATCGAGGCGGTGGCTGTCGCCATCGGGAACGTTGCCAGCACCGCCGCCCGCTACCGGATCATCCCTGCGGAGCGCTTCGGCGTGGTGAGCAACGCCTTCCGCATGTTCGTCGTCGGCGCGACCCCGCTCGGCTCCCTGTGCGGGGGCGCGCTGGCCGTCGCCTACGGCACACGAACGACGTTCGCCGTGGCAGGCGCCCTGCAGTTGGTGGCCCTCGTAGCGGTGGCGGTCCCGCTACGGAGCATCCGGGTCACCGAGCCACCCGAGCCGGCGCTCAACCCCTAGTCTCGGGCGCCAGTCGCCGGCCGCCCAGGCGGCTCCCCGGCCACCCGGTACCCTTGGCCCCGTGACCGCCAGGACCGGCGCCGACGTCCCGGCCGGAGCGCCAACGGACGGACCGGCACCCGCCGACGGGCTGCCCGCTGCAGACGACGGGCCGGTGGGCGACGGGCCGGTGGGCGACGGGCCGGTGGGCGACGGGCCGGTGGGCGACGGGCCGGTGGGCGACGGGCCGGTGGGCGACGGGCCGGTGGGCGACGGGCCGGTGGGCGACGGGCCGGTGGGCGACAGCGCCGCCCAGGGTCTCCCACCAGGGCTCCGGACGATTCGCAACGGCCCAGCCCTGATCGTGGTCGGGATCGTCGCCGTGGTGGCGGGCGGGGGGTTCGCCCTCGCCGCCCTGGGAGGGGGGCCTGGCTCGCAGGCGCTCCCCCGCACGGCCACCCACCTACGGGGCGTCAGCCTTGCGGCCGTGCCGGCGAGCGGCGTCCTGCGCTCGGTGGTGCGCGGCGGGGAGCCGCCGAACGACATCGCCGGGGCGATCGTGGTGCCTGCGGGCACGCGGCGCACCAGGTCGGACTGCGGAACGCCGGTGTCGCTGTACGACTGCAGCGTGACGCTCGCCGCGCCTGCCCGCCCGTCGCAGGTGATCACGTTCTACCGTGCCGAGCTCCGCCACGCCGGCTGGCAGATCCTGGCAGTCGACGCCACCGCCGGGCCGGGCAACGGCACGGCCATCTATGCCCAGAAGGGCAGCTCGGACGGCTTCTACTGGGACGTCGAGGTACGCATCGACTCGGCCACGCCTTCGATCACCCCAGCGCTCTCGGGCGGGTCGCAGAGCGCCCCGACCAGCACGGTGTCGCTGCGCGTGTTCGAGCGCAACGACGCCGACTGACCGGTCCCCGCCCGCCGGCGCCGGCCGGTGGTCGGCACGGCATCGAGCAGGAACGCCCACACGACGAGGTTGACCGGGTAGATCAGGTACCCGAAGCGGGTGGCCGGTGCCAGCAGCGTGGCGAGCGCCATGGCGAACGCCGCGAACCTCGCCGCTGCGGCCGGCGTGCTCGGGCGGGTGCGGACGAACACCACGAGCACCGTGACGGCGCCGACCACGAGCAGCACGGCGGTGACCAGCAGCTTGTGGGCAACGAAGAGGTGCACGAGCACCTGGCCAAGCAGCGGGCTGGCGGCAGGCGAGCGGACCCTGGTCAGCCCAAGCGGGAACCGGATGACGTTCTGGACGAACGCCGCCGGGGAGGCCAGGTAGCCAGCGAGCACGACCGGGACGGCCACGGCGGCCACCGCCGCCAGGTAGCGCCACGGCGCCGGACGCTCGTCACGGTCGCGCACGGTGAACGGCAGCAGCACGAGCAGCGGCCACGCCGTGAACTTGAGCGTGGCGGCGAACCCCATCGCGAGGCCCGCCGCCACGGGCCGTCGTCGTTGGGCCAGCACGAGTGACACCAGGAGCACCGCCAGCACCGGCAGGTCGTCGCCGCCGGTCACGAGCGGCAGGGCCCCGGTCGGCAGGACCACCAGGAACTGCAGCGCCCGACCCTGCCGCCCGAGGGGCGCCCCGCTCACCACGAGGGCCCCCACCCCGACGAGCAGGGTGAAGCCGGCGAGCGCCACGCGGGCGTCCCGCAGCGGCGTCGGCAGCGGCGCCGCGTTGAGCATGCCGAACGGCACCATCCCGGGAAGGTACGGGAAGAAGGCGTTGGCGTCGACGCTTCGCCGGTCGGTCGTCGGCGGCACGCCCACCTGGGTCGGGTGCGCCAGATATGGGTCCTGACCTGCCACTGCCCGGTCCCCGGCACGCTCGATCACGGCGACCTCCGGCTGCGCGTGCTCGCCGGGCGTGCCCTGGGCCCGCGACGTCAGCTGCAGGGCCAGCGGCAGCAGCACGGCGAAGATGAGCAGCAGGACCACGAGGGCCCGGCGCAGCGCGGCGACCGCGCCCGTGGCCAGCCGGCCGTTCCGCCACCGCCCCCACCCGGCGAGGCAGGCCGCACCGGCGACGCCGTAGGCGACGGCCGCCATCAGCCCCCACTGGCGGTAGTCGTACGACTGGGCGACCACCGCCGTGAGGGCGCAGAACAGGGCCGACAACAGATACAGCGCGGCGTCCTGGGCGAGCGGGCTCGCCGTCGACACGCGGCGCCAGCCCGCCTGAACGGCGGCATGCACCTTGCGATGCTAACCCCGGTCACCGCTCCGACCAGGTCATGGGGGGCCGCCATGCCGACGGCCGGTGTCCCGGTCCGGCCGACCGGGCGCCCACGGGCACCCCGAGCCGGTCGCAGCGGCGCCACCAGCCCGTCGACCGCCCGCTCTCGCGACGGCGGCCGGGCACGACGACGGCACCGGCCTCGCTTGGCCGGTACCCTCGTCGTCAGGTCATCCCGTCAGAGCCCCCCTCAGGTCATCCCGTCAGAGCCCCCCTCAGGTCATCCCGTCAGGGCGCCCCTCGGGTCACCCTCTCGGGCCCCGGTCAGGTCACCCGTCACGGCCTGTTCGCGGTCACGGGTGGTCGTCGTGCCGGACACCCGCAGCCGCCGACCCGGGCGCGCCGGGCGGTGGCGATCAGCGGTTGGGCTGCGGCGTGAGGCGCAGGTACGGCTTGACCGTGCGGAAGCCCTTCGGGAACTTGCCCTTGGCATCGTCGTCGGACACGGCGGTCGTGATGATGACGTCCTCGCCGTCCTTCCAGTTGACCGGGGTGGCCACCTGGTAGCTCGAGGTCAGCTGGAGCGAGTCGATCACCCGGAGGATCTCCTCGAAGTTGCGCCCGGTGCTCGCCGGGTAGGTGATCGTCAGCTTGACCTTCTTGTCCGGCCCGATCACGAACACCGAGCGGACGGTGAGCGTGCTGTTGGCGTTCGGGTGGATCATCCCGTAGGCGTTGGCCACCGTGCGGTCCGGGTCGGCGAGCAGCGGGTAGTTGAGGGTGTTGCCGGTGGCGTCCTTGATGTCGCCGGTCCATCCCTGGTGCGACTCGAGCGAGTCGACCGACAGTCCGAGGACCTTGGTGTCGCGCTTGTCGAACTCCGACTTGAGACGGGCCACCTCGCCCAGCTCGGTGGTGCACACCGGCGTGAAGTCGGCCGGGTGCGAGAACAGCACGCCCCAGCTGTCGCCGAGGTACTCGTAGAGGTGGATCGGGCCCTCCGTCGAGTCGGCCGTGAAGTCGGGGGCGTCGTCGCCCAGCTGCAGTGCCATCGCGCTTCCTCCGTCGTCTCGGCGGGGCCGCCCAGGCGGCTCCGCCCCGCTCGCCTGCGGTGCTCGCCCACGCCCCAGCCGGCGCGGTCCGCCGCCAGCATACCGGCGCCCCTGCCTATTGTCGACTGCAAAGGTCAGGATTCGGGTGGCGACAGGGCGGCCAGCAAGGCGGGGCCAGGCGACCCCCACGTCGGATGCTCGTTCGTTACGATCTCGTCACGACACCAGGGCGAAGACGAGTAGATTGCTGAAGGATGGTCATCGAGGCGGTCCCGCGCGACGGCGACGCCCCTGCGCCGTTCCTGCTGCGCACCGCCGCAGGTAGCCGGCGGCGGCGCGGCAGGTGGCGCGCCGTGCCGGCCGTGCTCTCGCGCGGCGACCGGCTGGCGCTGACGGTGTTCGTCGTGCTGCCCATCCTGCTCTACGTGCCGTTCTCCCTGGCCGGGCACCCGGTGCTGCCAGGCGACAACCTGACGCAGAACTTCCCCCTTCGCGTCCTCGCCGGGGAGCAGCTGGGGAGCGGCCACCTTCCCACCTGGGACCCGCTCGTATGGAGCGGGACCCCGTTGCTGGCCGGCTGGAACGGCGGCTCGATGTTCCCTGCCACCTGGCTGTTCGCCGTGCTGCCCGGCGTGGCGGCCTGGACGGTGGCGTACACCGCCACCCCGATCGTGGCGGCCGTCGGGGCGTTCGCCCTGCTCCGGCTGCTGGGCACCCGCCCGACGGCGGCGACCTTCGGGGCGCTGGCGTTCACCTACACCGGCTTCATGAACGGCCAGGTCGTCCACCTCGGCCTCGTCCAGGGGACGGCCCTCATGCCGTGGACGCTCGCCGGCATCGAGCTCGTGCGGCGCCGCGTCGAGAAGGGCGGCTCACCCGCCCGCCTGGCGGCGCCCGGCCTGGTCGTCGCCGTGGCCGCCGGCCTCACGGTGCTCGCCGGCGATCCCCGGGCCGTGACGACCACGGCGATCGCCGCTGGCATCTACGTCCTCGCCCTGCTCGTCCGGGGCGCCCGCCATCCGCTGCGCCTCGTCGCCACGGTGGCCGGCGCCGGGGTGCTCGCCGCCCTCCTCTCGGCCATCCAGTGGCTGCCCGGCCTCCATTTCGTCCACGGGTCGCAGCGCGGCAGCACCGCCTACGGGTTCTTCGGCGCCGGCTCGCTCACCCTCGGCCACGTAGCGAGCTTCCTGCTCGCCCCGTTCCTGTTCGGTGGCAACGGCAACCTCGGCCAGCCCACCTACGGCGGCTTCTACAACCTGCCCGAGCTCACCATCGGGACCGGCGTGCTGGCCACGGTGGCGTTCATGGCCTACCTACCGGCGCTCGTGGCGCCCCTCGCCGACCGATTCCCCGCCGCCGGGCGCCTCGCCCGACGGGTCGCCCGCCGCCTCGACGGTCTCCGGCGGCCCCCGTCGAGCCCGCAGCCTGCGGCGAGGCGTCAGCCACGCCACGTCGGGCACGGCCGGGAGGTCGGGGTCTGGTACGCCACCGCCGTCGTCGGGCTGCTCCTCACCCTCGGCACGACGACGCCGCTCGGCCACCTGCTCGTCCACATCCCGCTGTTCGACGGCGAGCGGCTGCAGAACCGCAACGCCGCCCTCATCGACCTGGCGCTCGTGGTGCTGGTGGCCTTTCTCCTCGACGACCTGCTCGAGCGGCGGGGCACCGGCCTGCTCGGATCGTGGCGAGCCAAGCTGCTCTGCCTCGTGCCGCTCGGGGCGACCGCCGGGCTCGTCCTGCTCACCTACGCCGATCCGGCGGCGATGCGCAGCTTCGACGGGGTGTCGCCGACCAACACCGGGCTGTTCGTGGGGATGCTGCCCGACAACCTGTGGCAGCTCGCTCTGGTGGCCGGCGCCACGGCGCTGGTGCTCCGCCCGACGGCGCTCGCCCACCGGCGGGGGCGCCGCCTGCTCGCCCTTCTGGCCGTCGCCGACCTCGGCCTGTTCGTGGCCAACCTCAGCTTCTCGGGCATGCCGACCTCGGTGCTCTCCGGGTCGTCGACTGCCAGCCGCACCCTCGCCCGCCTCACCGGGGGGGGCCGGATGGCCCTGTACGACCCGCTCAACCAGAGCCCGGTCGAGGGGCCGCTGCTGCTCGACGAGCTGGGGGCTCCCGACCTCAACATCGTCGCCGGGGTGGCGAGCGTCCAGGGCTACGGGTCGGTCGTGGCCTCGGCCTACGACCAGGCGACGAGCACCCATGGGTACGAGAACCTGCGTGTGGCCTCGCTGACCGGTTCGACCTTCGACACGCTCGACCTGCGGACGCTGCTCACCCTGCCCAACGCCTTTGCCACCCCCCTCGCCCCCGGCGCCCCTCCGCCAACGCCCGGCACTGCGGTGCCGGGCGCTGCCAGCTCGGCCGCCGCCGTCGGCACGCCCGCCGCCGTCGTCGGGGGCCCGTACCGCGTCGCGCCGGGGAGCGGGGTCACGTTCCTGCTGCCGGCACCGTCGACCGTCCGCCGCGTCGAGCTGGTCGTCGCCGGCGGCGGAGCGCGGGACGGCCGGTCCACCGTGTCGGTGATGCTCGGCACCGGCACGCACGCCGGGCGACCGGTGCGGGCGGTGGGCGCCGGCGGGACCGCCGTCGCCCGCTTTCCTGCAGGGCGACCGGTGCTGACCGTCCGGGTCCGTGACCTCGGCGCCCGGCCTGTCGTCCTCGACGCCGTCGTCGCCGACACCCCCGGTCCCACCGGCCGGTTGGCCCTCGACGGGCCGCTGCAGGGACGGATCCTCGGTGGTCACTGGCGCTACGCAGCCACCATCGGCTCGTTCGTCGCCTGGCGCAACCTGCACGCCCCCGGCCCGGCGTGGCTGCAGCCGGTGGGCGCCCGCGCTGCCGACCCCGCCCGCCGCGCCCCCGGTCGTGTCGCCGCCACCACGACGGCGACCGGTCGCGACGAGATGACCGTCGCCTCGCCGCGCCCGGCCCTGCTCGTCCGGAGCGAGGCGTACGCCGTCGGCTGGACCGCCCAGCTCACCCCGCTCGGTGGTGGCACGACGCGGCTGGTCAGGGTGCGGCCCATGGGAATCATCCAGGCAGTGCCAGTACCGGCTGGCGCCTACACGGTGACCTGGCGCTACGCGCCCCCGACCGTGCACGCCGGGCTGCTGGCGAGCGCCGCCGGCGCCGCCGGGCTCGTGGCGATCGCCGCCCTGGCCCTCGTCACGCGGCGCCGGCGCAGGGCCCGCAGCGGGGCCGGGGTCGCCGCCACCGGCCGGCACGAGGCCGTGCCGCAGCCATAACTCGGCCCCGAACGGGCAGCGCGCGTGCCGTGCTCCGGCAACCGTGCAAGGGTGTGTACGCAATGCGCTCGTTCTTGTCCGCCCCACGCAGTAATCTTTCGTGATGCCGCGTGAACAGGTCGAGCGAAGAGAAGCAGTCGACGGTCGGAGGGCGAGGGGTGAGCGCACCCGTGTGCGGGTGCTCGATGCCTTGCTCGAGCTCGTCGAGCAAGGCGAGCTGCGCCCCACCGCCCAGGCCGTCGCCGAACGGGCCGGGGTGGCGCTGCGCACCGTCTACCACCACTTCGAGGACGTGGGCGCCCTGCGCACCATGGCGCTCACCATGCAGACCGACCGGTACCGGGAGATGCTGCGTGAGATCGACGTGAAGCTCCCGCTCGAGGAGCGCATCCAGCAGACCGCCCGGCAGTACCGGCGGCTGTTCGAGGCGATCACCCCGATGCGGCTCGCCACGATGTTCGACCAGCACGACTCCCCCGAGATGGCCGAGGGGCTCCGCCAGGCGCGTGCCACCCGGCGCGACCACCTTTCGGCGACGTTCGCGCCCGAGGTGGCCCGGCGTTCGGAGGACGGACGATCGTTCCTCGACGCCCTCGACCTGGTGACGTCGTGGGACAGCTGGAACTACCTTCGCACGAGCCTCAACCGGTCGGCGGTCGCCTCCGAGAAGGTGGTCATCCTGATGATCACCGACCTGTTCACGCCCGGCCGCCGCGCCGCGGCCAGCAGGCGCTGAGCCGATGGCAGCCCCTGCGCTGTCCGAGGTCGCCGAGCTCGCCCGCCAGCTTCGGGTCGACTCGATCCGCTGCAGCACGGGGGCCGGCTCGGGCCACCCTACGTCGTCGCTGTCAGCCGCCGACCTGATCGCTGTACTGGCGACGCGCCACCTCCACTACGACTGGCAGGACCCGAAGCGTCCGACGAACGACCACCTCGTCTTCTCGAAGGGCCACGCCTCGCCGCTGCTCTACTCGCTGTACCGCGCCGTCGGGGTGGTGAGCGAGGACGAGCTGCTCACCACCTACCGTCGGCTCGGCAGCCGGCTCCAGGGGCACCCGACGCCGATCCTGCCGTGGGTGGACCTCGCCACCGGGTCGCTCGGCGTCGGCATCACCGCCGCCGTCGGCATCGCCCTCGCCGGGAAGCGCCTCGACCAGCTCGGCTATCAGGTGTTCACCCTGTGCGGCGACAGCGAGCTCGCGGAGGGGTCCGTCTGGGAGGCGCTCGACAAGGCCGCCCTCTTCGAGCTCGACAACCTGGTTGTCATCGTCGACGTCAACCGGCTGGGCCAGCGCGGCCCGACCGAGCTGCAATGGGACCTTGATGCCTATGCCCGCCGGGTGGAGGCGTTCGGGTGCCGGGCGATCACCCTCGACGGCCACGACCTTGCGGCGATCGACGAGGCGCTCAGCACCGCCACGACGGCCGGACGGCCGACGGTGCTGCTGGCCCGCACGGTGAAGGGCAAGGGCGTCCCCGAGATCGAGGACAAGAACGGCTGGCACGGCACGGCGCTGCCGAGCGACCTGGCCGAGCGGGCCGTCGCCGCCCTCGGAGGGCGGAGCGACCTTCTGGTCACCTCGCTCGAGCCGCCCGCCGGCACCCCGGCGATCACGCCCGACCCCCATGCCAAGCTCGACCTGCCCCGGTACGAGCTCGGCGCGAAGGTCGCAACCCGCAACGCCTACGGCGACGCCCTCGCCGCCCTTGCGGCCCGACCGGAGGTGGTCGTCCTCGATGCCGAGGTCGGCAACTCGACGCGCTCTGAGGAATTCCAGAAGGTCGCCCCCGAGCGGTACTTCGAGACGTTCATCGCCGAGCAGCTCATGGTCGGTGCCTCGCTCGGCCTGGCCGCCCGCGGCTACGTGCCCTTCGCCGCCACCTTCGGGGCGTTCCTGTCCCGGGCGTTCGACTTCGTGCGGATGTCCGGCATCTCCGAGCTCCCGATCCGCCTGTGCGGCTCGCACGCAGGTGTCGAGATCGGCGAGGACGGCCCGTCCCAGATGGCCCTCGAGGACCTGGCGGCCCTCCGGACCGTCAACGACTCGGTGGTCCTCTACCCGAGCGATGCCACCTCCACGGTGGCACTCGTGGCGGCGATGGCCGACGCGCCCGGCGTGGCGTTCATGCGGACGACCCGTGGCGCCTACCCCGTCCTGTACGGCCCCGACGAGGCGTTCCACCTCGGTGGCTCCAAGGTGGTCCGCTCGGGGGCCGACGACGCCGTCACCCTGGTCGGCGCCGGGGTGACCCTCCACCAGTGCCTCGCCGCCGCCGACCAGCTCGCCGGCGAGGGGATCGCCGCCCGGGTCGTCGACTGCTACAGCGTGAAGCCGCTCGACACGGCCACGCTCGCCGCCGCGGCCACCGCCACCGGTGGCCGGGTCGTCGTCGTCGAGGACCACTCCCCCGCAGGTGGCCTCGGCGAGGCGGTCATCGCCGGGCTCGTCGAGGCGGGGGTGGCGTCACTGCAGGTCACCCACCTCGCCGTGCGCTCCCTGTCCTCCTCGGGTACCCCCGCCGAGCTGCTCGACATGGCGGGCATCTCGTCGCCGCACGTCGTGGCGGCCGCCAAGGTGCTGCTCGGTCGCTGACCGTCGCAGGGCGGTGGCGCCGGCGCCCAGCCCGGCCAGGGCGACGGCGCCACCGCCGGCGATCAGCCACAGCTCGACCACGCCGAAGCTGAGCGCTTCGCGCACGACGAGGTCGCGCCGCACGAAGTCGCCGGCGAGCAGGCACGTGATCGACGCCAGCCCGCAGGCCAGACCCCGGCCGACCACCCCCGCCCTTCCCCGCCGCGCGCTCGTCCCGGCGAGCGCGCCACCGGCGAGGAAGGCGGCGGCGACCGCCACGGCGAAGGGAACCCAGGCGAGGCTCCAGTCGATGAGGGCGCGCCGGTGCCACCCCTCCTCGGCGACGAGGCACGGGACGGACACCCCGAGCGTGAGCGCGACTCCGTGCCACCAACGACGCTGCATCGCACCATCGTCCCAGAGCGGGAACCCTGGCACCATGCGTGTCCGGCGGCGCTGGCACCCCCCCCCGCTGCCGCCGGGGCGCCCCCGGGCGTACCGAGGAGGGCGGTGCCTCGGCGGCTCAGGGGACGAGCAGCCGGCGGAGGCGCCCGGCGGCCACCGAGAGCGACACGCCCGCCAGCACGACCAGGTAGGCGGCGTGCCACCACAGGCCGGGCGTGACGGCGCCGAGGTCGAAGGCCCGTAGCAGCACGACTCCCTGGTAGAGCGGCGTCACCCGGACCAGCCATCCGACGGCCCCCGGATAGATGGAGAGCGGGTAGAAGGTGGCCGAGAACAGGAACATGGGAAGCACGGCAAGTGCCACCATGTCGACGTCCTGCCAGCTGCGGAGATGTGCGGTGACGGCAAGTCCCAGGCTGGCGAAGGCGAGCCCGACGAGGGCGGCGATCGGCAGGCAGCAGAGTGCCCACGGCGAGCCGACCAGGCCGAGCCCGGCCATGACGGCGAGGAAGGCGGCCGAGTAGACGCTCCCCCGCAGGAATGCCGAGGCCACCTCCCCGACGGCAACGTCGGCGCTCGTGAGCGGCGTCGAGAGGACGGCCTCGTAGGTATGGGCGTACTTGAGCTTGAAGAAGAGCCCGTAGGTCGTGTCGAGGATGCCACCGTTCATCGCCGACGAGGCGAGCAGCCCGGGTGCGACGAAGGCGGCGTAGCCAACCGGGTGACCGCCGACGCGCTGGCTGCCGACGAGGTGGCCGAGCCCGACACCGATCGACAGGAGGTAGAGGAACGGCTCGAAGAACCCCGACACGACGTAGGTCCAACCCCGCCGGTAGACGACCAGGTTGCGCTCGACCAGGCGGCGCGCCCGACCGGGCCGGGCGAGGGCGAGGGGGGTGAGGCGCAGCAACGGGACGGACGTCGGCCGGGCGGCGCTCACGCGGCCAGCCGCCGGCGGTAGGTGCGGCGGGCCAGGACGTACCCGATGGCGGTGAGCACCACGAGGTAGCCGGCGTGGCCGACGTCGGCGAGGCGCCACGGCGTGCCGAGCATGGCCGTCCGGGCGAGGGCCACCCCGTGGTAGAGCGGCGTGGCCTCGGCCAGGCCCTGCAGGATCCCGGGCAGCTGGCGGAGCGGGAAGAAGCTGCCCGAGAACAGGAACAGCGGCACGATCACCAGCCGCTGGAGGGTCGAGAAGGCGAGGTCGCGTTCCCTTGTGACCGAGAACGCCATGAGCGGCGCCGCGAACGCAGCCCCGACGAGCACGGCGACCGGCACAGCCAGGACCGCCTCGGGCGAGGCGAGCGCCCCGAAGGCGGCCGCCACCGCCACGAACACGACGGCGGCGGTTAGCACCCGGACGGCGACGAAGGCGAGGTGGCCGAGGAGCACGTCGGTCACCTCGAGCGGCGTGGCCAGCATCGTCTCGTACGACCGCTCCCAGCGGATGGCCCCCATCACCGGATAGGTCGACTCGCCGAGGGCGATCTGCATCACCGAGCCGGCGAGCAGCCCGGGCGTGACGAAGGCCAGGTAGCTCCCGCCGGAGAGCCCGGCGGCGGTGGCACCGCCGTGGAGGTGGTGGTCGACGAGCCCGCCGAGGCCGACGCCGATGGCGGCGAGATAGAGGACCGGGTAGACGAAGTTGCCGGCGAGCGTCGAGCGGAAGGTGCGCCGCCAGCGGAACAGGAAGTAGCCGAGCGCCCGGACCCACGGTGGGCGCGACAGGCGCCGGGGGCAGAGCTCTCCGAGACCGGTCGGCCGCGCGCCGACGTCCGCGACCGCCCCCGTCACGCCGACCCGCTCCACCCGCTCCACCCGCTCCACCCGATCCGCACCCGCGGTCAGTCCACCAGCCGGCGGCCGGTAAGGCGGAGGAAGACGTCCTCGAGCGAGGCGCGCCGGACGAGCACCCCCTCGGGATGGACCCCGGTGGCGAGGACGGCGGCAAGCAGGGCGTCGCCGTCGTCGCCGTAGGCGCACAGCCGGTCGGCCAGCCGGTCGCAGCCGGCACCGTGGCGGTCGAGCGCCGCCACCACGGCGGCCTCGTCGGCCGGCAGGACGCGCACCTCGAGCACCTCCCGGGCGACGTGCTCGGCGACGAGCGCCCGCGGTGGCCCCTCGGCGACGATGCGGCCTCGGTCCATCACGACGAGCCGGTCGCACAGCTGCTCGGCCTCGTCCATGTAGTGCGTCGTCAGGATGAGGGTGACGCCCTCCCGCTTCAGCCGGTAGAGCCGCTCCCAGACGAGGTGACGTGCCTGCGGGTCGAGCCCGGTCGTCGGCTCGTCGAGGATGACCAGCTCGGGGGCGGCGACGAGGGCCCGGGCGATCGTCAGGCGGCGCCGCATCCCGCCGGACAGCGCGTCGACCTTCGCGCCGGCCCGGTCGGCCAGCTGGGCGAACTCGAGCAGCTGGCCGGCCCGCTCCCGGATCACCCTGCGGGGCAGGTCGAAGTAGCGACCGTAGACGAGCAGGTTGTCGAGCACGCTCAGCTCGGCGTCGAGGGCGTCCTCCTGGGGGACGAGGCCGATCCCGGCCCGGATGGCCGGCCCGTCGGTGGCCGGGTCGCGCCCACGCACCTCCAGCTCGCCGCTCGTCGCCGGCGACATGCAGGCGATCATCCGCATGGTCGACGTCTTGCCGGCGCCGTTCGGCCCGAGGAACCCGAAGACCTCTCCTCGGCGGATCTCGAGGTCGATCCCACCGACGGCGACGAAGTCGCCGAACTGCTTGCGCAGCCGGCGGGCGCGCACCATGGGCGGGCTCGGCGCGACCACGACCCGACGCTACTGCGCCCGGCACGGCACGCCGCCGGCCGGATCGTGCCCTGCCCGACCGACAGGTGCCCGGCGAGCGTGACCCCCTCTCGGCGGAGCCGCCGGTAGGATGCCGCCCGTGCACTCCCGGCGGCGTCGTTGAGCGACTCGCCTGGCGCGTCGGCCTCGGCGCCGGTGCGGCTGCTCGTGGTCGAGGACGACGAGGGCATCGCTGCGCCACTCGTCGCCGGCCTGGCACGCGAAGGGTTCGACGTCCGCCACGTCACCACCGGCAGCGCCGCGCTCGCCGCCGAGCTGCCCGACGTCGTCCTGCTCGACCTCCGGCTCCCGGACATCGACGGGTTCGACGTCTGCCGGTCGCTGCGGTCCCGCAGCGCCACCCTGCCGATCCTGATCCTCTCCGCCCGGACGAGCGAGACCGACCGGGTGCTCGGGCTCGAGCTCGGCGCCGACGACTACGTCCCGAAGCCGTACGGCCTGCGCGAGGTGATCGCCCGCGTCCGTGCCGTCCTCCGGCGGGCGGCCGCCGGGAGCGAGTCGAGCGAGCTGCGCCAGGTGGGCGAGCTGACGATCGACCGACGGCGGCGGCGCGTCTTCGTCGGCAGCCGCGAGGTGACCCTGACGGTGAAGGAGTTCGACCTGCTCTCCGCACTGGCCGACGACCCGGGAGCGGTCGTGGCCCGACAGGACCTGCTCGAGCGGGTATGGGACATGAACTGGTACGGACCGACGAAGACGCTCGACGTCCACATGAGCTCGCTGCGGCGCAAGCTCGGCGACCCGGGGCTCGTCGAGACGGTGAGAGGGGTCGGCTTCCGCCTCGCCGCCGGTCGCTGAGCATGCTCCGGCGGCTGCTCCTCGGCTATCTCGGCCTGCTGCTCGTGGCGCTCGCCGCGTTCGGCGTCCCGTTCGGCATCCTGTGGGCGAGCCATTCCCGAGCCGACGCCCTGAGCGCCCTCGAGCAGTCGGCCCGAGAGGCGGCCCGCGCCGTGCTCCCCCCGATCGCGCAGGCGGTCCACCGCATCCCGGCGCCGACCACGGTCCACCCCGATCCGGACCGTGACAGCGACGGCCCGCTCGAGCAGATCCGCCAGTTCGCCCTGTCGCCCGCCGAGCGCCATACCCTGCACGACGCCCTCTCCGACTTCGGCGCCGGGACACACAACCTCGCCACGGTGATCCGGGCGAACGGCCAGGTGGTGGCGGCGATCGGCAGCGCCGCCACCGTGGCCGGCGGCGTCCTGCCACGTCCCGCCCTCGCCGACACCCTCGGTCAGGACGGTCAGCCGACCACCGGCGAGGCCGTCGTGGGGCACGTCTCGCTGCTGTACGCCGCCGTTCCCGTCCTCGTGCCGAGCGCCGACCCGTCCGAGCCGGCCGCCGTCCCGATCCACGAGCGAACCGGGATCCCGGTCGCCGCCGTCGTCGTCGGCGAGCCCTCCGGGGTCCTCTCCGGAAGGGCGCGCACGATCGCCGCCAGCCTGAGCGCGCTCGGCGCCGCCATCCTCGTCCTGGCCGCGCTCGCCGGCTGGCTGCTGGTGCGCTCGCTCGTCCGGCCGCTCGAGCACATCGAGCTCGCGGTGGCCGACCTCGGTCGGGGCGAGCTCGGCGCCCGTGCCCCCACCGACGCCGGGCCGCCCGAGCTGGTCAAGCTGGCCGAGACCGTCAACGTGATGGCCAGCCAGCTGAGCGAGCTGATCAGCGCCCAGCGGGCCTTCGTCGCCGACGCCTCCCACCAGATGCGCACGCCGCTCACCGCCCTCCGCCTCCGCCTCGAGGGCCTGGCGGCGGACGAGCCGACACCCCCGGACGAGGTGCAGGCCATCCTCACCGAGGTCGAGCGGCTCGCCCGGCTCGTCACCGGGCTGCTCCGGCTGGCCCGCGCCGAGGAGCAGCCGGCCGCCCCGGTCGCCACCGACGTCGGCGCCCTGCTGGCGGCGCGCGGCGAGGCCTGGCGCGGGGTCGCCGAGGAGCAGGGCGTCGCGCTGGCGATCGACGGCGAGGGACCCAGCTACGCCCTCGTCGTCGCCGAGGACTTCGAGCAGGCCATCGACAACCTCCTCGACAATGCTCTGCGGGTGTCCCCGGCCGGGTCCACCGTTCGCCTGAGCGTCGACGAGGAGACCGACGGCTGGCTCGCCGTGCACGTCACCGACGAGGGTCCCGGCATGGCGGCCGACGACCGCCAGCACGCCTTCGACCGGTTCTGGACACGCCGCGCCGAGCGGTCCGGCGGCAGCGGGCTCGGCCTCGCCATCGTGGCCCGCCTCGTGCGCAACAGTGGCGGCGAGGTGGAGCTGCGGGACGGCCCGACCGGCGGCGGCATCGACGCCGTGGTCCGCCTGCGCGCCGCATGACCGGGCCCCACCTCGGCCCCATCGGCTCGTCCCGCTAGGCGGCACCCCGGGCCCGACCGGCCGACAGCCAGTTGACGGCCGACACCGTCTGCAGGGCCACCCCGATGCGCGCCCCTGGCCACCCCCCCGGGGCCAGTGCCCCCGGGGGGGTGCGTGTGGCCACGCGTACGAGCGCCGCAGCGATCACCTCACCCGTGTCGTGCAGCTCGGCACCGGGCGCCTCGTCGCGCTGGCGGCGCGCCTCTGCCTGCTCGCGGCGAGCAGCGGTCTCGTCCGCCGAGGCGAGCGACAACGGCGGCTCGGGCGAGATGGACATGGCGACCTCCTCTGGACGTTCGCAGCGCGCAGCTTCGCCCGGTACGGTGGAATCCGGCATCAACGTCCCGCTACCCATCGGGCAACCATGGAAAACGCGAGACACCCCCGTTGCGCCCGGGGTTGCCGGTGTCGGACCTCGGGGAACGCATGGAGGGGCCGGCGCGCACGGCACAATGGCGCCCAGAGCGCGCGCGAGCGGGCTACCAACCATGAAGCTCCGGAGGGTCCAGCGAGATGGAAGATCTCTTCGAGGTATCGGTCAGCCAGCGCGGCGACGCCTGCGTCGTGACGGCCGTCGGCGAGGTCGACGTGTCGACGGCGCCCGAGCTGCGCCAGAAGCTGCGTGAGCAGCCCGAGGACGCCTTCGTCGTCGTCGACCTCTCCGATGTCACCTTCCTCGACTCGACCGGGCTCGGGGTGCTCGTGGCGGCGCTCAAGCGGGTGCGCGAGCGCGAGGCGGGCGGGGAGCTGCGCCTCGTCGTGAGCCGGCCGCAGGTGAGCAAGGTGCTCGAGGTCACCGGCTTGTCCGGTGTGTTCTCGATCCACCCGACCCTTGACGAGGCGCTCGCCCGATGAGCTCCTCACGGGCCTTCGAGCCGGACGTGCGCGGCGTCGACGAGGCATCCGAGCACGTCGAGCTGCTGCTGCCGGTCCGGCCCGAGCTCTGGGTGCTCGCCCGCATGAGCGCCAGCGCCATCGCCTCCCGCCTCGACTTCGGCTTCGACGCCGTCGAGGACCTCCGGCTCGCCATCGACGAGCTGTGCAACTCCTGCGCTGCCGGCGCCGCTGCCGACAGCCGCCTGCGACTCGTCTACCGGTGGGACGACGACACGATCCACGTCGCCTGCGAGGTGTCCCCGATCGGACCGGCCTCGCCGGTCGCCGCCGATACGCTCGAGCTGTCCGCGCGCATCCTCGACGCGCTCGTCGACGAGCACGGCATCGACCCGGTCGACGACGGGCGCAGGAAGGGCTGGCTCACGAAGAGCCGGCCGACCCTCGGCCTATGACGACGACACCGACCACCCGGGAGCTCCTCGACCAGAAGCTGCGGGAGTACGCCCGCACCCACGACCGCGGGCTGCGCGACGAGATCATCGCCGCGCACCTCGAGCTCGTCGAGCACCTCGCTCGTCGCTTCGTCCGCCGCAGCGAGGCCTACGACGACCTCGTCCAGGCCGGCTCGATCGGGCTGATCAAGGCCGTCGACGGGTTCGACCCCGACCTCGGGTTCGAGTTCGCCGCGTACGCCTCGAAGACGATCGTCGGCGAGCTCAAGCGGCACTTCCGCGACAAGGGCTGGTCGGTCCGGGCACCGCGGCGGGTGCAGGAGCTCTACCTCGGCCTCGGCCAGGTGGTGGACGAGCTCTCGCAGCGCCTCGGGCGGTCACCCACGGTGAAGGAGCTGGCAGCCGAGACCGGGGCATCCGAGGAGGACGTCCTCGAGGCGCTCGAGGCCGGCCATGCCTACCGCTCGGCCTCCCTCGACACGCCCGGACCCGAGGGCGAGCCCCTCACGAGCCGGCTCGGCCACGTGGACGGGGCCTACGAGAAGGTCGACGAGCGCGACCTCCTGCTGCCCCACATCGAGAAGCTCCCCCAGCGCGAGCGGCTCATCCTCCACCTCCGCTTCGTCGAAGACCTCACCCAGTCCGAGATCGCCGCCCGGATCGGCATCAGCCAGATGCACGTGTCACGGCTGCTGGCGCGCAGCCTGGCCAAGCTCCACGACGCCTGCGCCGCCGAGGCCTAGGCCGTAGCTGGCTGGCTGCCGGCCTCCCCGCCGGGCCCGGCTTCGTCGCGACGGGAGTCGAAGCTCTCAGCTGGCATTCGGTTTGTCACTATTCGTCGGGTACTTCGACGGGTCGGGCACGAACGGAGACCCGCATCTGAACCACCCGGTCGCGCCGTCCGGTGGGGGCCCGGCCCGTCCACCGGCAGGCGACGCCCTCAGGTACCGCCGTCCAGAGCCGAGGACGGCGACGAGCCCGAGAACGAGGACGAGCGGCCCAGCGGGGCTCCCCGCCGGGCCGCTCGGCGCGTCCGGCTACGGGATCTGCCCCTCCCCCTTCACCCTGGCCCCTTTCTCGGCCATGTCCTGGTAGTGGGTGCGTACGTCGTCGTCGTCGACGTCCCCCGTGGCGCTCTCCGCGGCGCGTGCCTGGTCCGCCGTTGGACGCTGCGGGGCGCCGTGCCGGGCGCCTGACTCGACCTGCTCCTCGGCGAGCGTGTCGCGGTTGGGCTCGGTGTGCTCGGCCATCTGACCTCCTCCGTCGGCGATGCGCCCGGGACGGCGCCGCCGTCCCTGCGCCCGTACCCGGCTGGCCCGGCCACTACCCGCGACGGCGGGGGTCGCGACCGGCTGCGGCGGGCAGGAGCCGGGCATGCCCATCGACGCGTCCACCCCGACTCCCGAGCCCGGCCCCGGCCCGCTGCCGCCGCTGTCGGAGCCGCCGCACCCGCCCGTGCCGCCGGTCGAGCCACCGCCGGTCGACCCCGGCCCGATCCCGGTCGCCGGCCGAAGGAGTCGGCACGTGACCGCCACCTGACGCCGGACGCGACACGACCCGGGCGGGGGGGTTGCCCGGGTCGTGCGCTCGACCTCGCGAGTTCAATCCCGGGGGGGAACGGGACGCTCAGCGAAGAGGCCTGTGATCACCATACGGTGCGAACGGGCGGCTGTGGGCGGAATCGCCGAACAGCAACGAAGCTGCAACGAAGCAGCGATGTCCTGGTCCTCTGCGGTTCACGTCATGCGTACGTGACCGCACGTGACCAGGTGCCACGTCCGCAGCTGGCCGGTCCCCGGCCGCCCCGACCGGCGAGCCGGCCACGACCGTCGCCCGCCGGACGACCCGCGACGGGCGGTCGACGCCCGCCGCGGGTCGCACGGTCCCCGGCCCGGGCCTGCTCCGGGCCGGGGGCCGAACCGTGCCCTAGCCCCGCGGGCGCAGGTGCAGGACGACCACCTCGTTGGTGGGGGTCGCCGGCTGGGCCGACTCGTACGGGTTGGAGGGCGTCGGCCAGCCGGTGATCTGCTGCCCGTTTACCTCGGACCACGCAACCCCGTAGACGAGCGGGATCAGGGGAAGGTTGTTCGCCATGTACGACTCGATCGGGGCGAGCCGCGCCTTCTCGGCGGCGAGGGTCGGTGCCGAGGCGACGGCGGCGAGCTCCCGGTTGATCACCGAGCTGTGGAGGCCCTCGTAGTCACCTGCCGCCGACTTCGGCGTGTCGAGGGCGCTGTTGAGCCACCCGTTGTACATGCCGTACGGGTTCTGGCTCGTGTTCGACCAGTGGATCACCGAGTCGAAGGTGCCGCTCGCCACGTCGTTCGACCAGGCCGTCACCGAGAGGCCCTGGAACGTCACGTCCATCCCGGCGGCCCGCAGGTTCTGGGCGATGATGGCGCCGTCAGCGGCGTAGTCACTGTAGGAGGAGGGGTCCTGGATCGAGAAGGACAGCGTCTTGCCGTTCTTCTGGAAGTAGCCGTTCGACCCCATCTTCCAGCCGTCGGCCTCGAGCACCTTCTTCGCCGCCGCCACCTGGGGGGTGCGGGACAGCGTGGCGCCCGCCACCGAGGGCGACAGGTAGGCGCCGAACACCGGCAGGGTGAGGCCGCTCGCGTTGATGGCGGCCGGCTCCAGGTTGGCCTCGCCCTGGCTGCTCAGCTGCTGCCGGTTCACGGCGAGGCTGATGGCCTTGCGCACGGCCACGTCGTTGAAGGGGAACTTGCTCAGGTTCGGCTCGAGGGTGACCGTGTTGAGCGGCGCCTCCCAGGCGGTGTTGTACTTGGACTTGCTGAGGAAGAGCTGCTTCAGGTTGGGGATGAAGTTCCCCGCCCAGTCGAGCTGGCCCGAGAAGAGCGCCTCCTCGGCGTTCGTGTTGGTCGCGTACGCCGGGAAGTCGAGCGTACCGATGCGGACGTTGCCCGCCTGCCAGTAGCTCGGGTTCTTCGTCAGGGTGAAGCCCTGCGGGGTGTAGGTGCCGACCACGTACGGACCGGACCCGACCGGGTTCGGGTCGGTGAAGGTCGCCGGGTTGCCGACCGTGCTCCAGATCTTCTCCGGCACGATGTACACGCTGGCGATGTTCTGCAGGTTCGTGTACTGCGGCGTCGGGAAGTCGATCGTGACGGTGTCGCCGGCGGTCGACACGCCGGTGATGTCGAGACCGAAGGTGTTGATGGCGGCGTTCTTCTTCACCAGGTTGTAGGTGAAGGCCACGTCGGCCGGGGTGAGCGGCGAGCCGTCGCTCCACTTCACGCCCTTTCGGATCGTGAAGGTGATCGACTTGCCACCGTTTCCGAAGTGGTAGCTCGTCGCCAGCCAGTCGTAGACGACGCCGGCCTTGGCGGCGTCGAACTGGAGCAGGGGCTCGTAGATGAACGAGGTGCCGGCGACGAGGTAGATGGCGCTCGTCGTGCTGAACGGGTTGAAGCTGCGGGTGAGGGTGTTGGTCGGGCTCGACTCCATCGTGAGGGTCACGTTGGAGGCCGCCTTCCTCGTCGCCGCCTGGGCGGATCCGGAGAGGGCGGTCATCGAGCCGGCGATGGCGGTGGTGGACAGGAGACCCGCCGCGACGACGGCGGTCAGGGTTCGCTGGGCAAGCCAGTGCTTCATCGGTGATGATGCCTTTCGTTCGGGAATCGAGGTGCGGGGCGGACGCGTCGGTGTGCGGCGCCGCCCCCCGTGCCCGGCCCCGCCGGGCACTTCCGTACGCGCCCGCCAGCCGGCGGGCGCGCTCGCTCAGCTGCTCATCACCCCTCCCCCCCTCTCCCGTGCCCCGGCCACGACGGCCGGGGCCGACACGTCGAGCCGCCAGCAGGCGGCGGCTCGAGCTGGGTCGATGCGGAACAGTGGCGGCGTCGCCGAACGGCAGCGGTCCTCGGCGAGCGGGCAGCGGGCGGCGAAGCGGCAGCCGACCTGGCTCGCGACCCCTTCTCCCGCCTGCTGGCTCGCCCGCGCCCGGCCCCGGCGCAGGATGCTGCCGAGGTCGTCCGGGTCGGGCGCCGAAGAGACGAGCAGCTGGGTGTACGGGTGCGCCGGCTGCTGGGTCACCTCCTCGGCTGGGCCGCGCTCGACGATCTCGCCGGCGTACATGACGAGCACCTCGTCGGCGAAGTAGCGGGCCGAGGCGATGTCGTGGGTGATGTACAGGAGCGCAAGGTCGAACCGCCGGCGCAGGTCGTCGAGCAGGCTGAGCATCTCGAGGCGGATCGACACGTCGAGCATGGAGACCGGCTCGTCGGCGAGCAGCACGGCCGGGCGGGCAGCGAGCGCCCGGGCGACGGCCACCCGCTGGCGCTGGCCTCCGGACAGCTCGTGGGGGTACTTGGCCAGGAACTGCTCGGCCGGGGTGAGCCGCACACGCTGCATCAGGTCGGCCAGCTCCTGCTCGAGCTGTGCGGGGCCGAGGTGGTCGCGGTGGAGCCTGATCGGGCGCTCGAGGTGGTACCGGACGGTGTGGACCGGGTTGAGCGACGAGAACGGGTCCTGGAAGACGTACTGGACGGTCCGCTTGTACCGGCGGAAGGCGCCCCGGCCCCGCAGGCGCACCGGCTCGCCGTCGAGGCGGACCGTGCCGGACGTCGGCGTCTCGTGACCGGCGAGCAGCTTGGCGGCGGTCGACTTGCCCGAGCCGCTCTCGCCGACGAGCGCCACGACGGCGCCGCGGTAGAGGCCGAAGGTGACGTCCCGGACGGCCGACACGTGCTGGCTCCGGCCGAGGCGGAACACCTTGCCGAGCCCGACGGCCTCCATGACGAGGGTGCCGCGGTCGGCCGCCGGCGAGCGGACGGGTGCGGCGGCGAGGCCGGCGGGCCCGGCCGTCTCGGGCGCGGTCATGGCCCCTCGCTCCCCGGCCGGTCGCCGGACGCGCCGCCGTCGCCCGGCGGGACGGGCGCCGGCGCGAGCGAGCCGACCGGGCC
>JAKBAA010000095.1 GCA_021809425.1 Actinomycetes bacterium | reverse complement strand
GGCCCCGGGGGGGCGGCGGGCGGCGCCCCCGGGGTGGTGCTGGCCGCCTTCACCGCCGCCCCGCCGGAGGGGGCCCCGCCGGTGTACGACGTGGCCGTCGCCTCGACCGACGGCGGGCGGACCTGGCGGGCGCTGCCGGTCCCGGCCGGGGCCGGGCCGGGGACGTTCTCCGGGTTCGCCGCCGCCCCCGACCATGCCGTCGTGGCCCGGTTCTCCTCGAGCGGTGCGAGCGGGTCCCCGGTCGAGCTCGAGGAGCGGTCGACCGACGGCCTCCACTGGCACCCTGCCTCGGTCGGCTGCCCTGCCGTCGGGCCGTGCCTGCGGCTCGGGCCGTACGCCCCGGGCAACTGCGCCATGAACGGCACCTTCCAGGACCTGCTCACCTCCGGCATCACCCCCGGACGGCTGGCCCCGATCGCCGGCGACTGGGCCGCCCCGCTCGACGCCTGCGGGCCCGGCCAGCTCGTGGCCACCTCGCCGACGAGCGCCCTCGTGGTCCAGTCGACCTCGCCCTTCCTGGTCACAGCCACCACCGACGGCGGCCGGCGCTTCGTCGACGTCGGCCTGCCCCCGCTCACCGTCCCCAACGGGACCGCCCCGCTCGGGCAGGGTGGCAGCTTCCCGGCGGGAAACGGCGGCGGGCTGCTGCTGCTCCCCGACGGCAGCCTGCTCGAGACGACCGGCACCCTGCCGGCGCTCGCCGGTCAGCAGGCGGCGCGGCCGGCTGCGGTCGCCTGGCACCTGCTCCGGCCCGGGGCGACCGCCTGGTGCGCCGTCGGCCCGCTCGAGGTGCGCGGCGCCCGGGCGGCCGCCGGGACGCCGATCTCGCCGCCTGTCGCCGCCGGCGGCCGGCTGTGGTGGCAGGACCAGGCGGCCGGCTCGACCGGCAGCGGCGGGCTGACCAGCACCGCCGGGGTCTCCTGCCCGGGCGGGTGACCTTCGCCGAACGGGCCGGGCCGGTGAGCGCTCCCTGGGCGACCGTGTGCACGCCGTCGCAGTTGACGACCGACGGTCGGTCCAGGCCGATGTCGACGCCGAGCTGGCGGGCCCGCTCGGCCAGCTCCTCGTCCAGCGTGAACGTGGTCCTCGACGACGCCACACTCAGGTGGTAGCAGACAGTGCGAGCTGGTAGTGCGAGCAGGCAGCGCGAGCGCACCTGGCGCCACCGGCGCGCTGCGTCGGGTCGTCACCCGACGGGCGTCACGCCCCCGACCCGGCTCCCGCGGCCGGCACCGTCCGGCCGAGGCAGGCGACCAGCCGCTCGATCGCAGGCGACGATCGTCACGGGGCCGTCCCGGCCGGGCTGCGCACCTCGATGCCTGCCGCCCTGGCGGCGGCGCACAGCTCGCCGTCGTAGGCGACGAGCACGGCGGCGTTCACCCGGAGGGCCGTCGCCAGGTGCAGGGCGTCGGCGGACCCCAGCCGGCCTGCCAGCGACGGTGCCGTCGTCAGGTCGCTCCGCTCCAGGTCGACCAGGGCGACCGTGGAGAGCACATCGGCCACCGCTCCGTGCCCGATCTGGTCGGGCCGGCGGTTGGCGGCGCAGTGCAGCTCGGTGTGGAGCAGCAACGACGCCACCAGGCGATCGCCCTCCTCCAACACCCCCTCGAGGTGTGCCGCCAGCGCCGCCGACTCCGGCTCCTCCACCACCAGCTTGAGGGCCGCCGAGGTGTCCAGGTAGACGATCACCGCACGCCGCGCAGGTCTGCCAGCACCTCGGCGGTCGACACCGGGACGCCGGCGCGGGCGATCCGGCGAAGGTCGACCTTCCGGTCGCGGCGTGCCTCCTGCACCTTTCCCGCTGCCACCAGCCGCTCGTACGGGTCCAGCGTGGGCGGGACGAGCACCGCTGCCACCTCGCCGTGGTTCGTCACCTCGATCGTCTCGCCGCCGCGCACGGCCCGGAGCACCTCCGAGCTCTGGTTGCGCAGCTCCCGGTGGCTGATCGTCCGCACCCCTGGCCTCCTCTCCCCGCATCTGTTCCGTAGCAATCGTAGCAATCGTTCGCGTGCCCGGAGCCGGCGGGCGAGCGAGCAGCCAGCAGCGAGACCGCCCCGGGCAGCATCTGCTCCGGGGACACCGTGGATGCTGCCAAGTGCGCCGGCTCGACGAGGGGAAGGTGCAGGTGGTCGAGGAACAGGCCGAGCTCGAGGCGTCGATGGACGGACGGCGCGACGAGGTGAACAGGTTCTCCAAGCTGATCGGCGGCACCGCCGAAGAGGACGCCGCGGACGTGGTCGAGCACGTGGCTCGCCGGCGCGGCGTCCGCCTGCGCGGCGAGCCGGTGGCGGTCGACCTGGACGGCGACGGGGAGCGCGACCGGTGGGCGAGGGTCGTCGACGCAGACGGCGACGAGGTGTCGATCCTGGTCAAGGCGAAGGCTCGACGCCGCGCCGATCCGGGTCATCCGGTGCGGGTGTCCCCGCTCACCGTCGACGGCCTCGTCGCCCACGGCGAGGCGCACGGCGAGGCCCCAGAGACGGCCCAGGGCCGGGCCGCGCTCGCCGCCGAGACGGCGCGCCGTGGCCACGGCATCCCGTGGCCACCGGGTCGCAACGACCGGTGCTGGTGCGGGTCGGGCAGGAAGTACAAGGGGTGCTGCGGCCCGGTCCCCCCGCTGACCGGCTGAGCCACGACGACGGCGACCTCGCCCCGCCCGGCTCCTCGCCGAGGATCGAGACGGTCGACCGGTGACCATCACCCTTCGCCGGAGCGCTCGGCGATCCGCTGGCGGTAGACGTCGGCGGGCTCGTCGGCGTGCAGCGCCGCAAGCCGCGCCGCCCGGAGGCCGTTGCCCTGCTCGAGGGCGCGGACGATCTCCTCGTGCTCCCACAGCGAGGACTCTGCCCGTCCGGGGATGTCCACGGTGTTGAAACGATCCGTACGGAAGCGGATCTGACGGATCATGTCGGTGAGCGTGGGGTTTCCGGACGACACGGCAATCGCGTCGTGAAACCTGCTGTTGACCGAGACGACCCGCGGGAAGTCGCCGGCCGCCGCAGCGGCACGCCCCTCCTCGACCAGCAGGCGCAGATCGGCAAGGTGTTGCTCCGTGCGGTGCTCGGCCGCCTGTCGCGCCGCCAACGGCTCGAGGACCGACCGGATCGCGAGAAGGTTGGCCGCCTCCGACGGATCGACCTCCGAGACGAAGGTCCCATAGTTCGGCCGGGAATACAGGAACCCCTGACCGACCAGCTCGCGGATCGCCTCTCGGACGGGGATCCGCGAGACGCCGAACTCGGTCGCCACCGCATCCTCGGTCAGGCGATCACCGGGAAGGAGCTCACCGGAGATCACCCGGTTGCGGATCGTCGAGCAGATGTCGAGCTCGGCCGACCCACCGGTGACAGGAGGTGGCGACACGGAGAAGATCCTACCCGTCCGGTCCCGATTGTGTACAACCAGTCCCCCTCCAGTGGTACGGCCGCTCATCGGTCGGCCGCCTGCCGGCGGCAAGAAGCCGACAGCTTGTGACGTTCCCACCGCTTTTCCCGGCACCCCTCGGCCGTCGTCGCATGCTTGGTTCACGGACCGTTCATCTTCACGAGACCTGCGGGACACACGCCGTCGTATACAACGGGAAGGGCCGGGGACGTCCGGTCCCCCGAAAGGAGCTCCCATGCGAAGCACCCGATCGCTCGCTGCGATCGCCGTCCTCGCCTCCTCGTTGGCGGCTGGTCTCGTCAGCACGGCAAGTGCCTCGCCTGCACCGACCAGGCGAGCCGTCGCGACCGCACAGGCCAAGCGAGCGGCCGTCACGGGAGACAAGGCCGCCTGCGCCAAGGTAGAGGCGGCCTACCCGTCGTACGTCGGCAAGACCTACACGGTTGGCAACTCCCCGACCATCCCGGGCTACGAGACGATCTCGAAGAGCAATCCCAACAAGATCGTGGGCTTCGACCCGAGCTTCCTCGCCGCCGTCAACAGCTGCCTCGGCGTGAAGACCACCTTCTCGCAGATGGCCTTCGACGCGTTGATCCCGGCACTGCAGGCCGGGCGGGTCGATCTCGTGATCTCCAACCTGATCGCCTCTCGCGCCCGGGCGAAGCAGGTCCGCTTCGACCTCTACCAAAAGGACGTCGAGGCGCTCATCGTGGCCAAGGGGAACCCCAAGTCGATCACCTCGACCGCCGACCTTTGCGGCAACTCGATCGCCGTCTTCCCGGGCACGTTGCAACAGGGCTTCGCAGAGGCACAGGCAGCGACGTGCAAGTCAGAGGGGAAGGGAACCGTCAACGTCGAGACGTACCAGGACTTCAACGGCTGCGTCCAGGCCGTCATCACGGGACGTGCCGACACGACGATCGATCCGGTCTCCGTCGCGGACGCGGCCGTGGCGCAGTTCCCGGGCAAGCTCTCCGCCACGAAGCCGATCCCGCAGTTCCAGAGCAACATCGGTATCGCCTTCCCCCTCGCGAGCACGGGTCTCGCCAAGGCCTACCTGGCGGCGATCGCCGCGGTCCAAAATGCTGGCATCGAGAAGCGCCTGCTCGCCAAGTGGAACCAGGACCCCAACACGCAGGCTGTCGCGACCGCGCTCCCTTGACGCCGCAATGAGCTCCTTCTGGCACTACCTCACGTGGGGTTACCTCTGGAGTGGTGCCTGGCTGACGATCCAGGTGTCGCTCGGCTCGCTCGTCGGAGCCATCGTGCTGGGAGCTGTCCTCGCGGAGGCCCGGATGAGCCGAGCTCGGCTCATCCGGGTCGTCGCGGCGTCCTACACCTGGGTCATGCGGGGGACCCCCCTCCTGCTCCAGCTGATCTTCCTCTTCGACGCCCTGCCATCCATTGGCATCGTGCTCAAGCCGATACCGACGGCCATCATCGGCTTCTCCCTCAACGAGGCGGCCTTCGTGAGCGAGATCATCCGAGGCGGTCGGGCCGCCGTGCCGCGCACGCAGATCCTCGCGGCCGAATCCCTCGGGATGTCGCCGGGCACCACGCGCCGGCGCGTCGTCCTCCCCCAGGCGCTCCGCACGATCGTGCCGAGCCTCGGCAACGAGTTCATTGCGCTCATCAAGGGAACATCCCTGGCGTCGGTCATCTCGGTCAACGAGCTCACCGCGCGCAGCGAGTTCATCTCCTCGCAGACGTTCCTCTACTTCCCCGTCTACAGCGCCGTCGGCATCATGTACCTCGTCCTCACGACGTTCGTCTCCGGCTTGCAGCGCTCGCTGGAGCGGCGCTTCTCGCTGGAGCGCGAGGCACCACCCGTCTCGCTGCTGCGGCGTCTGCTCGCCGGCGGCAACGGGAACGCTGCCGTGGCGCCGGCGACCGCTCCCTCGGACAAGCCGGCGCACGCCCCCCTCCCGGTGGTCGTCGAGCGGGCCGCCGCTGCCAGCGTGCTCCACGTCGTGCCAGCGCGCACCTGCAACCGCGGCGAGGAGGACTTCGTGCTGTGTCGGGCCGTGTGGAAGCGGTACGGCGAGACCGACGTGCTGCAAGGGGTCGACCTCTCGGTTCGGCGCTCCGAGGTCGTGGCCATCATGGGCGGAAGCGGGTCGGGCAAGTCGACGCTGCTCCGTCTGATCAACCATCTCGAACCCGTCACGAGCGGTCAGATCTTCGTCGACGGCGAGCCGATCGGCTACGACCCCCGCACCTTCGAGCCGTTCCGCTCGCAGCGACGGCTGGCGAGGGCGCGTGCCGAGGCCGCCATCGGGATGGTCTTCCAGGGCTACAACCTCTTCGAGCACATGACCGTGCTCGACAACGTGGTGGCGGCATCCGTGCTCGTCCACGGCGAAGAGCGCGACCGCGTCGTTGCCCGCGCCATGCCGCTTCTCGACCGTGTCGGGATGGCAGCCCACGCCGCCAAGCTGCCGCACCGCCTCTCCGGCGGCCAGCAGCAACGGGTGGCGATCGCCCGGGCGCTTTGCACCGAGCCCAAGCTGATGCTCTTCGACGAGCCCACCTCGGCGCTCGACCCGGAGCTCGTGGGTGAAGTGCTCGCCTCGATGCGCCAGCTCGCCAACGAGGGGATGACGATGCTCGTCGTCACGCACGAGGTGCGGTTCGCCCTCGAGGTCGCCGATCGGATCGTCTTTCTCTCCGACGGTCGCATCGTCGAGGAAGGGTCGCCTGCCGACCTCCTGCAGAACCCGCGAGCGCCGCAGACCCGACGCTTCCTCCAGTCCATCCAGGCTCCCCCAGCCGTCTGAACCGAAAGGCTGCAGTGCTTCCCTTCACAGAGATCGTCGACCTCGGCCACGAGCTGTACGACGGCATGCCGTGCCATGCCGCAACGATCACCGCGTTCTATACCGTCGACAGCTTCGAGAGCACCAGGCGGGCGAGCAACGGGCGCCGTTGCCTCCACAACCGGATGATGCTGCTCTCCGAGCACACCGGGACCCACTTCGATGCGCCGTCGCACTTCGACCCGGACGGCTGCTCGGTCGAGAAGGTGCCGCTGTCGACCCTGGTGCTTCCCGGCCATCTCCTCGACCTCACCGGCAAGCGGCCGCACGAGCCGATCGGCCCTGACGACCTGGCGCTGGCCGAGAAGGGCTCCGGGCGCGAGGTCGGCCCCGGGAGCATCGTCATCGTCCGCACCGGCCAGGACGTCCAGTGGGGCATCGGCGACTTCTTCACCGAGCGACCCTACGTCACCGCACCGGCGGCACAGTGGCTCGTCGACCGCGGGATCACCCTGTTCGGCACGGACCTCGTCGCCATCGATGACCCCGACGAGTGGTGGGAGCCGACCCACCTTGCCTTCCTCGGCGCTGGTGTCCCGATGGTCCAGCAGCTCAACAATCTCGGCCGGCTCGTCGGCAAGAGGTTCACCTTCATCGTCTGCCCGCTCCCAATGCGGGACGGCACCGCCTCGCCGGTTCGGCCGATCGCGCTCGTCGAGCCGTAGGCGATGGCGTCACCGACGACGTCCGTCGCGCCGTCGATGGTCGTGGCGCCCGACCCGCGCGGTCGGCCCAAAGCGCGCCTGCCCTCTTGCACGGCGCCTGCCCTCCCAGCGCCAGGATGATCGCCGAGCTGTGGCGTCACGCGGCGGAACGGCGGAACGGCGGAGCGGCGGAGCGGCGGAGCGGCGGAGCGGCGGAGCGGCGGAACGGCGGAGCGGCGGAGCGGCGGAGCGGCGGAGCGGCGAGGAATTGCACACGCCGAGCCTGACCGTCCGCGTCGGCTCGACCGCTCGCGCTCCCCTCGCAAAGATCGCTGCCTCCCAGGGGCGCCGCCTCGCGGACGTGAGCGGTGAGACCTTCGAGGAGCACATCCGACGCCACGCAAGCTGAGGCAGAGGGCGCCGACGACACGCGATCGATTGGAGAACGACAAAAGGTGCGAGGGGCGCTCCACGTTCTTCATGACGCAGGCGGCGAACGCGGCGGTGAGCAGGTCGGCGGCCCCGTCAGCGCCTCGACCTGGTAGCCGACGCGTCGAAGAAGATGGCGCTGCACCGCACCGTGGCCGTGGCGGTCTCGCCGGGCGAGGCGCGCGCCGACACGTGACAGGACGATCCGAGCCTGTCCGGATCGCTCCCCGGTAGCGCAACGGGGGCGATCGGGTCGGTTGTCGACATGGTGGCCTCGCATGGCTGTCGTCGGGGCCCCCGGTGACCATCTCGCAACCTAGGAGGCTCCCGTCGGACGGCCCAGGGGCTTTGGTCACCTGCACAGCGCATGTCAGCCATCCGCCGCTCTTTCCGGGCGATTGCCGCGTGACCCGTCCCACCGCCGGGCGCAGGTCAACTCGCCGGGCCAGGTGGGGGAGGTGACCAATGGCCCTGTCCCGGGGAAGGCCGCCAGCCGATCATGGCGTCGTGGTCACTTCAGTGATCGTTGCTCCAACCGGCGCTGCAACGACCGATGCCTTGGCGGCGCTTGCCGATCCGATACGCCTGGCGATCGTCGGGGTGCTCGCCGACGGCGAGCGTTGCGTGTGCGAGCTTCGCGAGCGCGTTCCCGTCGCCGCCAACCTGCTCTCGTACCACCTGCGGGTGCTGCGCGACGCCGGGCTGCTCCAGGCGACCCGGCGGGGCCGCTTCCTCGACTACCGCCTCGACGGTGACCGCTTCGCCACCCTCTGGGCCCAGCTGGCTGCGGCGGGCGTGCCGATGCCGGGACAGGTGGTGCCAAGAGTGCGGGCCGGGCCGTCCTGTCAGGAGCCCTGAGGTTGGGGAGGGCCACCGTGACCCACCGTCTGATCAATGCCGTCTTCCATACGAAGCACAGCCTGGCGCCTTCCCGCCTGGTCGATGGCGCCGTCCGCAAGCACCCGTCGACCCGGGTCGGGAGGCGGCCGAGGCGACGATGAGGAGGCCTGCCATGGCCGACCAGAAGGTCACCGACGACACGGCGCGCAGCACGGCGCGGGCGCTCGCGCCGGGCGCCCCGGCGGGAGACGGCGCCGGCGCCACGGTACAGGGGCGCCGCCACGCCTTGCCTGCTGCCGGCATGGGAGGAGACGTGGCCAACCGGCCTCGGGACGAGGTGGCCCCACTGGCCCGTCTGCGTGCCTTCCACCCCGGCTGGTTCGGCGCGGTCATGGGCACAGGCATCGTGGCGGTGGCCGCCTCGCTGAACCCGGGTCAGGTGGCCTCGCTGGCCTCGCCGGCGCGCACGCTCGGCCAGGTGATGGCCGTCGTCGCGACCGCCCTCGCCGTCGTGCTGGCCGTGCCCTACCTGGGGCGCTTCGTCCGCCATCCCGACGCCGCCCTGGCGGACCTGCGCGACCCGGTCGCCGGTCCCCTCTATGCCACCTTCCCCGGGGCGATCCTGGTCCTCGCCGCCACCGCGGCAGCGGTGGGGCCCACCTGGTGGGCGGCTTCGACGGTGCGCGATCTCGTCGCCGGGCTCGCCTGGGTGGGCGTGCCGCTCGCCTTCGCGGTGAGCATCCTCTTCGCCTACCTGCTGTTCGTCGGCGCGGAGCTCGTGCACGAGAGCATCAACGGCGGCTGGTTCATCCCGCCCGTGGTCAACATCGTCGTCCCCTTGGTGCTCGTCCCGTTGGTCCCGGGCTCCTCGCCGACCATCGCCCGGGCCCTGCTGGTCGCAAGCTACGGGTTCTGGGGCATGGGCTTCCTCTTGTACCTGCTCATCGTCACCACCTTGCACCACCGGCTCGTCGCCCACGCCCTGCCCCGTGCCGGCCTCGCCCCCTCGCTGTGGATCGGGCTCGGCCCGATCGGGGTGGGCGCGATCGCCCTCGTCAAGATGGCCTCTGCCGGCACCGCCGGCTTCGGGGCCGCGGCGCCCGTGATCGACCTGCTGTCTCGTCTGGCAGCGACGGCCTTGTGGGGCTTCGGGGTCTGGTGGCTGGTCACGGCCGTCTTCCTGCTCGTGCACTACCTGCGGTCGGGCCCGCTCCCCTACGGCCTCGGCTGGTGGGCGTTCACCTTCCCCCTCGGCGCCTACACGGTCGCCACCCTCACCTTGGCCCGAGGCTGGGACCTCAGCGGGCTCGAATGGGCGGGGGCTGGGCTGTTCGTGCTGCTCGGCCTGTTCTGGCTCCTCGTCAGCGGACGCACCCTCTGGGGCATGCGGACCGGGGAGGTGTGGAGGCCGGCGCGGGCTTGACGGAGCGGTTCGGGGCCCACCGGCGCCGGGGCGGACGTCGCCGGTCACCGGAATGGGGGTGCGGGGCGGGAAGCCCCCGGCGTTAGCCGTGGGGAGGTAGAGCCCCGCTCGCCCCGAACGGGCGATGCAGCCGAACGATCAGGCGTTGCGCTGGTCGGCGACGTACTGCTTGATGACCTCGGGCGGGGCGCCGCCGACGGTCGCGACGAAGTGGCTGATGGTCCACAGGCTCGGCAGCCGAGAACGAAGCGACGGAAGCTCCTGGCGCAAGAGCCGGAGGAGCGTCCCTTGATGGTCTTGACGACGCAGTGGATGCCGAGCTGCCGGTCGATGCCGACGAGGAGGTGGACCTCTCGGGCATGGTCTCGAGCTCGATAAGCCCGGCACCGGTCTCCTCGCAGACCTCGGCGGTGGGCGAGGGGCGTCGTCGCAGCCTTCGACCAGATCGCCGCCGAGGACTTCCGACCGAGGTTCCTCGCGCGCTCGACGATGGCGAAGAGGGCGGCCGACGCAGCGATCGGGGCGACGAAGGCGGCGCTCGTCCACATGGCCGACAAGCACGGCCGCGATCTCCGCCTCGTCGATCCCGCCTACACGACGATGGACTGCTCGATCTGCGGTGCGAGAGCCAAGCACCGCCTGGACCTCTCGGAACGAACCTACGCCTGCGAGGCATGCGGCGTGGTGCTCCCGAGGGACAAGAACGAAGCGGCCGTCATGGTCGAGAGGGCCGGTTTCGTCCCTCTGGTGCCGAGGGCGCAAGACCAGGGCCGGAGCCTCCGGTCCTGGCTGCCTGAGCCAGGAATCCCCCGGCTTCAGCCGTGGGGAGGATGCAAGGCACTAGCATCGCACCCCGTGCCGGCCCAGCTCGGCGTGCGCCGCCCCGAGACACCATGTACGACCTGACCCTCCACCGCATCCGCATCTTCACGATGGTGGTGGAGCACGGCGGGATCGGCGCCGCCGCCCTCGCCCTGGGGGTCACCCAACCGTCCATCTCGGCCCACCTGAAGGCGCTCGAGCTGACCGTTCGCCAGCCCCTCATCGAGCGGCGCCCCGGTCGGGCCGGCGCCCTCACCGAGGCCGGCCGCCTCTTCTACCGGTACGCCCGAGACCTGGTCCTCGAGACGGACAACCTGGTCGACATCCTCTCCAGCATGAGCGCCGGTGGCCGCGGCTCGGTGGCCATCGGCGCCTCCCGCAGCGTCGCCGACTTCTTGCTCCCACCCGTCCTCGTCGAGCACCGCCGCCGCTGGCCCGAGGTGATGACCTCGCTGCACTCCGGCACCTTCCTCGAGGTGAAGCGGCTCCTGCTCGGCGGGACGGTCGGGATCGGCGTCGTCATGTCGGCCGAGCGCCCCGACTACTTCATGAGCCGCCAGCTCTGCAGCGAGCAGCTCGAGGTCATCGTCAGCCCGCAGCACCGGCTCGCCACGAGGGACCGGGTGTCGGCCGCCGACCTCAGCCAGGAGACCTACGTCTCGGCGCTGCGCTCGTCCCCCCACTACCGCATGATCGACGCCATCCTCGGCCGCCACGAGATCGGCACCCGCCACCGGGCCATGGAGCTCGACGGCGCCACCGCCCTCAAGAACGTGGTCCGCCTCGGCCTCGGCTTTGCCGCCGTCATCCACTGCACGGCGGCCGACGAGCTCGACCGGGGCGACCTCGTCGCCCTCCCGGTCGACCCACCGCTTCCCGCCATCGGCATCTGGGCGGTCCAGCTCCCCAAGCACCAGCTCACCCCGGCCGAGCACCGCTTCGTCGACCTCGCCCTCGAGATCCTCCCGGTCACGGCCACCGGGAAGGTGGCCCTGCCGTAGCCTCGATCGCCTCGCACAGCCGCAGGTTCTCCGCCCCCCACCCGACCTCGTGGGTCGCCCGGCCACCCGCCAGGGTGGCGAGCAACTCGTCCAGCACGGCCGCCCGCCCCTCCGCCAGCCCCGCCAGCGGCACCGCCCAGTCGCCGCCCTCACCCGACACGGCGACACCGCCGCTCGACGCCACCAGCTCGCCGGTCGAGCCCAGCACGACCAGCCGCTCCCGATCGCCCGGCCCGAGGCCCAGCCGGCGCCCCGCCACCGCCTCCCCCAGCAGCTCGCCCGCCCGCCGCCACTTCTCGGCAAGAAGGTCCTCCTCGCTCCCCCCCTTCACGCCGCGCCGCCCGCCCGCCAGCCCGCCGCTCGCCTCGTGGGCCACCACCACGCTCACCCCGTCCCCCCCGGCCAGCCACGCCAGGTAGGACACCACCCGCCCCTCCCCGTCACGCCGGACGACCGCCTGTCGCACCTCGAGGACCGGCCCGCCCGGGACCGGCCCGCCCGGGACCGGCCCGCCCGGAACGGCCCCGCCCGGCGAAGGGGCACCCGGCGCGGGGCTACCCGGTGGGCGGCTGCCCAGCACGGTCCGCACCACGTCCATCTGGTGGACCCCCTGGCGGCGCACCAGCCCGCCGCCGTTCGCCGGCTCGAGCTCGTCCCTCCCCCTCGGCCGGGCCGACCAGTCGGTCGCTTTCAGGGAGAGCACCGCCTGGACCTCTCCCACCGCCCCCGAGGCCACGGTGGCGGCGGCCGCCTGGACGTACGGCTCGAACGCCTCGGAGTGGCCCACCAGGACCACCT
>JAKBAA010000094.1 GCA_021809425.1 Actinomycetes bacterium | reverse complement strand
TACGTCCCGCCGGCCGTCCAGCGCGCCCGACTCGAGGCCGCCCGGGCCCGGCTCGCCCGGGCCCGCGCTGCGGCGGCACACTCCGCTGCCGTCGTGGCGGCACACGCCGCTGCCGACGCGGCGGCACACGCCGCTGCCAATGCGGCGGCACGAGCGGCGGCGGCGCGGCACCACGCCACGCTCGTCGCCCTCCGCAGGGCGCGGGCTGCGGAGGCCGTCGCCGCGGCGATCCGTCGCCAGCACGTCTACACCCCGGCCGGAGGCGCCTGGGCGGAGCTCCGCCAGTGCGAGTCCGGCGGCAACTACCAGGAGAACAGCGGGAACGGTTACTACGGTGCCTACCAGTTCCTGCCGTCCACCTGGTGGGCGATCGGCTTCTCCGGCATGCCCAACCAGGCGCCGGCGTCGGTCCAGGACGCCGCCGCCCGGGTCCTGCTCCAGCGACAGGGCTGGGGAGCCTGGCCGGCCTGCTCGGCCGCGCTCGGCCTGTAGGCGGCCCCGGGGCCCCCGCCGCCCGCGATCGCGCCTGCTGGCGCTGCACCGGGGGCGGCCCGGTACGATCGCGCCCGTCGGGACGGCGCGAGCGACGAGGTGGAGCATGGAGGAGACGGGTGCGGCAAGCAGGCGGAACGGCGGGGTGCTCGGCGAGCTGGCGCTGACCTTCGACGACGTCCTGCTCGTGCCGCTCGCCTCCGAGGTGCTGCCGCCGGAGGTCGACACGACGACCCAGGTGTGCGACCGGCTGGAGCTCAACATCCCGCTCGTGTCGGCGGCCATGGACACCGTCACGGAGGCCCGCCTCGCCATCGCTTTGTCCCGCCTCGGCGGCCTCGGCGTGATCCACCGCAACATGTCGGTCGACCGCCAGGCCGAGGAGGTCGACCGCGTCAAGCGGTCGGAGGCGGGCATGGTGCTGAACCCGGTCAAGATCCAGCCGGGCCGTCCCGTGGCGGAGGCGCTCGAGCTGATGCGTCGGTTCCACATCTCGGGCGTCCCGGTGGTCGAGGAGGACGACCGGCTCGTCGGGATCATCACGAACCGGGACCTGCGCTTCCACGAGGACCCGACCGTGCCGGTGCGCGAGGTGATGACCTCCGAGCACCTGGTGACGGCGCCCGTCGGGACCGACCTCCGCAGCGCCCGCCGCATCCTGCAGGGGGCGCGGGTCGAGAAGCTGCCGATCGTGGACGACCGCTACCGGCTGCGCGGCCTCATCACGGTGAAGGACATCACCAAGCAGGAGACCTTCCCGCTCGCCTCGAAGGACGGCGACGGGCGCCTGCGCGCCGCCGCCGCCATCGGGGTGGGCAGCGAGGCGATCGCCCGGGCGAAGGCGCTCGTCGACGCAGAGGTCGACGTCATCTGCGTCGACGTCGCCCACGGGCACCAGCGGCGGGTCCTCGAGACCGTGGCCGAGCTGCGGGAGAGCTGGCGGGGCGTCATCGTCGGCGGCAACGTCGTGACCGCGGCCGGCACCCAGGCACTCGCCGAGGCGGGCGCCGACGTCGTGAAGGTCGGCGTCGGCCCCGGATCCATCTGCACAACCCGTGTTGTTACCGGTGTCGGGTTCCCGCAGTGGAGCGCCGTCCGTGACTGCGCCGAGGAGGCCCGCCGCCACGGGGTCGGCATCCTCGCCGATGGCGGCATCCGCTTCTCGGGGGACATCTCGAAGGCGGTCGGCGCCGGCGCCCACGCCGTGATGCTCGGCAGCCTGCTCGCCGGGGTCGAGGAGAGCCCGGGCGAGATCGCCATGGTGGGCAACCGTCCGATGAAGCGCTACCGCGGCATGGGCAGCCTCGGGGCCATGTCGGCACGCTCCTACTCGAAGGACCGCTACGCCCAGGAGCACGTGCCCGAGCCCGACAAGGTCGTCCCGGAGGGGGTCGAGGGGTACGTCCCCTACCGCGGCCCGCTCGGCGAGGTGGTCCACCAGCTCGTCGGCGGCCTGCGCCAGGCGATGGGCTACTGCGGCGCCCGGACCATCCCGCAGCTGCACGAGCGCGCCCGGTTCGTCCGGGTCAGCCCGACGGCCGGCCGGGAGAACCACCCGCACGACCTCACCGGGGTGGTGGACGCCCCCAACTACTGGGCGAGCGAGCTCTGAGCGAGCGGCCGGCCCGGCCGCTCAGCCGGTGTTGCGGAGGCCGGCGGCGATCCCGTTGACGGTGATGAGCAGCGCCCGCTGGACGGCCGGGTCGGGCTCCGCCGACGACCGGCTGCGCTGGAGCAGCTCGATCTGGAGCAGGTGCATCGGGCGGAGGTAGTCGTCGCGCACCTCGAGGGTGCGGCGCAGCAGCGGGCGGTGCTCGAGCAGGTGCGCCTCGCCGGTCACGGCGAGCAGCCCCTCGAGGGTGGCGGCGTGCTCGGCCTCGATGGCGGCGAGCGGGCCACGGTCGCCCTCCTCGGTGAGCGACTCCACGTAGCGGCGTGCCATGGCGAGGTCGGTCTTGGCGAGGGTCATCTCGACGTTGCCGAGGAAGGTGCGGAAGAAGGGCCAACGCTCGAACATCTCGCCGAGCAGCTCGGCTCGTCCGGCGGCGACGGCGGCCCGGAGGCCGGCGCCGACGCCGTACCAGCCCGGCACGATCTGGCGGGACTGGGTCCAGCCGAACACCCACGGGATGGCCCGCAGCGACGACAGCTCGGCGGCCCCGCCCGGCCGGTGGCTCGGGCGCGAGCCGAGGTTGAGCGACCCGAGCTCCCCGACCGGGGTGGAGCGGACGAAGTACCGCGCGAGCGCCGGGTCGGCCAAGAGCGACCGGTAGGCGAGGCGGGCGGCGCCGGAGACGACGTCCATCGTCGCCGCCCACCGCTCGAGGGTCGCCTCGTCCTGTCGGGCCTCCTGGTGGAGCAGGCTCGACTCGACGACGGCGGCGAGGGCCACCTCGAGGTTCTCCCGGCCGAGCTCGGGCAGGCCGTACTTGTCGGAGATCACCTCGCCCTGCTCGGTGACCTTCAAGAAGGCGTCCACCGTGCCGAACGGCTGGGCGAGGATGGCTTCGCCGGTCGGTCCGCCGCCCCGTCCCACGGTGCCGCCCCGGCCGTGGAACAGGCGCAGGCGCACGCCGTGGCGGTGGGCCACGTCGCGCAGGGCCCGCTGGGCGCAGTGGATCTCCCACTGGGAGGTCGTGACGCCGGCATCCTTGTTGGAGTCGGAGTAGCCGAGCATCACCTCCTGCACCTCCCCCCGGGCGGCGACGAGGGCCCGGTAGGGCGGGGTCGACAGGAGCCCGTCGAGGATGTCGCCGGCGCCCTCGAGCTCTGCCGCCGACTCGAGCAGCGGCACGAAGCCGATCCGGGCGACGCCCCGGGCGGGGTCGACCAGGCCGTGCTCGCGCGCCAGCACGGCGGCAGCGAGCAGGTCGTCGACGCCGCGGGTCATCGACACGACGTAGCTCTCCACCACGCCGTCCCCGAAGCGGTCGAGCGCCTCGGCGACGGCCCCGAAGGTGGAAAGGGTCGACGAGGCGGCCGGCGAGCAGCGGGTGCGGACCGACGTGAGCGGGCGCGCCGCCCCGAGCTCGCCGGCGAGGAGGATGCGGCGGTCGGCCGGGGCCAGCTCGCCGTACGGCCGTCCGAGCTCGCCGAGGCCGTCGTAGAGCTCGCCGAGCACCCGGTGGTGGGCCTCGGCGTGCTCGCGCACGTCGAGGGTGGCCACGCGCAGCCCGAAGGTGGCCACGTAGGCCGCTGCACGGCGCACGGCGCCCTCGGCGACCCGGCCGCCGCCGTTGCAGGCGAGCGAGTCGTGGACGACCCGCAGGTCCTCGAGCAGCTCGTCGGCACCGAGGTAGTCGCGGCCGGGCGCGTGCGGACGGCGGTCGCGCAGCCGGGTGCGGGTGTTGCGGAGCCGCTCGAGCACGTAGGAGCACTTGAGCCGGTACGGCTCCTCGGCGTCGAGCTGGGCGAAGCGATCGTGCACCTCCGGCAGCGCCGCCCGGTCGGCCTCGAGGCTGTCGACCAGCTCCGGGGACACGGCGACGATCGCCGTCGAGCTCGAGAGCACCTCGAGCAGCTCGCCCAGCTCCTCGAGCAAGCGGGCGATGCCCAGCTCGTGCTGGAGGGCCAGCACCTCGAGGGTGACCTCGGCGGTCACCGACGGGTTGCCGTCCCGGTCGCCGCCGACCCACGACCCGAAGCGGAGCGGCGATGCCCCGAAGCCGAGCCGCACGCCCACGCGTGCCAGCTCGTCGTCCAGGTCCTCGAGCAGCCGCGGCACGGCCGAGCGGGCGAGCTGACCGAGGTAGTACAGGACGTTGCGCGCCTCGTCCACCGGCCGGGGCCGGCGGGCGCGCAGCTCGCTCGTCTGCCAGAGCAGCTCGACGAGCTCGCGCAGGTGGCGCTCCGCCCTGGCCGCCTCCACCTCGGTGCCGCCGGCCGCGAGCGCCTCGACCACGCCGGCGATCGCCAGCACCTTCGTCAGCACCGACCGGCGGGCCGACTCGGTGGGGTGCGCGGTGAACACCGGGCGCAGCTCGAGGCGCTCGAGCGCCGCCGCCACCTGTGCCGGTGGCGCCGGCCGGGCGGCGATGCGCGCCAGGGCGTCACGCAGCCAGGTCTCCTCCTCGCGCCGGCTGCGACGTAGCGCCGCCGTCCGGTGCACCTGCTCGGCGACGTTCGCCAGCTGGAAGTAGGCGGCGAACGACCGGGCGAGGCGGAGGGCCGTGGACGCCTCGATGCCGGCGAGCAGCCCGGTGAGCGCCTCGCCCTCCGGGGCGGCCCGGTCCTGCTTGGAGGCCGCCCGCACCTGCTCGACCAGCTCCAGCAGCTCCGGACCCTCCTGGTCGGCGATGGTGTCACCGAGCACGTCACCGAGCAGGCGGATGTCGCGGCGCAGCCGGGCGTGGTCCGCCTCGGAGCGGACCGGGTCGTAGGAGGCACGCGGGTCGCGCACGTACCGGGGTGCTCGCGCCCCTTCGCCCGGAACGCCAGCCATGACCGAGATGGTAGCCAGCGCGGTCGACCCCCTCGTCGTGCCCCCGAGCTACCCTGCGCCGATGGCGCCGCCCCACCTGCTCGCCGCCTTCGACAAGTTCCGCGGCTCCGCCACCGCCGCCGACCTCGACGAGGCCGCCGCCGCGGCGGCCGCTGTGGCCGGCTGGACGGCCACCTGCCTGCCGATGGCAGACGGCGGCGAGGGGCTGCTCGATGCCGTCCGGGGCGACCTGCGCACGGCCACCGTCGCCGGCCCGCTCGGTGACCCCGTCGAGGCACCGTTCCGGATCGGCACGGCCGCCGGCGTCGACGGTCCGGTGGCCGTCGTCGAGATGGCCGCCGCCTCCGGCCTCGTCCTCGCCGGCGGGGCGGAGGGGAACGACCCGGAGGCGGCCACGACGCGCGGGACCGGGGAGCTGGTGCTCGCTGCCGCCCGGGCGGGGGCACGGCAGGTCGTCGTCGGCTGCGGTGGCTCGGCGACGACCGACGGCGGCCTCGGTGCCGTCGAGGTGCTGGCCGGGCGCCCCGAGCTCGTCGGGGTCGAGCTCGTGGTCGCCTGCGACGTGACGACCCCCTTCGTCGACGCTGCCCGCGTGTTCGGTCCCCAGAAGGGAGCCGGCCCCGACGCCGTCGGTCGGCTGACCGACCGGCTCGAGCGGCTGGCGGCGCACTACCTCGAGCGCTTCGGGCTCGACGTGCGCCCGATCCCCGGGGCCGGCGCCGCCGGAGGCCTTGCCGGTGGCCTGGCGGCGCTCGGCGGCCGCCTCGTGTCCGGCTTCGACCTCGTCGCCGACCTCTCCGGGCTCGACGCAGCGCTCGACGTGGCCACGCTCGTCGTGACCGGGGAGGGACGCCTCGACGCCACCTCGCTCGCCGGCAAGGTCGTGGGCGGGCTGCTCGGACGGGTCGGGGGGCGCCGACCGGTCCTCGTCGTCGTTGGCGACCGGGCCGGCGACCTCGCGCCGGGGGCGCTCGGCGAGGCCGTCGAGCTGGTCTCCCTGACCGAGCGGTTCGGCGCGGCCGCCTCGTTCGCCCGTCCGGCGGCCCTCGTCGGCGAGGTCGTCGCCGGTGCCCTCGCCCGGGACCCGGGTCGGGGTGGCCGACGCCGGTGATGACCGGCCGACGCCCCGGCGGGGCCTCAGCCGAGGAGCGGCGCCAGGGCGAGGGCGTGGAGCCGGCCGTCCCCGGACAGCTCCGGATGGAACGACGCCACCACCACGTTGCCCTGCCGGCAGACGACCGGACGGTCCTCGTCGCCGAGGCGGACGGTCGCCAGCACCTCGACGAGGTCGCCCGCCTTCTCGACGACCGGCGCCCGGATGAACACGGCGTGCATCGGCCCGTCGACCCCGGTGACCTGGAGGTCGGCCTCGAACGAGGCGATCTGGCGCCCGAAGGCGTTGCGGCGCACGGCGACGTCGATGGCGCCGAGGCCCCGCTGGCCGGGACGGCCGTCCACGACCTCCCCACCGAGCAGGATCATGCCGGCGCAGGTGCCGAGGGCCGGCATGCCGCCGGCCAGGCGCTCGGCGAGCGGGCCGGCCAGCCCGGACGAGGCGAGCAGCAGCGTCAACGTGGTCGACTCCCCCCCCGGCAGGACGAGGGCGTCGACGGCGGCCAGCTGGTCGGGCCGGCGCACCGGGACGACCTCGGCGCCGAGCCCGTCGAGGACGGCCGCGTGCTCACGCACGTCACCCTGCAGCGCGAGCACCCCGACGCGGGGCGCGCCGCTCACCAGCCGCGCTCGGCGAGCTTCACCTCGAGCGTCCCGATCTCGGCGCCGACCATCGGCTCGCCGAGGTTGTAGGAGACCTTCGCCACGAGCTCGGCGTCGGCAAAGTGGGCCGTCGCCTCGACGATCGCCCGCGCCCGGCGGGCCGGGTCGGCGCTCTTGAAGATGCCCGAGCCGACGAACACGGCCTGGGCACCGAGCTGCAGCACGAGGGCGGCGTCGGCCGGCGTGGCGAGCCCGCCGGCGCAGAACAGCGGGACGGGCAGCTCCCCGCGCGTAGCGACCTCCTCGACGAGCTCGATCGGCGCCTGCAGGCGCTTGGCCCAGGCGTAGCGCTCTGCCGGGTCGGCCACGGTCAGCTTGCGGATGTCGCCGAGGATCGAGCGCAGGTGGCGGACCGCCTCGACCACGTTGCCCGTGCCGGCCTCGCCCTTCGAGCGGATCATGGCGGCGCCCTCGCTGATCCGCCGGAGCGCCTCACCAAGGTTGGTGGCACCGCACACGAAGGGGACCTGGAAGGCCCACTTGTCGATGTGGTGCTCCTCGTCGGCCGGGGTCAGCACCTCGCTCTCGTCGACGTAGTCGACCTTGAGCGCCTGCAGCACCTGGGCCTCGGCGAAGTGGCCGATCCGGGCCTTGGCCATCACCGGGATGGTGACGGCCTCCTGGATGGCCGCGACGAGGGCAGGGTCGCTCATCCGGGCCACCCCGCCGTCGCGCCGGATGTCGGCCGGGACCCGCTCGAGAGCCATGACGGCGACTGCGCCGGCCTCCTCAGCCACGCGCGCCTGCTCGGGCGTGACCACGTCCATGATGACGCCGCCCCGGAGCATCTCGGCCAGCCCGCGCTTGACCCGCGCCGTCCCCGTCGCCCGCTCGCCACCAGAAGGGGTGCCCGTTGCAGTGCTCATGTTCCCAGTCTACCTGGCCGATCGATCCTGGCCGGGCGATCGATCCTGGCCGGGCGGGACGATCCTGGCCGGCCGATCACGCCGGTGGGGCGGGACCGTAGACCTCCGGGTTGACGCAGTACGGCAGCCGACGGCCAGCGAGCCCGGCGGCGACGTTCTCCCCCACCCGGGCGGCCATGGCAGCACGGGTCTCGACGGTGGCCGAGCCGACGTGGGGGAGGACGACGCAGGTCTCGATCGACAGCAACGGGTCGTCGGGGCGGATCGGCTCCGGGTCGGTGACGTCGAGGCCGGCCCCACCGAGGTGCCCGGAGGCGAGGGCCCGGGCGAGGGCGGCAGCGTCGACGACCGCCCCCCGGGCGGTGTTGACGAGGATGGCACCCGGTCGCATGGCGGCGAGCTCGGCCTCGCCGATCAGGTGGCGGGTGGCCTCCCCGAGCGGGACGTGCAGCGAGACCACGTCGGAGCGGGCGAGCAGCTCGGGGAGGTCGACCACCTCGACGCCCGGCACCGGCGCCCCCGTGCGGCTCGTGCCGAGCACGACCATGTCGAAGCCGAGGGCGCGCCGCGCAACGGCGCGGCCGATCCGGCCGAGGCCCACCACGCCGAAGGTCGCCCCGGCGAGCTCCCGGCCGAGCAGCAGCGACGGGTGCCACGAGCGCCAGCTCCCGTCGGCCACGTACGCCCGGGCCTCGCAGATGCGCCGGGCGACGGTGAGCACGAGGGCGAAGGCAAGGTCGGCGGTGGCGTTGGTGACGACGCCGGGGGTGTTGCCGAGCGGGATGCCGAGCCGGGTGAGCGCCGCCACGTCGACGTTGTCGTAGCCGACCCCCATCGTCGCCACCACCTCGAGCGCCGTGCAGCGCTCGAGGAGGGGTGCGTCGAGCTGCTCCGACGGCATCGGCACGATGGCCGCCGCCCCGGCGGCCCGCTCGAGGAGCACCGAGCGCGGTGGCGGGACGTCCTCCTGCCAGACGTCGAGCACGACCCCGGGCAGCGCCGACAGGGCAGCCTCGAGGATGCCGTCGGGCAGGCGCCGGGTGACGAGCACCCGGCGCCCCTCCGGGACGGTCAGAGCACCGCCAGGACGGCGTCGGCCGAGCTCACCTCGAGGCCGGGTCCACTCTCGACGGCGACGTGGCGCACCACGCCGTCCTCCAGCACGGCGGCGAAGCGCCGGATGCGCTGGCCGAGGCCGAAGCCGCTGCCGTCCATCTCGAGCCCGGCGGCCCGGGCGAACTCCCCGTTGCCGTCGGCCAGCATGACGAGGTCGTCGGCGTGCTCGGCCTGCGCCCAGGCACCCATCACGAAGGCGTCGTTGACGGCGATGCAGGCGATGCGGTCGACCCCCTTTGCCCGCAGGTCCTCGGCGCGGACGACGAAGCTCGGCAGGTGGTAGTCCGAGCAGGTCGGGGTGAAGGCGCCCGGGACGCCGAAGAGCACGACCGTTCCGGTTCCGAGCGCTTCGTGGCTCGTCACCGCCTTCGGTCCGTCGGCGGTCATCGTCCAGAGGCCGACGTCGGGAATGGTGTCGCCCACCGCGAGCATCGTCGCTCCCTCCTGCCCGGCCGGGGCGGGCGGATCCGCGGACTCGACGCCCGGGCCCCCGCCACCGGACAGGGTGCATGGTAGACGGCGGCGCCACCAGCCGTGTCGGTGGCCCCGGCGGTGCTTCGGGCGAGCCGGCCTCCCCGGCCGTGCTTAGGATGCGCGCGATGACCTTCGCCTACGACTTCGACCACGACCACGGCGTCGCCCCGCGCACCCTCGCCGCGCTGCTCGGCGGCAAGGGCGCCAACCTGGCCGAGATGACGTCGGTGCTCGCCCTGCCGGTGCCGCCCGGCTTCACCATCTCGACCGACGCCTGCCGGCGCTACCTGTCGACGGGGTGGCCCGAGGGGCTCGAGGCGGAGGTGGCCGGGCACCTGGCGCGCCTCGAGCAGGCGATGGGGCGCCGCCTCGGCGACGCCGTCGACCCGCTGCTCGTCTCGGTCCGCTCCGGCGCCGAGCGGTCGATGCCGGGGATGATGGACACCGTCCTCAACCTCGGGCTGAACGACGCCTCGGTCGAGGGGCTCGCCGAGCAGACCGGCGACGACCGGTTCGCCTATGACTCCTACCGCCGCTTCCTGCAGCTCTACGCCAAGGTCGTCCTCGGCGTCGAGGGGGGCGTGCTCGAGGGGCCGTTCGAGGCGGCGAAGGCGGACCTCGGCGTCGAGGAGGACGCCGCGGTGCCGGCGGAGCGACTGCGCTCGGTGGTAGGCGAGCTGCAGGAGGTCGTCGCCGCGGCGACCGGCCGGGCGTTCCCCCAGGATCCGGCCGAGCAGCTGCGCAACGCCATCGAGGCGGTGTTCTCGTCCTGGCAGAGCCCCCGCGCCCGTGCCTATCGCGACCGGGAGGCCATCCCCCACGATCTCGGCACGGCGGTCAACGTCCAGGCCATGGTCTTCGGCAACCGGGACGAGCGCTCGGGCACCGGCGTCGGCTTCACCCGCGACCCGGCGACCGGCGCGCGCGAGCCCTACGGCGACTTCCTCGTGAACGCCCAGGGCGAGGACGTCGTCGCCGGCATCCGCTCGACGCTGCACCTGTCGGCGATCGCCGAGCGCTTCCCGGAGGTCCACGGCGACCTCCTCGCCATCTTCGCCCGGCTCGAGCGGCACTTCCGGGACATGTGCGACGTCGAGTTCACCATCGAGCAGGGCCGCCTGTTCGTCCTGCAGACGCGGGTCGGAAAGCGGACCGGCCGTGCCGCCGTGCGGATCGCCGTCGAGATGGCCGGCGAGCCGGAGATCGCGCTGACCCACGCCGAGGCGGTGGCCCGGGTCGACCCGACCCATGTCGAGGGCGTGCTCCACCCGCAGTTCGACGAGGACGACGTGGTCGTCGCCACCCGGGGGCTCGGCGCCTCACCCGGCGCCGCCGTCGGGCGGCTGGCGCTCAGCGCCGAGCACGCCGTCGAGCTGCACGCCGCCGGCGAGCGGGTGGTGCTCGTGCGCGAGGAGACCTCGCCCGAGGACGTCCACGGGATGCTGGCCGCCGACGGGATCCTCACCCGGCGCGGCGGGCTGGTGTCCCACGCTGCCGTCGTCGCCCGAGGCTGGGGCAAGCCGGCGGTGGTCGGGGCCGAGCGGCTGCAGATCGGCGGCGGCCGGCTGCGCATCGGCGAGGACGAGATCGCCGAGGGCGATGTCCTGTCGATCGACGGCACCTCCGGCGTCGTGGTGCTCGGCGCCGTGCGCCTCTCGGCCGCCCACCCGCCCGAGGACCTCGCCACGTTGCTCGCCTGGGCCGACGAGATCCGCGCCGGGCGGCTCGGGGTGCGGGCGAACGCCGACAACGGCCCGGACGCCACCAACGCCCGCGCCATGGGGGCCGAAGGGATCGGGCTGTGCCGCACCGAGCACATGTTCCTCGCCGAGGACCGCCTGCCCATCGTCCGCCGCATGATCCTCGCGTCCCGCCCGGACGAGGAGAAGGAGGCGCTCGAGGCCCTCCGGGAGGCGCAGCGGGCCGACTTCCTCGCCATCCTCGAGGCCATGGACGGCCTTCCGGTCACCGTCCGCCTGCTCGACCCGCCGCTCCACGAGTTCCTCCCCGACATCGGCCAGCTGGCGCTCAAGGAGGCCCGCGAGGGCCTGACCGACGAGGAGGTGGCGCTGTACCGCGCCGCCCGTGACTGGCGCGAGCAGAACCCGATGCTCGGCACCCGCGGGGTGCGCCTGGCCGTGGTGAAGCCGGGGCTGTACGAGATGCAGGTGCGCGCCCTGCTCGACGCCGTCGCCGCCCGCCACCGGGCGGGCGGCCAGCCGCTCGTCGAGGTGATGATCCCCTTCACCATCAGCCGTGCCGAGCTGGCGCTCGCCCGCAGCTGGGTCGAGGAGGCCCTCGCGGAGCAGCCGGACACCGCCCGGGGGTCGGTGTCGATCGGCACGATGATCGAGACGCCCCGGGCGGCGCTCCGGGCGGGCGAGATCGCCGAGATGGCCGACTTCTTCTCCTTCGGCACGAACGACCTCACCCAGATGACCCTCGGCTTCTCCCGCGACGACGCCGAGGCCCGGATGATGGCCACCTACCTCCAGCACGACCTCATCCCGGCCAACCCCTTCGAGACGGTCGACGTGGACGGCGTCGGCGAGCTGGTCCGCCTGGCCGTGCAGCGCGGGCGGGCGACCAATCCGGCCCTCAAGCTCGGCATCTGCGGCGAGCACGGCGGCGACCCCCGCTCGATCGCCTTCTTCGCCGCCGCCGGGCTCGACTACGTGAGCTGCTCCCCCTTCCGCGTCCCCGTCGCCCGCCTGGCCGCCGCCCAGGCGATCCTGTCGCTCGACGGCCGGCCCGCCCGGGAGGACTGACCCCGCCCCGGCGCCCCGCCGCTCCGGGCGGCCCATCGGCGGGCACGACCACCGCGCCTTCTTCAGGGTGTCCTGATAGTCTTTATCAAGCAACCCTGAATGAGGGCGGAGCGGCGGTGCGCCCCGAGGAGCAAGCCGATGGCGGCAGTGTTCGTGATCTTCCTGCGGGAGGGCGTCGAGGCGAGCATGATCGTGTCGATCCTGCTCGCCTACCTCGACCGCATCGGGCAG
>JAKBAA010000093.1 GCA_021809425.1 Actinomycetes bacterium | reverse complement strand
AGGCCCAAGGCACCGACGAGCCCGTGATCGCGGGTCGGTGGTCCGGGCCTCGCCTGTCGGCGACGGGCCTGGGCTAGCTGGGCACCACGACGCGCCGGACCTGGCGGCCACCACCGGCCAGCACGGTGAGGAGGCTCACGGCGACGCCGTGTGGGCGGTGCTGGAGCAGCCGGCGTCCGAAGGCGGTGAGGCGGAGCTCGATCCGGGCTCGATCCCCGGCTCGGATCGACAGGTGCCCGACCGCCAGGGCGACGTGGGCCACGGCGGTGGAGCCGTGGCGGGTCACCCTGCGGGCCACGCTCAGCGTTGCCCGTCCCCGGCACGAGGCGCCGGCGTCGCAACCGAGCACCATCGCGACGCTGCCCCCGGCGCGCCCGACGACAGGACGGGACGGGCTCATCCGGGGCCAGGCGACCACGACGAAGGTCCCGGTTCCGTCGCTCGTCACGGCGACCACGCCGCTCCGGGTGGCCTCGCCGACGAGGCGCAACCCGGTCGAGGTGACCTCCTCGACGCGATCGCCCGGGTGGATCGCCGGGTCCGAGACGGTAGTGGTGACGGGGACGGTGGCACCGATCGCCGTTCCGGTCGGGCCGACCCAGGAGAGCCCGAAGGCGGCGAGGGCCACCTGCCCGGCCGGTACCCGGCGGCCGAGCGAGGCGAGCGCACCGACCGGGTACAGGCTGACGACCGAACCGCTCGGAAGCCCTCCGGCCGGGACGTCGACCGACGCTGTGCCGCCACCGGCGAGCCGCCCCGAAAGGCGCGTGGGGGTGCCCGCGGCGACGGTGCCCGAGGCGGGGCCGGCGAAGGCGCTGGACGGAAGGTCGCCGGGCGGCGGGGCCGACGACCGGGGCGGGGCCGGCGGGGCCGGCGGGGCCGGGGTGGGCGGGGGCGTGCTGCCCGTCGAGGTCGAAGCCGGTGGGGTGGTCTCCCCCGGCGACAGGACAGCCGGCGGGGGAGCCTGGATGGTCACCGTGAAGGTGGAGGTGGTCGTCGGTGGCGTGTCGTCGAGGTCGGTGCCCGAGCAGGTGACGGTGGTCGTCCCCACCGGGAACGTCGAGCCGGAGGCGGGCGTGCAGGAGGCGGTCGGAGCGGACCCTCCGTCCGACGGGTCGGTGGCGGTGGGGAGCGGGAAGGTGGCGCTCCCCCCGGCCGGGCTCGTCGCCACGGCGACCACCGGTGGGGCGGTCGCCAAGGCGAGGTCGGTGTCGAGCGGCACCGAGGCGAAGAGGCCGAGGGTGCCACCGAAGAGGCCGAATTGCTCGATCCCGGCCGCTTGGCAGGTGGCGGCGGTGGGACAGGAGATCCCGGAGAGCTGCGACGAGCCGGCGACGGCGGTCACCGTCCCTGGAGCAGCCGTCCCGGGGGAGAGGGCGACGGGGACGACAAGGCCGAGGGCGGCGGGCGAGCCGGTGCCGGCGGCCTCGCAGGCGGTCCCCGTCGGGCAGGAGACGGCGCCGAGGGCGGACGTGGCGGGGACGACGTCGGCTCCCCCCGGCGTCGGGGTGCCGCCAGGGAGCGAGACCGGGACCACGACCCCGAGGGCGCTCGCCCCTGAGACCTGCGTTCCGGTTGCCAGGCATCCGGTGCTGGTCCCGCAGGCGATGCCGACGAGTTGGCTGGTCGAGGCGACCAGGGTCGCGGTGCCAGGGGTCGCCGTGCCCGCACCGACCGACACCGGGACGACGACCCCCTCCCCACCGACGGCGCTGGTTGCGCCGGTGGCAACGCAGGTTCCGGGGGACGGGCAGGCGACGCCGGCGAGATCGGCGGTCCCGGCAACGGTGGTGGCCGCGCCGGCGGTGACCGAGATGACGGTGCCGCTCGCCTGAACGGTGACCGGTACGACGGCGCCTACACCGGCGACGGTCGAGCCGACGGCGACGCAGGCGCTCGAGGTGGCCGGGCAGGCGATCGCGTCGAGCGTGACGGTGCTGGCAACGGGCAGCACGATCCCGGCCCGGGTGACCGTGCCGTCGGGGTTGGCCGAGAGGGCCACGACGGCGCCCTCGGCCGTCGGGCCGGTTGTGGCGCCGACGGCGACGCACGAGGCGGCGGTCGGGCAGACGAGCCCGTTGAGCGCTGTCGTGCCGGCGACCGGGCTGGCGGGGTAGGCGAAGCCGTCGACGACAGCCGTGGCGACCCCTCCGGCGGCCGTCGAGGGGCCGGCACCGACCCCGACGCAGGTGCCGGCGCCGGTGCAGTCGAGCTGGCTCAGCCCTGCCGATCCCGGCGCGCTGGTAGGGGTGCCCGGAGCCGGCCCCGCCACCGTCGTGACGGTACCGGTCCCCCCGGTCCCCCGTCCGACGGCGATGCAGGTGGTCGTCGTAGGACAGGCGACCCCGCCGAAGCCTTCGGCGGAGGAGTAGGCCGTGGCGGTGCTCGGCGTCCCGCTCGCATCGGCGACCGAGACGGTCATGCCATCAGCAGCGGAGTTGCCGACGGCGATGCAGGAGGTGGGCTCCGGGCAGGCAATGCCGGAAAGGGCCTTGACTCCGGCCACCGACTGGGCCGGGCTGGCGCCGCCACCGAGCACGCCGCTGTAGGTGGCCACCTCGCCCCCGCTCCCCACGGCGACGCACGTGGCGGCCAGCGGGCAAGCCAGGCCGAAGAAGGTGAACGACCCGGCCGAGGTGGCCACGGTCCCGGGCGAGAGGGACACGGGGCTCGTGGCGATGGTGATCGGCACGATGGCGCCGAGGCCGCCGGAGGCGCTGGCGCCGGCGGCGATGCAGTCGGCGGCATCGGGGCAGGCCAGCGCGTCGAGGGAGGCCGTCTGGGCGACGGTGACGGGTGCACCGACGCTGGCCACGGCCGCTGCCCCGGAGCCGGAGATCGTGATCGGCACGAGGACCCCCTCGGTGGAGGCCGTGACGCCGGTGGCGACGCAGAGGGACGGCGTCGGGCAGGCGACACCTGTGAGGGTCGCCGTGCCCGACGCGGCAAGGCTCGTTCCCGGCAAGCCGCCGGCGACGAGGAGGACGGCCCCGGAAGGGGAGCTCCCGCCGTCCCCGACGGCGACGCAGGTGGCAGCCGTGGCACAGGCGATCGCGCGGACATGGCCTGTGCCGGGCACGCCGATCACCGGTCCGGGTACCCCGGCGGTGATCGTCACGATCCCACCCTCGTTGGCCTGCAGGTCTTCGGTGACCCCGAAGCAGGTCGAGGTGCTCACGCAGGCGATCCCGGCGAACGGCGTGGTGCCGGAGACGACCTGCGTGGAGGCGCTCGCCGAGCTGGCGGCAGGCAGCGCCACGATCCCGAGCAGGGCGACCAGCCCTGCCGGCACCTTGCCGAGCCGTACGGCGGATCGGAGTCGCCTCGCTCGCGATGACGTACCCACCTGCCAGTACCTCCCCCTCGTCCGGTACGACGAGGGCTGGGCCACGCCATCGCCGGTCGGGTTGCCTGGCTGCGGAGGCTAGTGCACTCCGCAACCCCGACAGTGGAGCGCAGGTCGGTCAGGCAGCGGCCACCGTGGGGTTGATCGTGACATCAAGATGCCATTAGTAGCTGTCGGTCGCCGTTGCCCTGGTGGGTGCTCCGGGAGCGCCCGCCGCGTGCCCAGCTGACCCCGCCGGCAGTGGCTCAGCTCAGACGACCAACGGGTGGCGGCTGGTCGCCCCGCCGCTCAGGGTCACCGTGAGGATGGTGGACGTCCGCCGGGTGCCGAGCGAGGCGAGCAGCCGCTTGCCGGCGGCCGTGAGGGGGAGCGACACGATCCGGGCACGGCCGGCCGGCAGGGCGACGACCCCCCGTGCGAGGACGGCGCCTCCTCGACCGGCCAGGGCCCGGAGGACGACGCTGCCACGGCAGGTCGCCCCGGCGGCGCACCCGACCACCAGGCGCACGGCGATCCGGTCGTGCGCCGAGGTCCGCCCCACCCGTGCGAGGTGGGGTGGCTGGGCCACCACGAAGGCCGGGTCGGAGGTGAACCGGACCACGATCACCCCGGCGGTCGTGGCCACCCCGACCAGCTCGAGGCCGTTGCTGGTGAGCTCGTACACGTCGTCACCCGGCGCGATCGACGGGTCGTGGATCGTCATGGTCACCGGCTGGCTTGCCACCGGGCTCGACCCGTTGGGCGCCACCCAACCGACCACGAACGACGTCACGTACGCCTGGTGCCCCGGGATGAGCGCCGTGATCGACGACGGGGCGCTCGCCGGCTCCACCGTCAGGGTCGTCCCTGCCGGCAGCGCCCCGGCCGGCGCAGCCACAGCGATCCTGGCGTTCCCGTAGGTGTCCTCCAGGCTCGCCGACCCGCTCGCCCCGACGGTGGTCGAAACCGGCGCCGTGTACACCCCTGGCGGTGTCCCCGGCGGCAACGGGGCCGGCGTCGTCGTCGGTGGCGGCCCCGTTGGCGGCCCCGTTGGCGGGCTGGTGCCCTGCGACGCCCCGCCCGACCCCCCCGACCCGCCGGTCGTGGTGCCGCCGGTGCCGCCGGTCGTGGTGCCGCCGGTGCCGCCAGTCGTGGTGCCGCCGGTGCCGCCAGTCGTGGTGCCGCCGGTGCCGCCGGTCGTGGTGCCGCCGGTGCCGCCGCCTCCGGCGGGGGGGCTCTCGTAGGTGAAGAGGGTGCCAGCTCCGGCATACGACTGCGCCCCGCCGACGATGGCGGTCACCGGGACGGACCCGGAGCCGGGCGGCGACACGGCGACGCAGGTGGTGGTCGACGAGCACGACACGCCGGTGGCGGCGGTCGTGCCGAACTCGACGGCGGTGGCGCCGGCCGTCGTGGAGAAGCCGGTGCCGGTGAGGGTGACCTGCGTGCCCCCCGTCGTGGGGCCGGTGCTCGGGCTGAGGGAGGTGACCGAGGGCGCCGCCACGACGGTGGCGATGACGGCCGTCCCGGTGTAGCTGATCTGGAACCAGGTCGGTGCGACCGGGGACGTGCACCCGGGCGTTGGTGCCGGGGCCTCGAGGACGTCGCCACCTGTCAGCGGGATGCCGTTGCTCCCCGGGTAGTCGAAGGTGCCGTTCACGCTGGCGGCCGTGACGAGCGTCAAGGTGTCGCCGGGCGAGAGCGCCGGGGAGCAGCCGGTGAGGAGGGCCAGCTGGGCCCCGTTGAGCGTGGCGGTGCCGGAGACGGTGAGCTGCGGGTAGGTGGTGCCGGGCGTGGTGGCGCTCGTGATGCCGGCCGCGGTCACGATGCTGGTGCTGTCGAGGGTCAGCGCGCCGTTCACGCTGGCCGACAGGGTCCCGGTCGGCTGCTTCAGCGAGCCTCCGGTAGGAAGCCCGACCTGGAGGGCGCCCCCGGTCAGGGTGAGCGGTCCCACCGTCCCGAGGGCAGCGAGGCCGGCATCGGTGACGGCGACCGTGCTCCCGTCGGACCCATCCAGCGAGGCGGCGCTGCTGAGCATGACCACGCTGCCGTTCGTTCCGGCCGCCGCTCCGGTATCGGCGGCGGCGCCGGCGATCTGGAGGTTCCCCACCTCGACGTCGCCGCCGATGCCGAGCCCACCGGGCGTGGTCCTCCCGCTAGCGGAGGCGGCGCTCAGGTTCACCGTGAGGCTCGTCGACGAGGTGCCGGTCACGTTGCCGAGCAGGTTCGGGCCGGTTCCCTGGACCGACCAGGCCTGTGCCGCCCCGAGGGTGATGGGCAGGCTGACCAGGTCAGCGATCGCCGGGCTGGCCGGGTTGCTCTCCGTTGCCGTCAAGCCGCCGCTTCCGAGCGTGATGGCGTTGCCGGTGACCTGGAAGTAGCCGTTCGCCGAGCTCGGCAGGATGGTCGGCATCGGGGGGGACTCGAAGGAGATGCCTGACGGGGTGAGCGCCGAGACATCGTTGGTGCTGTCGACGCCCAGCGTGGCGCCGGAAGCCGGGAAGGAGAGCGCGTCGCTCCCGCTCGGCCCGCTACTGGACTGCCAGTTCGCGTTGTTCGACCAGTTGGCGGTGGTCGGCGCGGCGGTCACCGACGCCGGACCGACCCACACCGCCGGCAGGCTGCTGGCGCCGGCCGGGGTGGTGACGCCGGTCGCCAGGAGCCCTCCGGCAGCCAGCGCCGTGGCGGTCGCCGCCCGCCTGGCACGCCGGTGCCATGGGCACTGGCCCCGGCCGGGCCGACCACGGTCGTTCGCGCTGTCGTCGCGTCCTCTGGCCACGTCGACCACCTCCCCCGTCGGCCGGCATTGTGGCCGTGCGCTTGCCTGTCGGCAACGGCTTGCCGTCAGGTCGCCGAGGGGTGCCGTGCCGCCGGGCCCGCCATCAGGCCAGCTGGTAGGCCGTATCGGGGCACCCCCGGCTGCCCGGACGAGCTTGTCCGAGGTTGTCGGCCCGGCCCGTTCCCGACGCCGAGCGCGCTCGGCGCCCCACTCGCTGCGGCGGTCAGCCGGTGGCTCGGCGCTTCCCTGGCCGCTTCCCCGGCCGCTTCCCCTTGGTGGAGCGCGACGCCTTCTTGGGCTTGGGCCTTGGCTTGGCCTTGTGCGTTGGCTTGGCCTTGTGCGTGGCCGGCCGGGTCTTGGCATGCTGGCGCACCGCCGGAGCGGCCGACAGGTGGAGCACCAGCCGCCGGGTGGTCGTCCGGCCGCCGGCCAGGGTGATGCGGACGAGCACCACCAGCTGGTGGTTCCTGGCACGGCCGAGCAGGGCGGCGAGCGCCTTGGTGAGGAGGACCGTCACGTGGGCCGTCTTGCCGGCTGCCGCTGCGTAGCGGGCGGGGGGCGACACGAACCGCTTGCCGACCAGCAGCCGGACCGTCCCGCGGCAGGCCTTCCGGTGGCAGGTCAACGACCAGCCCGCCCGTCCCGCCCGGACCACCGCCCCGGCGCTCGTCACGGCGATCACCGGTCGAACCGCCGTCGGGGGCGTGCTCGGCACCACCGGGCTCGGCGGCGAGCTGCCGCCCCCGCCCCCGCCCCCGCCCCCGCCCCCGCTGCCGCCGGTCGGGGTCGGCGAGGGGGTGCCCGACGTGCCCGTTCCGGTCGTCGGGCTCGACGCCGACCCGCCCCCGCCGCCCAGGGTCAGACCGCCGCCGCCGCCGAGGGTCAGGCCACCGCCCCCGCCACCGGCAAGAGCGCCGCCACCGCCACCGCCACCGCCACCGCCACCGCCACCGCCGCCACCGGCAGGAGCGCCGCCACCGCCACCGCCGCTAGCGGTGCCCGTGGTGCCACCGCCCGGGGGGCTGGCGACGGTGAGGGCGAACGGCTGGTGGGTGGCCCCGCCGGGGTTGGCGGCGGTGAGGACGAGCGGGTAGCTGCCGGCGGTGCCGGTGGCCGGCGTGCCGGAGAGCTGGCCGGAGGTGGTCAGGGTGACCCCGGTGGGCAGGGCGCCGGAGGAGGTGAAGGTGGGAGGCGGGGTGCCGGTGGCGGTGAGGGTGGTGGTGGAGAGCTGGCCCTCGGTGAAGGTGGCGCTGGTCGGGCTGGCCGGGGCGAAGGCCGGGGGGACGTCGACGGTGAGGATGGCCGGCTGGCTGACCGTGGTGGTGCCGGCGGTGGCCGTCAGGGTGATCGGGTAGCTGCCGGCGCTACCGGCGGCCGGCGTCCCGCTGAGGAGGGCGCCCGACAGGGTGACCCCGGTCGGCAGGGTGCCGGTCTGGCCGACCACGGCGCCGGGGAGGCCGGCCACCGTGACGGCCAGGCCGCCCGGGCGCCCGACGCCCAGGGTGGCGGTTGCCGGGGAGGTGATGGCCGGGACGTCCACCGTGTACGGCTCGCTGGTCGACCCGCTGGCGTCGGTGGCGGTCACCACGATCGGGTAGCTGCCGGCAGCGCTGGCCGGCGGGGTGCCGGAGAGCTGGCCGGAGGTGGCCAGGGTGACCCCGGACGGGAGGGTGCCGGTCTCGGCGTAGGTGACCGTCCCCGAGCCGCTGGCGGTCACCGAGGCGGTGGACCCGCCCGCAGGGGACAGCTCGGCGGAGGTCGACGAGCCGGTGAACACCGGACCGCCGGCGACGTCCAGGGTGAACGACTGGCTGGCGCTGCCGGACCCGTTGGCGGCAGTGAGGGTAACCCGGAACGTCTGGCCGGCGTCGGCGGCGGCCGGGGTGCCGCTGAGGACGCCGCCGGACGAGTAGGTGACCCCGCTCGGCAGGGCCCCGCTGAGGGTGACCGGCGCGGCCGGGTAGCCGGTGGCGGTGGGGGTGAACGAGTTGGCCCCGGCCGTGGTGAAGGTGAGGGCGGCCGGGCTGGTGATGGCGGGGGGCTGGTCGACGGTCAGGGTGAACGGCTGGCTGGCCGTCCCGGTGGGGGCGACGGCCGACAGGGTCAGGTCGTCCACCCCGCCCGACCCGGCTGCCGGAACCCCGGCCAGGGTGGCCGTTCCGTCCCCGTTGTCGGTCAGGGTGACCCCTGCCGGGAGCGGCCCGGTGGCGGTGATGGCGGCGTCCGGGCCTCCGCTGGTGGTGACCGAGAACGAGAACGGGGTCCCCACCGTGGCGGTTGCGGTGCTCCCCGAGGTGAAGGCGGGGGGGAAGGCGTAGGTGAACGGGGCGGCCGGCCCGCTGCCGAGCGGGTTGGTGACCACCACCGGGGCCGACCCGGTGCCGGCCGACCCGGTGCCGGCCGGCACGGTCAGGGTGAGGGAGCTGGCCGAGTCGCTCACCACGGTGGCCGGGTTGCCCCCCACCGTGACGGTGGCGTCGGCCAGGCCGGTCCCGCTGACGGTCACCTGGGCGCCGGCCAGGGCGGTCGAGGGGGACACCGAGGTGACGGCCGGCCCCACCAGCCCGCCGGCCACCGGGATGCCCAGGCCGGTCGCCTGGTTGTACCCGGGGGTGGACGACGCCACGTAGTCGGTGTGGCCGGTGGTGTCGGTGTAGTCGTTGTTGCCGCTCGTCACCGGCTGGACGGCCACCCCGTACCCGTGGGTGGCCACCTCGCTATACAGGTGGGGGGCCAGGTTGCCGATGGCGGTGGTGTAGGTGGGCACCACGTCGGCCACGAACCCGGCCAGCAGCGGGGCGGCCAGCGACGTCCCCGACACCACCACCCAGGACCCGCCCGAGTACACCACCAGCTGGTTGGCGTCGGCCGACAGGTCGGGGACGGCCCGCCCGCCGAACGTTCCGGCGGTGGTCTGCCAGGACGGCTCGGCCACGTCGGCGCTCGTCCCGCCCCCGCTGGCCCCGCCCATCCCGTCGCCGCTGGCCCCGTCGGTGGTGGCGCAGCTGGACGAGCTGGCGGTGGCACAGGCGTTCCACACCGTGTCCGGCCCGCTCGCCGGCACGTAGGTGCCGCCGACCGCCGTCACGCTGGGGTCGCTGGCCGGGTAGTTGACCGCCAGCTGGGTGGCCGCCGGGCTGGTCGACCGGTTGAAGCAGTCCTCGGCCCCGCTGTCCCCGGAGGCCACCAGCACCGTCTTGCCGTCCTGGGCCGCCGTGGCGAACGCCTGCTCGTAGGCGGCCATGTCCACGAACGCCGACTCGCACGACCCCCAGCTGATCGACAGCACCGACACCGCCGGGTTGGCGATGGCGGCGTTCAGGTCGTCCAGGAACCCCACCGTCGAGTTGGGGGCCTCGTACGAGATGACGGTGGCTCCCGGCGCCTGGGTCTGGATCTGCTCGATGTCGGCGTTGGCCTCCAGCGACCCGCCACTGACCTTCCCGGCCCCGCCGTCCACCTGCTGGACCTGGTAGGTGGACGGGGACAGCCCGAAGCAGCTGTCGTACGCCTGGACGTCCGACGGGACGCTCGGGGCCAGCTCGATGGCCGCCACCGCCGTCCCGCTTCCCCGGTCCCCGGCGTTGAGCAGCCCGTCCACCCCGTACCGGGCCCCCACCGTGTCGAGGGTGCTCGACCCGTACGTCTGCGCCTCGTTCGTCGCCGCCGAGCAGGCCGTCGGCACCGTCGACGCCCCGCTCGCCGTCACCGGCTGGCGGCCCGGCGGGGTCCACGGGCTGGGCGACCCCGGCAGCACGGTCACCCCCGATGCCACCATCGGGGCCGTCGACAGCCCCACCACCGCCATCACCTGGCCGGCCAGCCCTGCCGGCACCGCCGGCGCCGACGTCGCCGCAACCACCGGGCCGCCCCCTCCCGGCGGCTGCCGGTACCGGTCGAACCGCACCCCCAGCAACCTCCCCAGCTGGCCGGTCGTGGCGGTCACCTGGACCGTCGTCCGCCCGGTCCTCCGCGGGCGCAACCCGCCCCGCTCCAGCCACCGCGTCACGGCCGGTGCCGCCGCCGAGGCCGCCCGGCTGTCCACCACCACGTCCACCGTCAGCCGGGTCCGGCTCCCGGCCCGGCCCGTCGGGGCACCGAGCCCGCTGCTCGGCGACCTGCCCAGCCGGACCGTCCTGCCCGCGGGGGCTGCACTTGCCGGGACCGCCCCTGCCGCCAGGGCGCCCACGGCGAGCAGGGCACCGGCGGCCGCCACCGCACGCCGCCGCTGACGGGGCCGGAGCCGGGGCCGCTGCTGCTGCCGGGGCCGGCGGGCCAGCCCGGTGGGGGCACCGGGGCGGGGCGGGCAGGTCGGGTTCATCGGCACCTCGGGTCGATCGATGCGGCGGCAGCGGCGTGGGCCGGCGGGGCCGGCTCCGTGTCCTAACGGCCGCCGGGTGGCGGATCGTAGGGTCCGAACGGGCAGCAACGGCGAGGTGGGACGGGTGGCGGGCTCAACGGACGGGGGCGGCTGCCGTTAGCGGGTGGTGCTCTCGCTGCCGACGCCGGCCCCGGTTCGCGCCGAGGGGGCCCGGCGGGTGGCGGCGCCCCGTGCGGCGGTGGCGCTGGCGTCGGTGACGCCCCGGTCGATCGCCGTCGGGTCCGCCCTGCTGGCGGTCGGGCTCAGCCTGATCTGGCTCGCCCTGCCCGGAGACCTGCTCGGTGTGGCCCCGTACGACGCCGGGGTGTACTTCGGTGTGGCCCTTCGGCTGGTCGACGGGGTGGTGCCGTACCGGGACTTCGTGTTCGTCCACCCGCCCGGCATCGCCCTGGTGATGGCGCCGCTCGCCCTCCTGTCGAAGGTGACCGGGGCGTCGGCCGTGTTCGTGGCGAGCCGGGTGCTCACCGCCGCCGTAGCGGCAGCCAACGCCGGGCTGACGGCGCTCGTCGTCCGTCATCGGGGGCGGCTGGCGATGGCGGTGGCGGGTGCCGGGATGGCCTTGTTCCCGTACGCGGCCACGGTCAGCCACGACCTGAAGCTGGAGCCGTACCTGGTCCTGCTCTGCCTGGTCGCCCTGCTGGTCGCCCAGCGCCCCGGGTCGCCGTCGGCCCGCCGCCTGATGGCCATCGGGCTGCTGGTGGGGTTGGCCGGGGCGGTCAAGATCTGGGCGTTCTTCCCCTTCGTCGCCCTGGCCGGCCTCGAGGTCGTGCGGAGCCGCCGCCGGGCCGCCCTGCTGGTGGCCGGGGCGGCGGTCGGGTTCGGGGTGCCCTGCCTGCCGTTCTTCGTGGCCGCCCCGTCCCGGATGTTCCACGACGTCGTCCTCGACCAGCTCGGGCGGGGCGGCTACGACTACACGGCCATCTCGCTGCCCAACCGGCTCGGCTACCTGAGTGGCGCAAACGCCCTGTTCGGCGGGACCACCGTCGGGGCGGTCGTCGGAACCGTTCTCGTGGCTGCCCTCGTGGCCGGCACGGCGGCGGCTGCCTTGGGTGGGAGACGGGACCGCCGGACGTTCCGGTTCGCCGATGCCCTGCTGGCAGCCACGGCGCTGTTGTCGCTGGTCGAGCTGTTGGTCGCCCCGGGGCTCTACGTGACCTACTCGTACTTCACGGCGCCCTTCGTCATCGGGCTGGGCGCCGTGCTGGTGGCAGAGCTCCGCCACCACCTCGCCTCCGTCCGTGCCGGGGGTGGGCTGGGCCGCCTCGGCCCGTGGCGGCGGTCACCGTTCGTGCGTGCAGCCACCGTGGCCGCCCTGTGCGGGCTGGCCGGCTGGCTGGCCGTGGCCAACCTGGACGCCCAGGTCCCGCTGCTCGGTGGCGGCCGCCTCTCCGCCGACGGGTTGCTGCTGGCCGAGGGCCCGGCCATCGCCGCGGCCATCCCTGCCGGTACGTGCGTCGTGTCGGACGACCTGTCGCTGCTCATCTCGGCCAACCGCTCCCAGGCCACCGGGAGGGGCTGTCCCCAGCTCATCGACCCGTTCGGCATGTGGATGGTCGCCGACCACGGCCGCGGGGCGGTCGGCAAGGCGCCGCGGCCCCGCCTGCTCGTCGCCTACTGGCACGGCGCCTTCGCCCGGGCCGGGGCGCTCGTGCTGTCCAACCTGGACCAGCTGATGATCCCCTGGACACCCGGGCTGGAGCGCCAGCTGCGGCGCAACTTCCGGGTGGTGCTCACCGAGCCGGACGCCTCCGTGTACCTCCGGCGCGGGTGACGGATGGGCCCGGCCAGGTGCTGCGGCGGGCACGGCCGGAGGAGGCGGGCGGGCGGGCGTATCGTCTCGGCATGGCAGACGGGCCAGGCGAGGCAGCCCTCGAGCGAGGGACCCTGCTCGGCCGGGGACCGCGCTCGGCCGAGCCGCCCTGGGTGCGTGACCCGCGAGCCGGGCGGCACGAGTGGCGCCGACTCTTCTCGGAGGCGCTCGGC
>JAKBAA010000012.1 GCA_021809425.1 Actinomycetes bacterium | reverse complement strand
TGCCGGTGTACCGGCGCGCCCTCGACGTGCTCGCCGGGTCGGAGCCGGCGACGGTCTCCTCGGCGGAGCTCTCCCGACTGACCGGGGTGAACGCCGCGACCGTCCGCCGGGACCTCGCCCGGCTGGGGTCGTACGGGACACGGGGCACCGGGTACGACGTGGGCCAGCTGCTCGACCGGATCGAGCGCGAGCTGGCCCTCGACCGCGAGTGGCCGATCGCCGTGGTGGGGGTCGGGAACCTCGGTCGGGCGCTGGCACGGTCGGGGACGTTCGCCTCGCGGGGGTTCCGGGTGGCGGCGCTCGTCGACGCCGACCCGCGCCTCGTCGGCTCGGTGGTCGCCGGGGTGCTGGTCGAGCACGCGAGCCGGCTCGCCGAGGTGGTGCGGCGCGAGCAGATCGCCGTGGCGCTGCTCGCCACGCCGGCGGACGCGGCGCAGGCGGCCGCCGAGCGGCTGGTGGCGGCGGGGGTGCGGGCCATCCTGAACTTCGCGCCGGCACGGCTGCTGCTGCCGGCGGACGTCCGGCTGCGCAACGTCGACCTGGCCGCCGAGCTGCAGGTGCTCGCCTTCTACGGGGCGCGCGACCGACGGGTCGACGACCCGGGGCCGCCGGCCGGGAGCTGAGCGGGCGGGCTGCCGCGACGGGGCCCGCGCCGTCTGGGGAAGGCGGCGGGGCAGTATCGTGGCCGGGGGCTGCCGGCCGGTCCCGGGCGTGCGGCCTGGTCAGGGCTGCCGCCGGAGGAGGTGCGCGGGTGTCGGTGGTCGTCGTCGGGCTGCACGAGCGCGACGCCTCGCTCGACCTTCTCGGCTGCCTCGCCGTCGGTGACGGCGAGCTGGCGAAGGTGCTCGCGCAGCTGTGCGACTCTCCGCACCTGTCCGAGGCGGCCGTGCTGTCGACGTGCAACCGCACGGAGGTCTACGCGGTCCTCGACCGCTTCCACGACGGCCTGGAGGCCATCGAGGCGTTCTTCCGCGACCGCCTCGGGGGCTCGGGGGACGAGGCGGCCGACCTCGCCGGGCGGCTCGTGGTGGCCTACGACGACGCGGCGGCGCGCCACCTGTTCGAGGTGGCCTCCGGGATCGACTCGGCCATCCTCGGGGAGGGCGAGATCCTCCGCCAGGTACGCCGCGCCGGTGAGCTGGCCCGAGCCGAGCGCGCCGCAGGGCCGATCCTCGGCGGGCTGTTCCGCCACGCGGTGGAGGTGGGGAAGCGGGTGCGCTCGGAGACGTCGATCGCACGCGGGACGACCTCGCTCGCCCATCTGGCGGTCGAGGTGGCGGTCGAACGGTCGGGCGGCTCGCTGTCGGGGCGGTCGGTCCTGCAGCTCGGCGCCGGGGAGGTGGGCGAGGGGATGGCCGACGCGCTCGCCGATCTGGCCGGCGGGGCGCGGGTGGTCGTGGCGAACCGGTCGCTCCGGCGGGCGCAGCACCTGGCGGCCCGCCTCGGCGGCGAGGCGGTCCGGCTGGACGCGCTGGCCAGCGAGCTGGCGGCCGCCGACGTGGTGCTGACGGCCACGGCCGCCGCCGAGCCCGTGCTCGACGAGCCCCTCGTGGCGGGCGCCGTGGCTGCCCGTGACGGGCGGCCGCTGCTCGTCATCGACGCCGCCGTCCCCCGGGACGTGGAGCCGGCGGTCGGCCGGCTGCCGGGCGTGGAGCTGCTGGACATCGACCACCTGAACGCGCTGGCCGGCGAGCGGATGGCGAGCCGGCGGGCCCAGATCCCGCGGGCGCGGGCCGTGGTCGAGGAGGAGCTGGAGCGCTTCCGGGGGGTGGCACGCGGGCGCTCGGTGGCACCGCTCGTGGCGGCGCTGCGCAGCCACGCCGAGGAGGTGCGCCGGGGCGAGCTCGACCGGCTCGGGGCCGGGCTGGCGGAGGACGAGCGGGTGCGCCTCGAGGAGGTGACCCGTCGGCTGGTGGCGAAGCTGCTGCACGAGCCGACGGTCCGCCTGAAGGAGTCGGCGGGGTCCCCGAAGGGTGAGCGCCTGGCCGAGGCGCTCCGGGCGCTGTACGACCTCTGAACCGGCTCCGTCTCGCCACCCGGTCGAGCCCGCTCGCCCGCCTCCAGGCAACGCGCGTGGCGCGCCGCCTGGAGGCTGCCGGCGCGGCGGACGAGGTGGTGCTGGTGCTGACCGAGACCCGTGCCGACCGGCGCCTCGAGGTGCCGATCGCCACGTTCGGGGGCGAGGGCGTCTTCGTGGTGGAGGTCGAGCAGGCGGTCCTCGAGGGACGCGCCGACGCGGCGGTGCACTCGGCCAAGGACCTCCCCGCCAGCGGGGCTCCGGTCGGGCTCGCCCTCGCCGCCGTGCCGGAGCGGGCGGCGGTGGAGGACGCCCTCGTCGGTCGTCGCCTGGACGAGCTGGGGCCCGGGGCGGTGGTCGCCACCGGGTCGGCTCGCCGGCGCGCCCAGCTGGCGTGGGCGCGCCCGGACCTCGGCTTCGTCGAGCTGCGGGGCAACATCGGGACGCGCCTCGAGCGGGTCCCGGCGGGTGGTGCGGCCGTCGTGGCGCTTGCCGCCCTGGAGCGGCTCGGACTGGACGGGCAGGTGGCCGAGGTGCTGGCCACCTCGGTGGTGCTGCCCCAGGTCGGCCAGGGGGCCATCGCCGTGCGGTGCCGCGAGGACGACCAGGCGACGCTGGCCGCGCTGTCCCGCATCGACGACCGGGGGGCGAGGCGCGCGGTCGAGGCCGAGCGGGCGTTCCTGGCGCGGCTCGGCGGCGGGTGCGAGGCGCCGGTCGGTGCGCTCGCCCGGGTGGCCCCCGGCGGGGGGCTCGTCGTCGAGGGCCTGCTCGCCAGCCTCGACGGTCACGTGGTGGTGCGCCGGCGGGTTGCAGGCGACGACCCGGCCGAGACCGGTCACCGGCTGGCCGAGGAGCTGCTGTCGCTCGACGGCGGAAGGGCGCTCGCCGCCCAGGCATCGCCGTGACGGTCTACCTGGTCGGTGCCGGCCCGGGCGATCCGGGGCTGCTCACGCGCCGTGGCGCCGAGCTGCTGGCCCGGGCGACGACGGTGGTGCACGACCGCCTGGTCGAGCCCGGCGTGCTCGCCCTCGCCCGGCCCGGTGCCCGGCTGGTCGACGTGGGCAAGCGGGGCGACGGTGGCCCGTCCGCCCGTCAGGCGGACATCAACCGGCTGCTGGTGGAGGCGGGGCGCGACGAGGCGGTCGTGGTGCGGCTGAAGGGCGGCGACCCGTTCGTGCTGGGGCGCGGCGGGGAGGAGGCGCTGGCACTGTCGGCAGCCGGGGTGGCCTACGAGGTGGTGCCCGGCGTCTCGGCCGCCTTCGGCGCGCCGGCGGCCGCCGGCGTCCCGGTGACGCACCGCCTCGTGGCCTCGGCGGTGGTCGTGCTGTCCGGCCACGACCTCGAGGCGGGGGGGTCGGCCGAGACGGAGCGGGACTGGGGCCTGCTCGGGGCGTCGTCGGCGACCCTCGTCGTGCTGATGGGGGCCGGTGCCCGCGAGCGGGTCGCCGAGCGGCTGCTCCGGGCCGGGCGTCCGGCGGCCACCCCGGTGGCGGTGGTCGAGCGGGCGAGCACGCCGCGGCAGGCGACGACGCGGACCACCCTCGGCGAGCTGGCGGCCACCCCGGTGGCCTCGCCGGCGACCATCGTGGTCGGCGCCGTCGCCGGCCTCCGCCTGGCCGGCTACGAGGACCGGCCGCTCGCCGGGCGGACGGTCGTCGTGACCCGCGCCGCCGACCAGGCCGGGGCGCTCGCCGCCGCCCTCGGCGAGGCAGGCGCGGCGGTGCACCTGCTGGCGACGCGGGCCACCGCCGGCGCCGCCGACGGGGGTGCGGCGCTGCGGGCGGCGCTCCGGCGGGCCGCCGACTTCTCGTGGGTGGTCGTCGCCTCGCCGAACGCCGTGGCGGCGCTCTTCGCCGAGCTGCGCGACGCCCGGGCGCTCGGGGGCCTGCAGGTGGCGGCCGCCGGCCCGGGGACGGCGGCGGCGCTCGCCGTGCGCGGGGTGCGCGCCGACCTCGTCGGCGAGCCCGGGGAAGGAAGAGGGGCCGCAGCGGCGCTCGTCGGGCGCTTCCCGCGCCACGCCGGCCCGGGTCCCGTCGGTGTCCTGCTGCCACGCGCCGCCGGCGGCCGTCCGGAGCTGGCCGGCGGCCTGGCCGCCCTCGGCTGGCGCGTCGAGGCGGTGGACGCCTACCGCAGCGTCCCGGCGACGGCCGACCCCGCTTCGCTCGCCGCGCTCGAGCGGGCCGACGCCGTCTGCTTCGCCTCGCCGTCGGCCGTCGAGGGGTTCCTCGGGGCCGCCGGCGCCGGGCGGCTGCCGCCGGTCGTGGTCACGATCGGACCGACGACGACCGCCGCCGCCGCCCGCCTCGGCATCGCCGTGACGGCCGAGGCGGCCACCCCGGACGACGGCGCCGTCGTAGCCGCCCTCGTGGGCGTGCTGGGCCGGGTGCCGTAGGCTCGGGCCGGTGACGAACCCCTCGAGCGCCGGCCACCGTCCGGCGGCGCCGGGCCCCGCGGGTGCGCCGGGCCCCGCGGGTGCGCCGGGCCCCGTGCACCGGCCGCGGCGCTGGCGGCGAACACCGGCGCTGCGCCGGCTCGTCGCCGAGGCTCGGCTCTCGGTCGACGACCTCGTGGCACCCCTGTTCGTCCGTGAGGGGATCGAGGCGCCGGTGCCCATACCGTCGCTGCCGGGTGTCGTCCAGCACACGACGGGCAGCCTCGTCGAGGAGGCCCGGCGGCTCGCCGGGCTGGGCGTGCCGGCCGTCATGCTGTTCGGGGTGCCCGAGCGCAAGGACCCGTCGGGCTCGGGCGCCTCCGACCCGGAGGGGATCGTGCAGGTGGCGCTGCGGGCGCTGCGGCGGGCCGTGGGCGACGAGCTGGTGCTCATCCCGGACCTTTGCCTGGACGAGTACACCGACCACGGCCACTGCGGCCTGCTCGACGGGCGCGGGGGCGTGGACAACGACGCGACGCTCGGGCGGTACGGCGAGGTGGCCGTCGTCCAGGCGGAGGCCGGTGCCGACCTCGTGGCACCGAGCGGGATGATGGACGGCCAGGTGGGCGCGATCCGGGCGGCCCTCGACGGGGCCGGGTTCGGCGAGGTCGGGATCCTGGCGTACGCCGTCAAGTACGCCTCGGCGCTGTACGGGCCGTTCCGTGACGCCGTCGACGTGACGATCGCCGGGGGCGGTGACCGCCTCGGCTACCAGCAGGGCCCGGCGAACGCCCGCGAGGCGCTGCGCGAGGTCCGGCTCGACCTCGCCGAGGGGGCGGACGCCGTCATGGTGAAGCCGGCGCTGCCGTACCTCGACATCCTGGCGGCGGTGCGCGCCGAGGTGGACGTGCCGGTCGCGGCGTACCACGTGTCGGGGGAGTACGCCATGCTCGCCGCTGCGGCGGCGAACGGCTGGATCGACCGGGTGGCCGTGGCGCACGAGACGCTGCTCTCGATCCGCCGGGCGGGTGCCGACTTCGTGCTGACCTACCTCGCCGGCGAGGTCGCCGAGACGCTGGCGGGCGGCGGTCGATGAGCCCGGCCGGCCCGCGCAGCCGGGCGCTGCTCGAGCGGGCCGCGGCGGTGATCCCGGGCGGGGTGAGCTCGCCGGTGCGCGCCTTCCGGGCGGTCGGCGGCGACCCGTTCTTCGTGGCCGAGGCGTCCGGCGCCTACGTGACCGACGTGGACGGCCGCCGCTACGTCGACTACGTGCAGTCGTGGGGGGCGTCGATCCTCGGGCACGCCCACGCCGACGTGGTGGCCGCCGTGCAGGCGGCGGCGGGACGGGGGACGACGTTCGGCGCCCCGACCGAGGGAGAGGTGCGGCTCGCCGAGGCGGTCGTGGCGGCGGTGCCGGGCTGCGACATGGTGCGGCTCGTGTCCTCGGGCACCGAGGCGGCCATGACGGCGGTACGGGTCGCCCGAGGGGCGACGGGACGCCACCGGGTGGTGACCTTCGCCGGCTGCTACCACGGCCACAGCGACGCCCTCCTCGCCGCGGGCGGCAGCGGCGTGGCCACGCTCGGGCTGTCCGGCTCGGCCGGCGTGCCGCCGTCGGCCGTGGCGGACACGATCGTGGCCCCCTACAACGTCGTCCCGGCGCTCGACGAGCGGGTCGCCTGCGTGCTCGTCGAGCCGGTCGCCGCCAACATGGGCCTCGTCCCGCCGGCGCCGGGCTTCCTCGAGGGGCTGCGGCGCGCCTGCGACGAGGCGGGGGCGCTCCTCGTGTTCGACGAGGTCATCACCGGGTTCCGGCTCGGCCGGGGCGGGGCGGCGAGCCGCTTCGGCGTCCGCCCCGACCTGTGGTGCTTCGGCAAGGTCGTCGGCGGTGGGCTCCCGCTCGCCGCCGTCGGCGGCCGGGAGGACCTGATGGAACAGCTGGCACCGGTCGGCCCCGTCTACCAGGCGGGGACGCTGTCGGGGAACCCGCTTGCCACCGCTGCCGGCCTGGCCGTGCTCGAGCGGCTCGACGACGCCCTGTACGCCGGGATCGAGCGGCGGGTCGCCGAGCTCGCCGACGGGCTGCGCTCCCTCGCAGCGGCGGCCGGCGTGCCGCTGCAGGTGCCGGTCGAGGGGACGCTCCTCGGGGTCTTCTTCGGCGAGCGGGCCGTCGCCGACTACGACGGCGCCAAAGCCGCCGCGGCCCTCGGGCGGTACCCGGCGTACTTCTCGGCCATGGCGGCCGGCGGCGTCAGCCTGGCGCCGAGCCCGTACGAGATCCTGTTCGTGTCCGCCGCCCACGGTGACGACGAGGTGGCGGCGACCCTGGAGGCCGCCGAGCAGGCGCTCGCCGGGCTCCCGTCCGTGCGGGAGGTGGGGGCGGCCGGCTGACCGCCGGCGAGCGCCGGCGGTGCCGGGGTCAGGTCCGGCGCACCAGCGACCGGACGCGGGCGATCGCCTCGAGCCCGCCGTAGGCGAGCTCGGCGGCGCCGAGGGTGTCGGGACGCATCAGGTTGGCCATGACCCGAAGCAGCAGCTCCATCACCGGGCGCATCCGCATGCCGGTGGCGACGCAGGCCCGCATGACCTGCGGGTGGCCCATCAGCCGGACGAACCCGGCGGCGACCCGGTAGTAGGTGCCGTAGGCGGCCTCGAGCTCGACCTCGTAGTCGGCGAGCTCGCCCGGGCCGGCGGCGAGGGCCCGGTCGAGCACGCCGGCGGCCAGCCGGCCGGTCTCGTAGCCGTAGGCGATGCCCTCGCCGTTGAACGGGTTGATCGACCCGGCGGCGTCGCCGGTGACGAGCCAGTCGGGGCCGAGCCGGGGACCGACCGAGAGGGCCATCGGCAGGCGGCCGCCGGTCGGCGCCCCGAGGGCGGTCGCTGGCGAGAGCCCCCAGGAGGCCGGGGCGTAGTCCACGAAGGCCTCGAGCAGCCGGCTCGTGTTGAGCCCCTTCCACCGGTCGGCGGTCGAGAGGAGGCCGATCCCGACGTTCACCCGGCCGTCGCCGAGCGGGAAGATCCAGCCGTAGCCGGGGACGACGTCGCCGGCGCGGTCGCGGATGTCGAGGTGCGACTCGATCCACGCCTCGGCGTGGCGGGGCGACGAGTAGTAGCCGCGCAGCGCCATGCCGAGCGGCAGGTCGCGGGCGCGCGCCGTTCCGAGCGCCCGGCCGATGCGCGAGTTGGCACCGTCGGCGACGACGAGGTAGCGGGCCCGCACCTCGCAGGATCCGCCGTGGTCGCGGTCGGTGACGATCGCGCCACCGGCAGGGCCGCCGGGACCGTCCGGCAGCAGGGGTGCCTGTGCCTCGGCGCCCTGCCACAGCGTCGCGCCCGCCTTCTCGGCACGGGCCGCCACGAGCGCGTCGAGGTCGGCCCGGGTGACCACGTAGCCGTGCTGCGGCAGGCCGGGGACCGCCGGCCAGCGCATGGCGAGCTCCCGCCCGAAGGCGACGGCCCGCAGCCCCTCGTAGCGGTGGTGGGCCTCGAGGTCGTCGGCGAGGCCCATGTCCGACAGCTGGCGGACCGATCGTGGGGTGAGGCCGTCCCCGCAGGTCTTCTCGCGCGGGAAGTGCTTGCGCTCGACGACGACGACGTCGTGGCCGGCCTGGGCCAGCCAGTGGGCGGCGGCGGCACCGGAGGGTCCGGCGCCGACGACGAGGACGTCGCAGGTACGCGTGGGGGGCAGCGGGCTGCGCTCGGTGGCGGTGGGCACGGGCCGACACTACCGATCCGGCGCGCCGGTGCTGCGAGCAGGGCGGCGACCCCGACGGATGTGCCAAGGCGGTGCCGCGGGTGGTAGAACCGGACCGACATGGGCAGCCTCGATAGCTACCTCCCGATCCTGTTCCTGTTCGTGCTCGCGTTCGGGTTCACGGCCTTCTCGCTGGCCGCCTCGAAGCTGCTCGCGCCGCAGCGGCCGACAGCAGCCAAGGAGGCTCCGTACGAGTGCGGCATCGTCCCCTCGCACGAGCCGCCGCAGCGGTTCCCGGTGCGCTTCTACCTCGTGTCGATGATCTTCGTCATCTTCGACATCGAGGTGATCTTCCTGTTCCCGTGGGCGGTCGTGTACGGCCAGCTCGGCCGGTTCGGGCTGGTCGAGATCATCGTGTTCGCCGCCGCCGTCTTCTTCTCGTTCGTGTACCTGGTCTCGAACGGCGCCCTCGACTGGGGCCCGCTGAAGCGGGTGCAGCGGGTGGTGCGGCCGATCGGGGGGCGGACGTCACAGTCGACGGTGCGGCGCATCGGCTCGTCGAGCGACGAGGCGGCCTAGGAGAGTCCATGTCGTCCTGGAAAGGGCTCGAGTCCCTCAGCCACAACATCCTCACCGGCAAGCTCGAGGACTTCGTCCGTTGGTCGCGCTACCGCTCCATGTGGCCGGCCACCTTCGGGCTCGCCTGCTGCGCCATCGAGATGATGGCGGCGGGCGCAGCCGAGTACGACCTGGCGCGCTTCGGCATGGAGGTCTTCCGCCCGTCGCCGCGCCAGAGCGACCTCATGGTCGTGGCCGGGCGGGTGTCCCAGAAGATGGCGCCGGTCCTGCGCCAGGTGTACGACCAGATGGTCGAGCCGAAGTGGGTCCTGTCGATGGGCGTGTGCGCCTCGACGGGCGGGATGTTCAACAACTACGCGATCGTGCAGGGCGTGGACGAGATCGTGCCCGTCGACGTCTACGCGCCGGGCTGCCCTCCGAGCCCGCAGACGCTGATGCACGCCATCCTCACGCTCCACGAGCAGGTGCGCACCGGCGACATCCTGCGACGCCGCGAGGGGACCGGCGCCGGCGCGGGCATCGAGGTCGGGGACGCGGCGGCGTCCGGCGGATGGGTGGCCACCCCGACGCGGAGGCCGGTCCACGTCGGGACGCCGCGTTGAGCACGCCGGAGGAGCCAGGAGCCGGGGCGGAGGACGTCGAGGCGGCGGCCGACGGCCCTGCGCTCGTCACCGCCGGTGTGGCCGCCTGCGCCGGCGTGCCCGTGACGGTCCGGCTCGGCCAGGAGGTGCTGCACCCGTCCCGTGCGCAGTACGTCGAGGTGGCACGGGGCCTCAAGGAGGCCGGGTTCGACTTCTGCAGCGACGTCTGCGCCGTCGACTACCTGCGCCACCCCGACCGGCCGCTCCCCGCCGGGGTGGCGCCCGAGCGGTTCGAGGTGGTGGCCAACCTCCTCAACCTCGCCCAACGGGTGCGGGTGCGCCTGCGCGTGCAGGTGCCCGAGTCCGACCCGGCCTGTCCGACGCTGTTCTACCTGTACCCGGGCACGGAGAACATGGAACGCGAGGCCTACGACCTGCTCGGGGTGCGCTTCGCCGACCATCCCGATATGACGCGCATCCTGATGCCCGAGGACTGGGAGGGGCACCCGCTGCGCAAGGACTACGGCGTCGGCCGCGTGCCGGTGCAGTTCAAGGAGGCCCCGGGCCCCCGATGAGCGACTCGACCGACAAGACCGAGGACGTCGCGCCCGAGCCGCGCCATCGCGGCATCGGCGTGGAGGAGACGGCGGAGGGCCGCCAGGAGCTCGAGACCGTCGAGCGGACCGACCCGATGGAGCTGCTGATCGAGCGTGGCTCGGTGCTGCGCCTCCCCGAGAGCGCCGCCAGCGACCCGGAGCTCGGCGATGCCAGCTTCGGCGAGGGCGAGACGATGATCATCAACCTCGGGCCGCAGCACCCGTCGACCCACGGCGTGCTGCGCGTGATGCTCGAGCTCGAGGGCGAGACGGTGCTGCGCTCGAAGCCGGTCATCGGCTACCTGCACACCGGCATGGAGAAGACCGGGGAGGAGCTCACCTACGTCCAGGGGGCGACCAACGTCACCCGGATGGACTACCTGTCGCCGCTCAACAACGAGCTCGTGTTCGCGCTCGCCGTGGAGTCGCTCCTCGAGGTCGAGCTCCCACCGCGAGCCGTCTGGATCCGGATGCTCATGTCGGAGCTGAACCGGATCTCGTCCCACGTCATGTGGGCGGCCACGAACGGCATGGACCTGGCGTCCACCACCATGATGATCTTCGGCTTCCGCGAGCGCGACCTCGTGCTCAGCTTCTTCGAGAAGACGACCGGGCTGCGGATGAACACCAACTACATCCGTCCCGGCGGCGTGGCGGCGGACCTCCCGGACGGTTGGGAGGACGACGTGAGCGCCATCGTCGACACGATCGAGACGCGTATCGACGACTACGACGAGCTGCTCACCGGCCAGCCGATCTTCCGGCAGCGCACCGAGGGTGTCGGCATCCTCGACCCGGAGCTGGCCGTGGCCATGTCGGCGAGCGGGCCCATCCTGCGGGCCTCCGGGGTCGCCTGGGACCTGCGGAAGTCGATGCCGTACCTTGCCTACGACGAGGTCGACTTCGACGTCATCGTCGGGACGGTCGGCGACACCTTCGACCGGTACGCCGTGCGCCTCAACGAGATCCGCGAGTCGATCAAGATCGTCCGCCAGGTCGTCGCGAAGATGCCGCGCGGCGACTACCGGGTGCAGGACAAGAAGATCACGCCGCCGCCGCGGGGGCGCATCGACGAGTCGATGGAGGCGCTGATCCACCACTTCAAGCTGTTCACCCGCGGCTTCGACGTGCCGGTCGGGGAGACCTACGTGGCCATCGAGTCCCCCCGGGGCGAGCTCGGCTGCTACATGGTGTCCGACGGGGCCAACAAGCCGTACCGCATGCACATCAGGGGGCCGAGCTTCGTGAACCTGCAGAGCGTCCCCGCGCTCCTGCGCGGCGGCCTGATGGCCGACGCCATCGCCGTGCTGTCCTCGGTCGACCCCGTCCTCGGGGAGGTCGACCGCTGATGGCCCATCTCGACGACGAGACCCGGCGCAAGGCGCTGGCGACGGTAGCGTTGTACCCGGAGCGGCGGTCGGCGCTGATCCCGCTGTGCCACCTCGCACAGGCGCAGGACGGATGGCTGACGCCGGAGGCGATGGAGGACATCGCCGAGCTCGTCGGGGTGACACCCGCCGAGGTGCGGGGCACGGCGACGTTCTACGACATGCTCCACACCGAGCCGGTCGGCCGGTACGTGGTAGCGGTTTGCACGAACATCGCCTGCATGCTCTCCGGGGCCTACGAGACGCTGGAGCACGCCGAGGAGCGGCTCGGTGTCCACGTCGGCCAGACGACCGAGGACGGGATGTTCACGCTCGAGGACGCGGAGTGCCTGGCCGGGTGCGACAAGGCGCCGTGCATCCAGGTCAACCACCGCTTCTTCGGGCCGGTCGACCCCCCGGCGCTCGACCGCCTCGTCGACGACCTCGCCTCCGGCGCGCTCGACGAGGTCGTGCCCCCCCACGGCGTGCTGTGCCGGGTCGAGCGGACGGTCGGGCTCGAGGCCGCCGGGGCCGCCGGCGTGCCGGCGGCGGAGGAGGCACCGTGATCACCGACGCCGCCCCCATCGTCACCGCCCGCGTCGGCCACGACGACAGCCACACCCTCGAGGGCTACCTGGCGACGGGCGGTTACGAGGGGCTGCGCCGGGCGCTCGAGCTGGGTCGCGACCAGGTGCGCGCCGAGGTGGACGCCGCCAGCCTGCTCGGTCGGGGCGGCGCCGGGTTTCCGGCCGGGCGAAAGTGGTCGATGCTCGGACGGGCCGACGTCACCTACCTGGTGGTGAACGGCGACGAGAGCGAGCCGGCGACCTTCAAGGACCACCTGCTCGTCGAGCGCGACCCCCACCAGGTGATCGAGGGGGCCACGATCGCGGCCTACGCCCTCGGGGTGGCCCAGGCGTTCGTCTTCTGCCGCGGCGAGTTCGCCCTCGGGCTCGAGCGGCTCACGGCGGCGGTCAACGAGGCGTACGCCCACGGGGCGCTCGGCCGGAGCATCTTCGGGTCGGACTTCTCGCTCGACCTCGTCATCCACCCGGGCGCAGGCGCCTACATCTGCGGCGAGGAGACGGCGCTGCTCGAGAGCCTCGAGGGCAAGCGCGGCTTCCCGCGGATCAAGCCGCCGTACTTCCCGGCGGCCATCGGGCTGTACGGGGCGCCGACCGTGGTCAACAACGTCGAGACGGTGTCGAACCTGCCGTGGATCGTCCGCCACGGTGGCGCCGCCTTCGCCGCCCTCGGCACCGGCAGCTCGACCGGGACGCGCCTGTTCGCGCTGTCCGGCCACGTACGGCGACCGGGCTGGTACGAGCTCGAGATGTCCAAGGTCACGTTCCGCGACCTCATCTTCGACCCGTCGCTCGGCGGTGGCCTCGCCGAGGGCCGCAGCCTCAAGGCGTTCATCCCGGGCGGCGTCTCGGCGCCGTGGTTCGGCCCCGAGCAGCTCGACCTCGGGCTCGACCAGGAGGCGGTGGGCAAGGCGGGCTCCATGCTCGGCTCGGGGTCGGTCGTGGTGATGGACGACTCGACCTGCGTGCTGCGGGCAGCATGGCGGATCACCCGGTTCTTCCACCGCGAGTCGTGCGGCCAGTGCACGCCCTGCCGCGAGGGTGGGGGATGGCTCGAGAAGATCCTCCGCCGCCTCGAGGAGGGCGGCGGGCGCGAGGAGGACCTCGACCTGCTGATGGACGCGTGCGACAACATCGCCCCGGGCGTGTCGTGGCCGCCGCAGCAGACGACGATCTGCGTGCTCGGCCCGTCGATCCCGTCCTCGATCGCCTCGGCGGTGCGGATGTTCCGGGACGAGCTGCTGCTGCACGTCAAGGAGGGCGGCTGCCCGCTGCGAGGGGCACGATGAGCGAGACGGCGGTGGGCGGGGCCGGCGCGTCGGCGGAGGAGGCACCGACGGTCTCGGTGACGATCGACGGCGTGGCCGTGTCCGCCCGCCCGGGCGAGCTCGTCATCGAGGCGGCCGAGCGGGCCGGCGTGTTCGTCCCCCGGTTCTGCTACCACCCGCGCATGGACCCGGTCGGGGTCTGCCGGATGTGCCTCGTCGAGATCTCCGGCCCGCGGGGCTTCAGCCTGCAGCCGTCCTGCTACGTGCGTGTGGCGGACGGCCAGGAGGTGCGGACGTCGAGCGAGAAGGCGCGCAAGGCCCAGGAGGGCGTGCTCGAGTTCCTGCTCGTCAACCACCCGCTCGACTGCCCGGTGTGCGACAAGGGTGGCGAGTGCCCCCTGCAGGACCAGGCCCTGACGCACGGTCCGGGGGACACGCGCTTCGTCGAGGAGAAGCGCCACTGGGCGAAGCCGATCGAGATCAGCCCGCTCGTCTACCTCGACCGCGAGCGGTGCATCCAGTGCTCGCGCTGCACCCGCTTCGCTGACGAGGTGGCGGGCGAGGCGCTCATCGACTTCGCCTTCCGTGGCGACGCCATCGAGGTGGCCACGTTCCCGTCGCGCCCGTTCAGCTCGTACTTCTCGGGCAACACCGTCCAGATCTGCCCGGTCGGGGCGCTCACGGCGGCGCCGTACCGGTTCGCCTCCCGCCCGTGGGACCTCGAGCAGGTCGAGACGACCTGCACCTCGTGCGCCGTCGGCTGCCGCATCGTGGCCCAGTCGTCGGCCGGCAAGCTCGTGCGCTACCTGGGGGTCGACGCCGACCCGGTCAACCAGTCCTGGCTGTGCGACCGTGGCCGCTACGGGTTCGAGGCGAACGGCGAGGGTCGCGTGTCCTCGCCGTCGCGCCGCAAGGGCGAGGGCCACGAGGCCATTCGCTGGCCCGAGGCGCTGCGCCAGGTGGCCGGGGCGCTGCAGGCAGCCGCAGCGGCGGGTGAGGGCCGGGTCGGGGTGCTCGGCGGTGCGCGCCTCACGAACGAGGACGCCTACGCCTGGGCCAAGCTGGCACGCACGGTGCTGCGGACCGACCACGTCGACGCCCAGCTGGACGACGGCCTCCCGGCGGCGACGGTGCTCGGCCTGCCGAGGGCGACGATCGACGAGGCCGTCCACGCCCGCCTCGTGGTCACCCTCGCCGGGGACCTTCGCGAGGAGCTTCCGGTGCTCTACCTCCGGCTCCGCCGCGCGCTCGCCCACGACGGGCTGGCCGTGCTCGAGTGCTCGAGCGTCCCGCAGGCCCTTTCTGCCGAGGGCGCGACCCGGGTCGGGTACCTTCCGGGCGAGGTGGCGCGACTGGTCGGCGCGCTGACCGGCGACGCGGAGCCCGGTGAGGTGCCGGGCGCCGACCGCTCCGGGGTGGTGACGGCCCGCCGGATGCTGGCGGCAGCCGCCGCCGGCGGTGCCACCCGGGGGGAGGGCGTCGTCGTGGTGCTCGGCCGGCCCAACCTGGCCGAGCCGGCGGTGGGGTACGCCGAGGCGGCGGCGCTCCTCCACGCGGCGCTCCCGGGCGCCCGGTTCCTCCCGGCGCTGCGACGCGGGAACGTGCACGGTGCGCTCGAGATGGGCCTGGCCCCCGGGGTCCTCCCGGGTCGGGTCGGTCTCGAGGAGGGCCGCGCCTGGTACGAGTCGGCCTGGGGCAACCTTCCCGGGGCGACCGGGCGGGGGGCGCGCGAGCTGCTCGAGGCGGCGGCGGCCGGAGAGCTGGACGTGCTGGTCCTGCTCGGCGCCGACCCGCTCGCCGACCTGCCCGACCCCGACCTCGCCCGGCGGGCCCTCGAAGGGGTCGGCTCGGTCGTCGCGGTGGCGAGCCACTGGGACGCCTCGTCGTCGGCCGCCCAGCTGGTGCTGCCGGCAGCGGCGGCCGACGAGCGGTCCGGCTCGACCACCAACCTCGAGGGACGCGTCACCCGTGTCGCCCAGAAGGTGGTGCCCCCCGGGACGGCGTGGCCGGCCTGGACCATCGCCGTGGCGCTCGCCGCCGAGATGGGCGACGACCTCGGCTTCGACAACCTCGAGACCTTGAGCGCCGAGATCGAGCGCGTGGCGCCCTCCCAGCGCGGGATCGACCTCGACGTCCTCGGCCGCCCGGCCCACCGGGACGGGCTCGTGGCGCCGATCGCGGCCGTCGGGGTGCGCGTCGGACGGCGCGGGCCACGCCTCATCGACCCGATCGCCACGCCGGGGATCGCCTCGGTCGAGGAGCAGGGTGCCCCGCTCGTCGTGGGCGACGCCGTGGCCCTCGGCGGGCAGCCCGCCGGGATCGCCGGCGCCGGGCCCACCGGCAGCCGGCCGCCGTTGCTCGGACCACCGGCCTCGTCGGTGCCGGCGACGGCGCCCCGCCTCGACGCCTACTCGCTGCGCCTCGTCGTCGGCCGGACGCTGTACGACCGGGGGACGCTCGTGGCGGCCAGCCCGTCGCTCGCCCCGCTCCGTCCCGAGGCGACCGTGCGGGTCCATCCGAGCGTGCTCGAGCGGCTCGGGGTACGCGACGGCGAGCCGGTGCGCGTCACCGGCCCGGGCGGGGCGGTCGAGCTGGCGGCGAGCGCCGACGAGGCGGTCGCCCGCGACCTCGCCGTCGCGACGGCGAGGCTCGGCACCGGCGAGCGGCCCGGCATCGAGTCGCTGGTGGCCGGGGAGGGCCCCATCGACGTGCGGCTGGAGACGATCTGATGCTCACTGCTCCCGTGGTCCTGCTCGTCGACAACCCGCCGCTGTACGCCCATGGCGTGGGCCTGGCGGTCGTGCTGATCGACCTCGTGCGGGTGCTCGTCGGCCTCGTCGCGCTGCTCGGTGCCGTCGTCATGATGATCTGGTTCGAGCGCAAGGTGATCTCGGACATGCAGAACCGGATCGGCCCCAACCGTGCCGGCCCGTTCGGGCTCCTGCAGACCCTCGCCGACGGCACCAAGCTGCTGTTCAAGGAGGACCTGCTGCCCGGCCAGGCCGACCGGACGGTGTTCCGGCTGGCGCCGTTCCTGTCGCTCATGCCGGCCTTCCTCATCTTCACGGTCGTCCCGATCGGCGGGGTCGTGACGATCGCCCACCACGTGGTCGACCTGCAGGTGGCCGACCCGCCGATCGGCATCCTGCTCGTGCTGGCGCTCGGGTCGGTGGCCGTCTACGGCACGATGCTCGCCGGCTGGTCGTCCGGGTCGAAGTACCCGCTGCTCGGGTCGGTCCGGGCGTCGGCGCAGATGATCTCCTACGAGGCCGTGCTCGGCATCACCGTCGTCACGGTGGTGCTCGAGGCGCACGGGCTGACCACGCGTCAGATCGTCGCCTCGCAGGCGGCGCACTTCTGGGACTGGAACGCCCTGCGCCTCGGCGTGGTGCCGTTCGTGCTGTTCTTCATCGCCTCGACGGCCGAGCTGAACCGGCCGCCGTTCGACCTCGCAGAGGGCGAGTCGGAGCTCGGCGGCGGCTTCCACACCGAGTACTCCTCGTTCCGCTTCGCCACGTTCTTCATGGCCGAGTTCATGAACACGATCACCATGTCGGCGATCGTCGTCACCCTCTTCTTCGGCGGCCCGGACGGACCGGGGTTCCACGTGGTGCGGTGGCTGTGGCCGATCCTGTGGTTCCTCGGCAAGACGCTCGTGTTCTTGTACGTGCAGGTCTGGATCCGCGCCGCGCTGCCGAGGTTGCGTTACGACCAGCTGATGGACCTCGGTTGGAAGGTGATGATCCCGCTGTCGCTCGCCTGGCTGCTCGTGGTCGCCGGCGTGCACCAGTCGACGACCTGGGGCCTCGGCGTGCTCGGAGGCTGCGTCGTCGCCGGCGGGCTGCTCTTCCAGTCGGTCCGGGTCGCCCGCCGCCGGCGCGAGGGGCTCGCTTCGGGCGGGTCCAGCTTCGAACCGGTCCCTGCCGCACCCGGCTTGCGGGCGGCAGCGACCCCGGGCAAGGTCGAGGACTGATCATGGCGCGCAACGAGCTGCACTTCTTCGGCGGCTTCAAGCAGGCGATCAAGCAGGTTGCCGAGCCGCGGGTGACGACGGAGTACCCCCTCCAGAAGCGGCCGAAGCCTCCACGCCTGCACGGCCGGCACGTCCTCAACCGGTACGAGGACGGCATGGAGAAGTGCATCGGCTGCGAGCTGTGCGCCGCGGTGTGCCCGGCCGACTGCATCTACGTGCGGGGCAAGGACAACCCGGAGGACGAGCCGGTGTCGCCGGGCGAGCGGTACGGGTTCGTCTACGAGATCAACTACCTGCGCTGCATCCACTGCGACATGTGCGTCGAGGCGTGCCCGACCGAGGCGATCACCGAGACGAAGATGTTCGAGTTCTCCTTCACCAACCGGGCGGACGCCATCTACACGAAGGAGGAGCTCGTCGTCGACGACGAGGGGCGCCCCCAGCAGCTGCCGTGGGAGGACTGGCGGGAGGGCGAGGACGCCCACACGTCCGCCTGGATGCGCGCCACCTCCCCGTCGGGGGCGGCCGACTACGAGGGCGTGGTCCAGTGGTCGGGCGAGCGCGGCTACGGCGTGCGGGCGCCCGAAGGGGGCCAGAGCGCCAACCGCGACGACGAGGCCACCGGCAACGTGTCGATCCGGTCGACGGCGCAGAAGAAGATCCCGGTCCGCTTCGGCGGGAAGGTGCGCTGACATGCCCACGCTGCTCGCCGCGGCCACGCTGCCGGACGCCATCACCTTCGCCGTCGCCGCCGTCATCTGCGTGGCCGGCGCGCTCGGTGTCGTCCTGATGCGCAACCCGGTCCACGCGGCGCTCAACCTCGTCATGACGTTGTTCGGCATCGCCGTCCTGTTCGTCGAGGAGGACGCACAGTTCCTGGCCGCCGTGCAGGTGATCGTCTACACGGGCGCCATCGTGGTGCTCTTCCTGTTCGTGATCATGCTGCTCGGCGTCGACCGCCAGGAGCAGGTGTTCGCCGACGGCTTCGTCGCCCAGCGCCTCGTCCCGCTGCTGCTCGGCGCGCTGGTGCTCGTCGAGGTGCTGCTGCTCGCCCACCAGCACTGGGTGACCGGCGCCGCCAAGGTGAGCGGCGCCGCCCGTGGGACGAGGACGAACGTGGTGGCGCTCGGGCGCTCCCTGTTCACGACCTACCTTCTCCCCTTCGAGGTCACCTCGGCGCTGCTCGTGGTGGCGGTGATCGGCGCCGTCGTGCTGGCGCGCCGGCCCCACCGGGTCCCCGAGCCGGGGGAGCTGCCCGACGGCGCGGTGCGGGCTGCCCCGCCCGCCGAGCCGCCGGTGCCGTCGGTCGGCGGCGGGGAGGGCGCTGCCGACGGGGCGGACGACGAGACGAAGGTGGTGTCCCGATGAGCGTCCACGCCTCCTGGTACCTCGTGCTCGCCGCGGTGCTCTTCTCGATCGGCGCCGTCGGCCTCCTCGTGCGCCGGAACGTGCTCGTCATGTTCATGTGCATCGAGCTGATGCTGAACGCCGCAAACCTCACCTTCGTGACGTTCTCCCGTGCCCTGAACGACATCGGCGGGCAGGTGGCCGTGTTCTTCGTGCTCGTCGTGGCCGCCGCCGAGGTGGTCGTCGGGCTCGGGATCATCGTGGCGATCTACCGAAGGCGAGTCGGGGCCACCGCAGACGACGCGCACATCCTGAAGGGCTGACCGACTCGCCGTGATCCACGCCGCCTTCCTCATCCCGCTCTTCCCGCTCGTCGGCTTCGCCGTGCTGGCGCCCTTCGGGCGCAAGCTGGGCCGCCCGCTCGCCGGCTGGCTGGCGACGGCGATGGTCGCCGCGTCGTTCGTGGTCACCGTGCTCGTGTTCGCGGGACTGTTCCAGCGGCCCCCGGCCGACCGGTCCTTCACGCAGCACTTCTTCACGTGGCTCAGCGTCGACCACCTGCACGTGGGCGTCGGGGTGCTCGTCGACCCGCTGTCGATGACGATGGCGAGCTTCATCACCGGGGTGAGCGCCCTCATCCACCTGTACTCGATCGGGTACATGGAGCACGACGAGCAGTTCCCCAAGTTCTTCGTGTACCTCAACCTGTTCGTGTTCTCGATGCTGATGCTGGTCCTCGGGGACAACTTCATCGTGTCGTTCTTCGGATGGGAGGGCGTGGGCGTCTGCTCGTTCTTCCTCATCTCCTTCTGGTTCGACCGCCCGGCGGCAGCGAGCGCGGGCAAGAAGGCGATGATCTACAACCGGATCGGTGACGCCGGCTTCCTGCTCGCCATCTTCCTGGTGTTCGAGCGGACGGGCAGCGTGACCTACACGACCGTCTTCGCAAGGCTCGGCCAGGTGGGTACGCCGAGCCTCGTGGCGATCGCCCTCCTCTTCTTCCTCGGCGCGGCCGGCAAGTCGGCACAGATCCCGCTCTACCCGTGGTTGGCCGACGCCATGGAGGGCCCGACGCCCGTCTCGGCGCTCATCCACGCCGCGACGATGGTGACCGCCGGCGTCTACCTGATGACGAGGATCAACCCCATCCTCCACCTCGCCCCCGACGCCGCCCACGTCGTCGCCTGGGTGGGGGCGGGGACGGCGTTGCTGGCGGCCACCATCGCCACCTCGCAGGACGACATCAAGAAGGTCCTGGCCTACTCGACGGTGTCGCAGCTCGGGTTCATGTTCATGGCCGTCGGCGTCGGCGCCTACGTGGCGGCGATCTTCCTCATGCTCACCCACGCCTTCTACAAGGCGCTGCTCTTCCTCGGTGCCGGCTCGGTGATCCACGCCATGGACGACGAGCAGGACCTGAAGAAGATGGGGGCGCTGGCCAAGGTGATGCCCGTCACGGCCGTGACATTCCTGATCGCCTGGCTGTCGATCGCCGGCATCCCGCCGTTCAGCGGGTTCTGGTCCAAGGGCGACGTCCTCGAGAACGCCTGGACGCTCACCCCGGCGCTGTGGGCGGTCGGCGCCGCCGCCGCCGTGCTCACCGGGTACTACATGGGCCGCGAGTACGCCCTCGTCTTCCTCGGCCGGCGCCGCTGGGTGGAGCGCCGGCCGGTCGCTGCTGCCGGCCCGGCCCACGGAGCGGTCCCGGTCGACGCCGATCCCGGCGCCGGCGGGGCCCGGGGGACGGCGTCGACCGGGAGCGAGCGCCACCATGGTGAGGAGGGGCTGCACCCACACGACCCGCGCTGGGTGATGCGCCTTCCCCTGCTCGTGCTCGCCGTGCTCGCCGTGTTCGGTGGGTTCATCAACCTCCCGTTCCATCCGAGCTTCGTCTTCCTCGAGCGATGGCTCGATCCCGTGGTCGGGGCCAGCCTGCTCAACCACCACTACTCGACCGGCCAGCAGTGGGCGTTCGCCCTCGTCGACGCCGCCATCGCCGTCACCGGAGCCGGCAGCGCCTACCTGCTGTGGCGGCGGCGCTCCGACCGGCCGGAGCTCGAGCCGCGGTTCCTCGCCATGGCCTGGTTCATCGACTGGAGCTTCGACCACCTGATCGCCCGCCCGAGCACGGCGCTCGCCAGCTTCACGGCGGCCGTCGTGGAGGGACGGGTGATCGACCGGGCCGTCGACGGGACCGCCGGCCTCGTGCGCTCGTCCGGGCGCGTCCTGCGGCGGATCCAGAACGGCTACGTGCGCAGCTACGCCCTCGGCCTCGTCGCCGGCGTCGTGGCCATCGTCGCCTTCGTCCTCTCGCGGGCAGGTGTCTGATGGGCTCGGCGCACGCGTTCCCGTTCCTCACGACCCTCGTGCTCGTGCCGGCCGGCACGGCGCTCGTCCTGCTGCTCCTGCCCCGCCAGCTGACCCGCCTCGTGCGGGCCGTGGCGCTTGCCGGCTCGATCGGCACGCTCGGCATCGCCGTGGCCACGCTCGACCAGTTCCGGTCCGGCTTTGCCGGCTACCAGATGACGTCCGTGCACCCCTTCGTGGCAGCACTCGGGATCAGCTGGTCGCTCGGCATCGACGGCATCTCGTTGTTCCTCGTGCTGATGACCGCCGTCCTGTTCCCACTGGCGCTGCTCGGCGCGGGGGAGCAGACCAACACGAAGGCGTTCGTCGTCTGGGTGAGCCTGCTCGAGGCGGGCTGCATGGGCAGCTTCCTGTCGCTCGACGTCCTGCTGTTCTTCCTCTTCTTCGAGGCCACCCTCGTGCCGGTGTACTTCCTGATCGGCGGGTGGGGACACGAGCGGCGCGGGTACGCGGCGACCAAGTTCTTCGTGTACACCTTCGTCGCCTCGGCCGTGATGCTGGTCGGGATCGTGGCGCTCGTGTTCCTGCACCAGTCGCAGACGGGCACCCTCACGTTCTCGGTCCAGGCGCTCGCCCGGACCCACCTGACCGGTGCCGAGAGCGTCGCCCTGTTCCTCGCCTTCACCGCCGCCTTCGCCGTCAAGGCACCGGTCTTCCCGTTCCACACCTGGTCGCCCGACGCCTACGCCGAGGCGCCGGCCGGCGGCTCGATCCTGCTCGCCGGGATCATGGCCAAGCTCGGGACGTACGGGATCATCCGCTTCGACCTCGGGCTCTTCCCCCACGGCGTCGTCGTGCTGGCGCCCCTCCTCCTCACGCTCGGGGTCGCCGGCATCATCTACGGCGGCGTCGTCGCGGCCGTCCAGCGGGACCTGAAGCGGCTCGTCGCCTACTCGTCGCTCGCCCACATGGGCTTCATCGTGCTCGGCGCCTTCGCCCTCACCGGGGAGGCCCTGTCGGGCGCCGTCCTGCAGATGGTCAACCACGGCCTCTACACGGCGGCGCTCTTCCTGCTCGTCGCCATGATCTACCGGCGCCGAGGCACCTTCGAGATCCGCCGGCTCGGCGGCTTGCAGCGCAAGGCGCCGGTGATGGCGGCGGCGTTCATGCTGGTCATGCTCGCCTCGATCGGTGTGCCCGGGTTGAACGGGTTCGTGGGCGAGTTCCTCATCCTGGCCGGGACGTTCATCGGCCACCGCTGGTGGGCGGTCGCCGCCATGGTGGGCGTGGTGCTGGCCGCCGTGTACTTGCTGTGGGCCTACCAGCAGGTCTTCCACGGCCGCCGGGAGGGCGACGAGCGGCCCGAGCAGCCGGAGCGGCCGTTCAAGGAGCTGACGGTGCGCGAGGGGCTGGTCCTCGCGCCGCTGCTCGCCCTCATCGTGTTCCTCGGCGTGTACCCGAAGCCGGTGCTCAACCGGATCACCCCGACGGTGGACGCCCTCATCGCCCACGTCGCCGCCGGCAGCCACACCGACACGGCGCCGCTCGGCCGGCCGGTGCTGTCGTCGGCGGTCGTCCGCACCCCGGGGAGCGCCATCGGCCTCGCCACGGACGTACAGGGCGGCGCGCGGGTCGCGGTCACCCCGGCGGTGCTCGACACGCATGCCTCCGCTCCGACGCCCGTCTCGCCGGCGCCTGCCGGGAAGGGGATCCGATGAGCCCGCTCGCCGCACTGCTGTCGCCGGCCCACCTGCTGGCGGCAAACGGGCTGGTGCTTCCGCACGTCAACTACACGGCGATCATGCCGGAGCTGATCCTGCTCGGTGGCATGCTGCTGCTCCTCGGCATCTCCGCCGTCTCCCCCCGCCATCTGCCGACGCAGGTCTACGCGACGGCGACGGCCGGCATCGGGATCGCCAGCCTGATCGCCTCCCTCGTCCTCTGGCACGACGTCCAGAAGGGCGGTCCGTTCAGCGCCGTGGCACGGGCCGTCGACATCGACGGCTTCGCCACCCTGGTCCTCGTGCTGTGCTCGTGCGTGGTGATCCTCGGGGCCTTCTTCGCGGCCGGCTTCCTCGAGCGCGAGCAGGTCCAGGGGGTCGAGTACTACGCGCTGGCCCTCATCTCGGCCTCGGGCGCCATGCTGATGGGGTCGGCCAACGACCTCATCCTCGTCTTCCTCGGGCTCGAGATCCTGTCGATCCCGCTCTACGTGATGGCCGGCCTCGACCAGCGGCGCGCCGCCTCGGGAGAGGCGGCCATGAAGTACTTCCTCCTCGGCGCCTTCTCCTCGGCCGTCTTCGTGTACGGCATCGCCCTCACCTACGGGGCGACCGGCTCGACCAACCTCGCGTCGATCGGCTCGTTCCTCGCCCAGAACGTCGTCGTCTCGAACGGGGTGCTGCTCGGCGGGCTGGCGCTGCTGCTCGTGGGGTTCGGCTTCAAGGTGGCCGCCGTGCCGTTCCACATGTGGACGCCCGACGTCTATGCCGGCTCGCCGACCCCGGCGGTCGGGTTCATGGCGGCGGTGGCCAAGATCGGGGCCTTCGGCGCGCTGCTCCGGGTGCTCTTCTCGACCTTCCCGACGCTGCGGACCTCCTGGCAGCCGATCCTGTGGGCGCTCGCCATCCTCACCTTGCTCCTCGGTGCCCTCGTCGCCGTCGTCCAGCGGGACGTGAAGCGGATGCTGGCCTACTCCTCCATCAACCACGCCGGCTTCATCCTGCTCGGCGTGCAGGCCGGGACCTCCCGCGGTGCCGAGGCGAGCCTGTACTACCTGTTCGTCTACAGCGTGCTCGTCCTCGGCACCTTCGGCGTGGTGGCGGTGGTCGGTGGCCGTGGCGACGAGGGCCACGGCATCGAGCGCTACCGCGGGCTCGCCCACCGGCGCCCGCTGCTCGCCGGCAGCATGGCCGTCCTGCTGCTCGCCCAGGCCGGGGCGCCTTTCACGACGGGCTTCTTCTCCAAGCTCTACGTCATCGAGGCGTCCATCGCCGCCCACTCGTACGCGCTGGCCACCGTCGCCATGCTGTCGGCGGCGATCGCCACCTTCTTCTACCTGCGCCTCGTCTTCGCCATGTTCGGCGAGCGTGCCGGCCGACAGGCCTCCGTCGCCGTGCCCGTCGCCCCGGCCGGTGCCGGCGCGCCGGGGGGAGCGGCCGGCCAGTTCCCGCCGGTCGGCACCCTTCCGGCCGGGCCCGCCGTGGCGTCGGCTGCCGGGGTGCTCACCTTGGAGCGCGCCGCCGGGCTCGTCGACCCGGGCCGCGCGGAGGCGGCGGCGGTCGCAGACGACGACGCCGGACCTGTGGTCGCCGACGCCGACCTGCAGGTCTCCCCGTGGGTCTGGGTCGGCCTGGCGCTCTGCGTCGGGACGACGGTCGTGCTCGGCATCTGGCCGTCGCCGCTCGTCGACTTCGCCCGGCACGCCACGCTGCTCTTCTGAGCTGGGCCGCTGGGCCGCTGGGCCGCTGGGCCGCTGGGCCGCTGGGCCGCTGGGCCGCTGGGCCGCTGGGCCGCTGGGCCGCTGGGCCGCTGGGCCCGCCGGTCAGTCGCGGAAGTTGCCGAATTGCAGCGGGATGCCGAGGTCGGCCGCCTTGAGGGCGGTGATCACCGCCTGGAGGTCGTCCCGCTTCTTGCCGGTCACCCGGACCTGGTCGCCCTGGGTCTGGGAGGCCACGCCCTTCAGGGGGAGATCCTTGACGAGCTTGTTGATGGACTTGGCGTGCTCGCTCGAGATCCCCGCCTGCAGGTCGACGTGCTGGCGTACGGTGCCCTTCGAGGCCTCCTCGACCTTGCCGTAGGACAAGGCCTTCAGCGAGACGTTGCGGCGGACCAGCTTCTCCTCGACCACCTGCACGAGCGCCCGGAGACGGTCCTCGGTCGGGGCGTGGAGGTCGATGCCGTCGTCGTGCAGCTCGACCGTGGCACCGGTTCCCTTGAAGTCGAACCGGGTGGTCACCTCGCGGGCGGCCTGGTCGACGGCGTTGCGGACCTCCTGGAGGTCCACCTCGGAGGTCACGTCGAAGGTTGGCATCGGCCCGACGCTAGCGTGACCGGGTCGTGCCGGCGCCGTCGTCCGCGGGGTGCGCGCCGATCCGGTAGGGTGTCGGCCCGACGGGTCGGTACCCAAGTGGCCAACGGGAGCAGACTGTAAATCTGCCGGCAACGCCTTCGTAGGTTCGAATCCTACCCGGCCCACCCGCTCCGCTTCCCGGCGCCGCTGTGCGCCGGGTGCACCACCGGCGCCGGCGCCAGCAGGGTGTGGGCGACGAGCGCGGCGCAAGCCTGCGCTCCGACCCCACCGATCGGCAGGTGGGTGCCGTCGCCGTAGAACCACTGCGGGTGGGGCGCCGAGAGGCGGTACCAGTCGGCGAGGCGCGCGTCGGGGGTGGCGCGGACGCCGGCGGCGAGCACGGCGTTGACCTCCTGCTGCCACGGCTGGTCGACGTGCACGGTCACGAACACGATGTGCTGCACCCCGTGCAAGGCCTGGAGCATGGCCTCGAACTGGACCATCGTGATCGGGCCGTTCGTGCCGAGGCCGATGATCGCCTCCGTGCCGAGCTGACCTTCGGCGCGGAGCTGCTGGGCGACCGCCACGCCGGTGTCCCACTGCTCGCCGACCGTGGCGTCGACGACCACGTGCGGCACGTCGTGCAGGAGGTCGGGGGTGTAGTCGATCATGACGGAGTCGCCGATCGCCGTCACCCGGCCGGCCACGAGCCCGCCGGCGCCACGCCGGGTCGCCGCCTGCGCCGGCGCGGTCGCGAGGACGACGGTCAGCACCGCGGCGAGCGCGCCGGGGAGCACGCGTCGTCGCCCGGCGTTCACGGCAGCACCGTAGCGGCGCCGGCCGCCGGCGGGGGCGCGACGATAGGATGTCGACTCGTGAGCACGCCCGTCCCGGAGCTGCTGCGCGCGTTCGGCGACGAGGTGGAGCGCCGGATCGAGCGGTCGAAGCGACGGGCTCGTCGCCTGGCCGCGTCCCCCGCAGTTGCGCCCGCCCGCCGAGCCGTGGCCCGCGTCGCCGCAGCGGCGGGTGTCCGGCGCCGGCCCGACGAGCCCGTCGAGCCGTACGTGCCCGGCGTCACGCCGATCGGCCGGCTCCTCTGGCGTCCCGCCGTCCTCGGGTTCATCGCCTCGGTGGCCATCTTCCTCGGCGGCACCCAACCGTCGTCACCGTTCACGCTGAAGCTGCCGGGCTCGTGGTACTTCGGCATCCCCGGCCAGCCGGCGGTCCCGGGGCAGGCGGCGCCGCCGGGCCAGGGGCTCTTCCTCGGCGTCGTCGCCGTCTATGCCGGCATGCTGCTGATGCTGCGCGCCTGGTACGACCTCGTGCGGATCGTGTCGCGCCATCCGGGCATCCCGGTTCGGCGCCTGGTGCCGATCTTCATGGCGTGGGTCGTGCCGCTGCTCGTCGTGGCGCCGCTGTTCAGCCGCGACGTCTACAGCTACGCCGCCCAGGGCGAGATGATGACCCGGGGCATCAACCCGTACGCGTACGGCACGAGCGTGCTCGGGGTGACGCCGCTGAACTCGCTCGTCGACCCGCTCTGGCAGAACGTGACGTCGCCGTACGGGCCCCTGTTCCTGATGCCAGCCGGCTGGATCGTCGCTGCCACCGGGCACAACCTGCTGGCGTCGGTCGTCGGCCTGCGCCTGCTGGCGCTGGCCGGGACGGTCGCCTTCTCGGCCGCGGTGCCGGCGATCGCCCGCTCGTTCGGCCGTGACGGTGCCTCCGCCTTCGCCCTGGCGGCGCTCAACCCGCTCGTGCTCTACAACCTCGTGGCCGGGGCCCACAACGACGCCCTTATGCTCGGGTTCCTGGTCGGCGGGTACGCCCTGCACCGGCGGGGCCACTCGGTGCTCGGCATCGTCCTGTCGGCGTGCGGCGCGGCCGTGAAGGTGCCGGCGCTCATCGGCGTCCTGTACATCGGCTGGGAGTGGCTCGGCCCGGGTCGGAGCATCCGCCAGCGGGTCCGTCCCGTGGCCACCGCCTTCCTCATCGCGCTGGCGACGATGGCGGTCCTGTCCGAGGTCGCCGGGCTCGGTTGGGGGTGGATGGCCGGGCTCTCCAACCCGGACACGGTGCGGTCGTGGCTCGATCCGGCGACGGCCATCGGCATGGCGTCCGGCAAGCTGCTCGGCGCCGTCGGGCTCCCCGGCCATACCCACTTCACCCTGACGCTCGCCCGCGGCACCGGGCTGCTCCTCGCCGCCGCCATCGGGCTGCGGCTGCTGCTGCGCGCCGACGAGATCGGGCCGCTCCGGGCGCTCGGCTGGAGCCTCGTCGCCGTGGTCGTGCTCAGCCCGGTCGTCCAGCCGTGGTACGCCTCGTGGGGCTTCGTGTTCCTCGCGCCGATCGCCACGGGCAGGGTGCGGAGCATCGTGGTATGGGCGTCGGGCATCGCCTGCTTCGTCGGTCTCCCCGGTGGCCGGGTGCTCGTCAACGAGCTCGCCGCCTCGCCCGGGCTCACCGCTGCCGCCGCGGTGTCGCTCATCGGTGTCGCCGCGCTGATCGTCCGGCCGCGCCTGCGTCCGCTCGGGCCGGGTGACGGCCCGGGGAGCGGCTCGCCCGAGCGCGAGCTGGCCAGCACCGCCGGCTGAGCTGGCGCCGGCGCGGGCCGGAAGCTCAGACCAGCCGCTGGAGCACGGCGACGTCGAGCCAGCGACCGAACTTGCGGCCCACCTCGCGCTCCACGCCGACCAGCTCGAAGCCGCACGAGCGGTGGAGGGCGATCGAGGCGGCGTGGTCGCCCACGATCCGGGCGATGACGGCGTGGAAGCCGTGCTGGCCGGCCAGCTCGACGGCGGCACCGAGGAGGGCCTTGCCGACGCCGCCGCCGCGGCGGTGGGCGGCGACGTACACCGAGTCCTCCACCGTGGTCGCGTAGGCGGGACGTGGCCGGTACGGCGAGAGCGAGGCGAACCCGATCACCTCGCTGCCGTCCACCCCGACCACGACCGGGTAGGCGCCGGAGTGCTCGGCCATCCACCGCTCCTGGTCGGCCGCGCTGCGCGGCACGAGGTCGAAGGTGACGGTCGAGCCGAGCACCTCTCGGTTGTAGATGGCGCGCAGCGCCTCGGCGTCGGCCGGCTCGCCGAGGCGGATGTCCATCGGGCGGGCATGCTACCGGCCGGCTCTCCCGGGCGGGGTCCCGGGGGCCGCCGGCCCCGGACGGCCCGGGCGGGGTCCCGGGGGCCGCCGGCCCCGGACGGCCCGGGCGGGAAGGCCTCCCCGCGCCGTCGGCAGCGGCGGTATGCTGACGTGGGCGGTCACGCCCGGGCGCCCCGGCGCCACGCCCCCTTAGCTCAGTCGGCAGAGCACAGCCATGGTAAGGCTGGTGTCGTCGGTTCGATTCCGACAGGGGGCTCGCAGCACAAGGCGGCGTAGCTCAGTCGGTTAGAGCACACGGCTCATAATCGTGGGGTCGCCGGTTCGAGTCCGGCCGCCGCTACCCATAGGGGCCAGATGCCCCGGTCCGGCGGGCGCCGTCGACGCGGTGCCCGCCGGACGAGACTCGGGTCTCGGAGAGAGGACCGTCGGTGGCGAAGAACGAGAAGCGGGTCAAGGTCACCCTCGAGTGCGAGGTGTGCAAGCGCCGCAACTACATCACGACGAAGAACAAGCAGAACGACCGTGAGCGCATCGAGATGCGCAAGTACTGCCGCTTCGACCGGGAGCACACGGTCCACAAGGAGACGCGCTAGCACCCCGCCCGCGTTGGCCAGCCCGTCTTCCAGCGCCGACGACAGCGCCCGCCTCGCCCAGCTGGCGGTGGCGGCGCGCGACGGGGACGTCGCGGCCTTCGAGGCGCTCGTCGTGGCGACCTCGCCCAAGGTGCACGCGCTCGTCCTGCGGCTGGTCCGCGACGAGCACGACGCTGGCGACGTCGTCCAGGAGACCTACCTGCGGGCCTTTCGGGCGATCGGCGACTTCCGCAGCGAGGCCGCCGTGACGACCTGGCTGTACCGGATCGCCGCCAATTGCTCGTCGACCCACCTGCGCCGCCGCCGCCGCCGGGCCCACGACGAGCTGGCCACCGACCTCCCGCTCGCCGATCCGCGGGCCGAGCGGGACCAGGAGGCCGCCGCCTCGACCGGCGAGGATCGGGCGCGCCTGCTCGCCGCTCTCGACGGGCTGCCGGTTCCCATGCGTACCGTGGTGGTCCTCCACGACGTGTACGAGCTCTCGCACGAGGCGATCGCCGGTGAGCTCGGCATCTCCCGGGCGGCGTCAAAGGTGCGCCTGCACCGGGCGCGGCGGCGGCTGCGGGACGCCCTCTTCTCGAAGGAGGGGCCGAGCCCCGCGCCGGAGGGCGCGGCGGTACGTCCGCTGCACGCCCGCCGGCCCGCGGTGCGCGACGGGGGGACGGCGCGACCAGCCGGGGGCAGCCGTGCGATGTGAGGGCGCCGTCGCCCTGGCCGGCCTCGGCGGCGCCCCCCGACCGCTCGTGGCCCGCCATGTGGCGTCCTGCCTGCGCTGCCAGGCCGAGCAGGGGCGCCGGGCGCGCCTGCAGCGCCTGCTCGCCCAGCTGCGCACCGAGCAGGCGGCGCTCCCCGCAGGGGTGCTGTCGAACGTCCTCGACGCCATCGGCGCGGCCGCCGAGGCCGAGCGGGTTGCGGACGGGACGGGCCGGGCGTGGCGGGCGACGCTCGCCGGCGGAGCGCTCGGCAGCGCCGTGATCGTCCTGGCGCTCCGATCCCGGCTGCCCCGGCGAGGCGCCCCGGCTCGCCAGTGCTATCGTTGAATCGCCCCGGGTCGTCGGTGCACGCGCGTCCTGCGCCGCCGCACCTGGCCGTCCGAGGGCAGTAGCTCAATTGGCAGAGCACCGGTCTCCAAAACCGGCGGTTGAGGGTTCGAGTCCCTCCTGCCCTGCTCGCCCGCCCAGCTCGAGGACGCCCGCGTGAACCGACAGACAAAGCGCACCCTGCAGGGCCAGGACCGGTCCGGCGACGCCGCGGCGTTCACGGCCGACTCGCCACCTGTCACGCCCGCGTCGCCTGCCGGGCACACGTCGTCGCGCGTCGAGCCGGAGGGCGCTAGCCTTGGCGGCCGCGTCGCCGAGTACTTCCGGGAAGTGCGGGCGGAGCTGGCCAAGGTGCTGTGGCCGAAGCGGGCGGAGGTCGTCAACTACTCGACGGTGGTCCTGACGACGCTCGTCCTCATCGCCCTGCTGATCTTCGGCCTGAACTACGTGTTCGCCAAGGGGGTCCTCCACCTCTACCCCTAGAGGTGGGATGCCCCTCCGGTGGCCGGGGTCCCGGGCCACCCGGGCGGCCGGCCGGTCGAAGGTGACCGGCGGGCACGCCGGACCACGACAGCGGCGGCGACGAGCTGCAGAAGCGCAGAAGCAAGGTGAGGACGACGAGCGACGCGATGGCGACGATGGGTGACGACGAGCAGGGTCCTGAGCTGGACCTGGGCGACCCGGTCGCGTCCGGCGACGCCGCGGACGGCGGTGCACGCACGGCGACAGCCGTCGAGGCCGGCGCGCCCGACGTCGAGGCCGGCGTAGCCGAGCCCGACACCGCCCAGCTGGAGGGCGACGGGGACGGCGACGAGGACCTCCCGGTCCGACAGAGCCCCTACGACCGGCCCGGTCGCTGGTACGTGGTGCACACCTACGCCGGCTACGAGAACAAGGTGCGGTCGAACCTGCAGAGCCGGATCGGCTCCATGAACATGGAGGACCGGATCTTCGAGGTGGTCATCCCGATGGAGGACACCGTCGAGTTCAAGGGCGGCAAGAAGGTGACCGTCCAGCGCAAGGTCTTCCCGGGCTACCTGCTGACGCGGGCCGACCTGGACGACGACGCCTGGTCGGTCATCCGCCAGACCCCGGGTGTCACCGGCTTCGTCGGCCCGGGGACGAAGCCGACCCCGCTGTCGCGCGCCGAGGTCGAGAGCATCCTGCAGGTGCGTGACGAGCGGACCGAAGGCCCGAAGCGGTCCCGGCCGCGCCTCGAGCACGAGGTCGGCGAGACCGTCCGGGTGCGCGAGGGGCCGTTCGCCGACTTCACCGGCCAGGTGGCCGAGATCAACGAGGACCAGCTCAAGCTCAAGGTGCTCGTCAACATCTTCGGCCGGGAGACCCCGGTCGAGCTCGAATTCAGCCAGGTCGCCAAGCTGTAGCCGGCCGGAAGAGGAACAAGGACCCGCATCGATGCCCCGCAGACGCGTCACCGCCATCGTCAAGATCCAGCTGCCCGCCGGGGCGGCCACCCCGGCGCCGCCGGTCGGCACGGCGCTCGGCCCCCACGGCGTCCAGACGATGGAGTTCGTCAAGCAGTACAACGCCGCCACCGAGGCCCAGCGGGGCACGGTGGTGCCGGTGGAGATCACCATCTACGAAGACCGGACGTTCACCTTCGTCCTCAAGACGCCGCCGACCACCGTGCTCATCCGGGAGGCGGCCGGCATCGAGAAGGGGAGCACGACCGCCGGTCGCCAGAGCGCCGGCACGATCACCGAGGAGCAGCTCGCGGCGATCGCCACGACGAAGCAGCCCGACCTCAACGCCAACGACCTCGAGGCCGCCAAGCGGCAGGTTGAGGGCACGGCGCGCTCGATGGGCATCACCGTCGCCCGCTGAGGCGACGTTCGGCAACTGCTCGGGGCACGTGCCTCCGGGCGCGGAGCGAGGCAAAGGAAGCGAAGGGAACATCCGATGGCGCCCAAGGGAAAGCGGTATCTCGACGCCGTGAAGCGGCTCGACCGCGAGCAGCTGTACTCGGCAGCGGAGGCGATCGACCTCGTCAAGAGCCTCGCCACGGCCCGCTTCGACGAGACGGTCGAGCTGGCGGTGCGCCTCGGCGTCGACCCTCGGCGGGCCGACCAGATCGTGCGCGGCTCGCTGTCGTTGCCGCACGGCACCGGGCGCAGCGTGCGCGTGGCCGTGTTCGCCGCCGGTGATGCCGCCACCGATGCGCGGGCGGCCGGTGCCGACGTCATCGGATCCGACGACCTGGTGCAGCGCATCGAGCGTGAGGGCTTCCTCGAGTTCGACGTGGCGATCGCCACCCCCGACCTGATGGCCCAGGTCGGGCGGCTCGGTCGGGTGCTCGGGCCGCGCGGCCTCATGCCCAACCCGAAGACCGGCACGGTCACGACCGACGTCGGCCGTGCGGTCGCCGAGTACAAGGCGGGCCGCATCGAGTACCGGACCGACCGGGTCGGCAACATCCACGTGCCGATCGGCAAGGCGTCCTTCGAGCCGCCGCGCCTGCTCGACAACCTTCGTGCCCTCCTCGACGAGCTGCAGCGGGTCAAGCCGGCTGCCGCGAAGGGTCGCTACGTGCGCTCGATCACCGTCTCGTCCACCATGGGCCCGGGCGTGCGCGTCGACCCGGCCCGTGCGAAGGCGACCGACGAGGAGCTGGCCGCCACCGCCTGAGCAGAGGGTCCGGCTGGCCGACCCCCTCCAGGGTGGTAGCCTTCCGGCCCGACAGGAGCCGCGTGCCGGTGCGCGCGGCGACACGACCGAACGCCGAAGACATCCGGTGCGCCGCGAGGCGCCGAAGGGGCGAGTGCCCGCCTGACGAGGCGAAGCCGGGAGCGGCTTCTCTCGCGCGCGGTGCTCGTCCGCCTGGGCCATCCAGGCAGAGGAGCCAGCCATGGAGCAGCGACTGAAGGACCCCCGGCCGGAGAAGGTCGCCGTCGTCGACGAGGTTCGTGGGCGGCTCGCCGAGTCGAGCGCCGCCATCCTCACCGAGTACCGCGGCCTTCCGGTCACCCACCTGGAGCAGCTCCGCCGCGCGCTCAGCGCTGCCGGTGGCGAGTACAAGGTCTACAAGAACACCCTCGTCCGCCGGGCGGCCGCCGAGAGCGGGCTCGGCGTGCTCGAGGACCTGCTCGAGGGCCCGACCGGCATCGCCTTCGTCCGTGACGACGTCGCCGCCGTGGCCAAGGCCCTCCGCGACTTCGCCCGTACCCACCCGTTGCTCGTCGTGAAGGGCGGGTTGCTCGGCACGGACCTGCTCGACGCCCGCCAGACGGCGGCGCTCGCAGAGCTGCCCTCGCGCGACGTCCTGCTCGCCCAGATCGCCGGAGCGTTCGCCGCCCCGATGCAGCGCTTCGCCGGTCTCCTCCAGGCGCTGCCGCAGAACCTTGCCTACGCCCTCAAGGCGCTCGTCGACAAGGGTGGCGCTGGTGCAGGCAACCCCCCGAGCGCGGCCGGCGGGCCGAGCGCGGCCGACACCGCGGACGCGGTGCCGGCTGCGGGCGACGCGACCGCCGGCGACGTCGCCGCCGACGACGAGGCAGGCGAGCCGGCCACCCGTGAGGTGACCAGCGGCGAGCCGGCCACCGGTGAGGCGGCCAGCGGCGAGCCGGCCACCGGTGAGGCGGCCAGCGGCGAGCCGGCCACCGGTGAGGCGGCCAGCGGCGAGGCGGGGGCACCGGCCGCCGCAGACGAGGCGGCACCGACGGAGTCCTGAGGTGTCACCGCCGGATGCGGCCCCCGGGCCGTGACGAGCGGTGATCGAACGAACGAGTAGGCGACGAGAGAAGGGAACCCACGATGGCGACCAAGGAAGAGATCCTCGACGGGATCGCAAGCATGACCGTGCTCGAGCTGTCCGAGCTGCTGAAGGAGTTCGAGGAGCGCTTCGGCGTGACGGCGGCTGCCCCGGTGATGGCGGCGGCGCCGGTGGCGGCCGGCGGCGGTGCCGCCGAGGAGGCGGCCGAGGAGAAGGACGAGTTCGACGTGATCCTGTCCTCGGCGGGCGACAAGAAGATCCAGGTCATCAAGGAGGTCCGGGCGCTCACGAACCTCGGGCTGAAGGAGGCCAAGGACCTCGTCGACTCGGCGCCGAAGCCGGTGCTCGAGAAGGCTTCGAAGGAGGATGCCGAGAAGGCGAAGGCAGCCCTGGAGGGCGCCGGCGCCACCGTCGAGCTCAAGTAGCCGCCCGCCTTCGCGCATCGCACGCGGTCTCGGGCAGCGGCCCGGGGCCGCGTGCGGCGCGTCCGGCCCCGGCCACCGGGCGGCCCCAACCGGCCTTCCCGCCGGCAGCCTCCTTGACCGGCCCGCACGCGTCCCCTACCCTGCATCGCGGCGCGCCCGGCGCGCGTTGCCTAGTCGTCTCCGCGCGCCTATGCTGTGCGGTTGCCGTGCCCGTCCCTCCGCCCTGCCGCCGTCCGCTCGGCCTGGTGACGCGCGCCCCGCTTGCGATATCGCCCGCCGTCCGCTTTACCCGCATCCGCGAGGAGTAGGCCCTTGCCGTCTCGTTCCCGCACTCCTGAGCGCTTCTCTTTCTCGAACCTCGACGAGGTGCTCACGCTGCCGGATCTCGTCGCCGTCCAGCGTGATTCGTTCGAGTGGTTCCTCTCCCGGGGCCTGGCAGAGACGTTCGCCGACATCAGCCCGATCGAGGACTTCACCGGCCAGCTCCGCCTCGAGCTCGAGTTCGACCCGTCGGACCCGGACCTGCGGCCGCCGCCGAAGTTCACGATGGAGGAGTGCAAGGCGAAGGACATGACCTTCGCCGCCCCGATCTTCGTGCGGGCCCGCTTCATGAACGCCTCGACCGGCGAGATCAAGGAGCAGACGGTCTTCATGGGGGACTTCCCCATGATGACGCCGAAGGGCACCTTCATCATCAACGGGACCGAGCGGGTGGTGGTGAGCCAGCTCGTCCGCTCGCCGGGCGTCATCTTCCAGCCGGGCCGGGACGCCAAGACGATCGTCACCGGGACGATCCACCCCTACCGGGGCGAGTGGATCGAGTTCGACGTCGAGGCCAAGCCGAACCGAGACGTGACCGCCGGGACGCGGGTGGCCCGCAAGCGCCGCCTCTCGCTCTTCGTCGTGCTGCGCGCCCTCGGCTACGAGGACGAGGCCTTCCTCGACCGGTTCGTCCGCCACTTCGACTTCCTCACCGGCCAGTGGGAGAAGGAGCGCGAGGTGGCGATGACCCGCGACGACGCGCTCCTCGAGATCTACAAGCGCGCCCGCCCCGGCGAGCCGCTCTCGCTCGACTCGGCCCGCACCTACTTCGAGAACGCCTTCTTCAACCCGCGCCGCTACGACCTCACCCGGGTCGGGCGCTACAAGCTGAACCGCAAGCTCGGGCCGGAGATCGAGAAGATCTCCGAGCTCCTCGACGTCGAGCTCGAGCGTCCGGAGCCGGGTCAGGGCGTGCTCAGCCCGAGCGAGGTGCTGGCGGCCTCCACCTACATGCTCCACCTGGCGAACGGCGAGCCCGGCTACCGGCTCGACGACCAGGACCACTTCGCCAACCGGCGAGTCCGCTCGGTGGGCGAGCTGATCCAGAACCAGGTGCGCATCGGCCTGTCCCGGATGGAGCGGGTGGTCCGCGAGCGCATGACCACCCAGGACGTCGAGGCCATCACGCCCCAGACGCTCATCAACATCCGGCCGGTCGTGGCCGCCATCAAGGAGTTCTTCGGGACCAGCCAGCTGAGCCAGTTCATGGACCAGCACAACCCGCTGTCGGGGCTCGCCCACAAGCGCCGCCTGTCGGCGCTCGGCCCGGGCGGCCTGTCGCGTGAGCGGGCCGGGTTCGAGGTCCGTGACGTCCACACCTCCCACTACGGCCGGATGTGCCCGATCGAGACCCCCGAGGGCCCGAACATCGGTCTCATCGGCCACCTGGCCAGCTACGCCAGGGTGAACGAGCACGGGTTCATCGAGACGCCCTACCGCAAGGTGGTCGACGGCCAGGTCACCGACGAGATCGTCTACCTGGCGGCCGACGAGGAGGAGGAGTACGTCATCGCCCAGGCGTCGGCGATCCTCGACGACGGCGGCCGCTTCGTGGGCGACCGCGTCCTCGTCCGCCGCGGTCCCCAGGGGGCCGGTGTGCGCGTCGGCGCGACGTCGACCTCGTACGGCACGACGAGCGAGGTCGACTCGGTGCCCCCGGGCGAGGTCGACCTGATGGACGTGTCGCCGAAGCAGATCGTGTCGGTGTCGACGGCGCTCATCCCCTTCGTCGAGCACGACGACGCCAACCGGGCGCTCATGGGCGCCAACATGCAGAAGCAGGCGGTCCCGCTCCTCGTGCCGGAGGCGCCCTACATCGGGACCGGCATCGAGGCCCGGGCCGCCCAGGACGCCGGCGAGGTGATCCTCGCCGAGGGCGACGGCCGCGTGGCCGAGGTCTCCGGTGACCTCATCACGGTCGAGTACAAGGCCGGCCAGAAGGACCGCTACGGAGCGGAGCTCGGGCGCCGTGTCTACGCGCTGTCGAAGTTCCGCCGGTCCAACCAGAACACCTGCATCAACCAGAAGATCCTCGTCGAGGAGGGCGTGCAGGTCACGACCGGCGAGGTGCTCGCCGACGGGCCGTCCACCCACAACGGCGAGCTGGCGCTCGGGAAGAACCTGCTCGTGGCCTTCATGCCGTGGGAGGGGTACAACTACGAGGACGCCATCATCCTGTCCGAGCGCCTCGTGCGCGACGACGTGCTCACCTCGATCCACATCGAGGAGCACGAGGTGGACGCCCGCGACACCAAGCTCGGCGCCGAGGAGATCACCCGGGACATCCCGAACCTCTCCGAGGAGATCCTGGCCGACCTCGACGAGCGGGGCATCATCCGCATCGGCGCCGAGGTCGGCCCGGGCGACGTCCTCGTCGGCAAGGTCACCCCGAAGGGCGAGACCGAGCTGACGCCCGAGGAGCGCCTGCTGCGCGCCATCTTCGGTGAGAAGGCCCGTGACGTGCGCGACACGAGCCTCAAGGTGCCGCACGGCGAGTACGGCAAGGTCATCGACGTCCGCGTCTTCTCCCGGGACGACTCCCACGAGCTGCCCCCCGGGGTCAACCAGCTCGTGCGTGTCTACGTGGCCCAGAAGCGCAAGATCTCCGAGGGCGACAAGCTCGCCGGCCGCCACGGCAACAAGGGCGTCATCTCGAAGATCCTGCCGGTCGAGGACATGCCGTACCTCTCGGACGGCACCCCGGTCGACATCATCCTCAACCCGCTCGGCGTCCCCTCCCGAATGAACGTCGGCCAGGTGCTCGAGTCGCACCTCGGCTACGCCGCCCGGTGGGGCTGGGAGGGCAAGGAGGGCGCCGAGGCCAGCGACGCACCCGAGGTGCGGGGCACCGAGAAGAAGACCCGGCCGCGCACCGACCCGGCCGTGTGGGTGTCCACCCCGGTCTTCGACGGCGCCCACTGGGACGAGGAGCTCGAGGCCGGTCGCCACCTGACGATCAAGCAGCTCTTCGAGAGCCTCCGCCCGGACGCCTCCGACGGCTCGGACCGGATGATCCGCAACGACGGCAAGGCCGTCCTGTACAACGGCCGGACCGGCGAGGCCTACGACAACCCGATCAGCGTCGGCTACATGTACATCCTGAAGCTCGCCCACCTGGTCGACGACAAGATCCACGCCCGGTCGACCGGGCCCTACTCGATGATCACCCAGCAGCCCCTCGGCGGGAAGGCCCAGTTCGGCGGCCAGCGCTTCGGCGAGATGGAGGTGTGGGCCCTCGAGGCGTACGGCGCCGCCTACGCCCTCCAGGAGCTGCTCACGATCAAGTCCGACGACGTCCTCGGCCGGGTGAAGGTGTACGAGGCGATCGTGAAGGGCGAGAACATCCCCGAGCCGGGCATCCCCGAGAGCTTCAAGGTGCTCATCAAGGAGATGCAGTCGCTCTGCCTGGACGTCGAGGTCCTGTCGACCTCCGGCGAGGAGATCGAGATGCGGGAGCTCGACGAGGACGTCTACCGGGCGGCCGAGGAGCTCGGCATCGACATCTCGAGGCCCGAGCGGGGCTCGGACGAGGAAGACGCGCGGCGCGCCGCTGAGAGGGGTTTCTAGGTGCTCGACGTCAACGATTTCGATCAGCTGCGGATCGGCCTGGCGACCGGCGACGACATCCGGAACTGGTCCCACGGCGAGGTCAAGAAGCCGGAGACGATCAACTACCGGACGCTCCGGCCGGAGAAGGACGGGCTGTTCTGCGAGCGCATCTTCGGCCCGACCAAGGACTGGGAGTGCTACTGCGGCAAGTACAAGCGCGTCCGCTTCCGGGGCATCGTCTGCGAGCGCTGCGGCGTCGAGGTCACCCGCTCGAAGGTGCGCCGTGAGCGCATGGGCCACATCGAGCTGGCGGCGCCGGTCGTCCACATCTGGTACCTCCGCGGCACCCGGTCGTGGCTCGCCTACCTGCTCATGGGTACCGAGGCGCGCGAGGAGCTCAAGGCCAAGCAGCTCGAGAAGGTCATCTACTTCGCCGCCTACCTCGTCACCCACGTGGACGAGGAGAAGCGTCACGTCGACCTCCCGAACCTCGAGGCCGAGCTGGCCTCGGAGATCGCCGAGATCGAGCGCGGTCGCGACCTCGAGGTCGAGCGGCGCCTCGCCGCCCTCGAGTCCGAGCTGGCCACCCTCGAGTCCGAGGGCGCGAAGGACTCCGAGCTGCGCGCCCGCCAGCGGGCCGTCGAGCGCGAGGCCACGTCCATCCGCGAGCGGGCCGACGGCGACGTCGCCATCGCCCGCCGGGCCCTCGACGAGCTGAAGGACCTGCACGCCCGCAAGATCATCGAGGACGAGCTGCTGTGGCGCGAGCTGCGCTCCCGCTACGGCGACTACTTCGAGGGCGGCATGGGCGCCGAGGCGATCTCCCGGCTGATCGCCCGGATCGACCTCGACGAGGAGGAGCAGAAGCTCCGCGACAACATCGACCCGACCGACGGGCGGCGCCCGCTGTCGGCGCAGCGCAAGCAGAAGGCGATCAAGCGGCTCAAGATCGTCACGGCCTTCAACCGCCGCGACGACGACGGCCGCCGCATCAACAACCCGGCCGCCATGATCCTCGAGGCCGTCCCGGTCATCCCGCCGGACCTGCGCCCGATGGTCCAGCTCGACGGTGGCCGGTTCGCCACCTCCGACCTGAACGACCTGTACCGCCGCGTCATCAACCGCAACAACCGCCTCAAGCGGCTCCTCGACCTCGGCGCCCCCGAGATCATCATCAACAACGAGAAGCGCATGCTCCAGGAGGCGGTCGACGCCCTCTTCGACAACGGGCGGCGCGGCCGCCCGGTGACCGGCCCGGGCAACCGACCGCTCAAGAGCCTTTCGGACATGCTGAAGGGCAAGCAGGGCCGGTTCCGCCAGAACCTGCTCGGCAAGCGGGTCGACTACTCCGGCCGCTCCGTCATCGTCGTCGGCCCGACCCTCAAGCTGCACCAGTGCGGCCTGCCGAAGCAGATGGCGCTCGAGCTGTTCAAGCCGTTCGTCATGAAGCGCCTCGTCGACGTCGAGCTGGCGCCGAACATCAAGTCGGCCAAGCGGATGGTGGAGCGACGCCGACCGCAGGTCTGGGACGTCCTGGACGAGGTCATCAAGGAGCACCCGGTCTTCCTCAACCGGGCCCCCACGCTCCACCGCCTCGGCATCCAGGCCTTCGAGCCGGTCCTGATCGAGGGCAAGGCCATCCAGATCCACCCGCTCGTCTGCACGGCGTTCAACGCCGACTTCGACGGCGACCAGATGGCCGTGCACCTGCCGCTGTCTGCCGAGGCCCAGGCCGAGGCCCGGATCCTGATGCTCTCGGTCAACAACGTGCTGAAGCCGGCCGACGGCCGCCCGGTGACCGTGCCGAGCCAGGACATGGTGTTCGGCGCCTACTACCTGACGCTGATGGTCGACGGGGCCAAGGGCGAGGGCCGGGCGTTCCGCCGTGTCCACGAGGTCGAGGCCGCCTACGAGCGCGGCGACGTGGACCTCCAGGCGAAGGTGCGGGTCCGCCCCGGTCCCGAGGGCTACCCCTTCGCCGTGCCGGCGGGCGAGGACGGCGAGGTGCCGGCCGAGCTCGAGACGACGCCGGGCCGGGTGCTCTTCAACATGGCACTGCCCAGCGATTTCGGCTTCGTCAACGACGTCGTCGGAAAGCGCAACACGAGCATCGGCTCGCTCGTCGAGCGCCTCGCCGCCAATTACCCCCGCGCCATCGTGGCGGAGAGCCTGGACCGCATCAAGGACCTCGGCTTCCGCTTCGCCACCCGCTCGGGGCTCACCATCTCGATCGACGACGTCAAGACCCCGCCGGACAAGCGGCTGATCCTCGAGCGCTACGAGGCCGAGGCCCAGAAGGCCGAGGCCCAGTTCAAGCGGGGCGTCATCACCGACGACGAGCGGCGCCAGAAGGAGATCGAGATCTGGACGTCGGCCAACAGCGAGATCGGGCGCGCCATGGAGGCCAACCTCGCCACGGTCAAGTTCAACCCGCTCGACATGATGGTCGACTCCGGCGCCCGAGGGAACTCCCAGCAGGTCCGCCAGATCGCCGGCATGAAGGGCCTCGTGTCCAACCCGCGTGGCGAGATGATCCCGCGCCCCATCGTCTCCTCGTTCCGTGAGGGGCTGTCGGTGCTCGAGTACTTCATCTCGACCCACGGTGCCCGGAAGGGCCTCGCCGACACCGCCCTGCGCACGGCCGACTCGGGCTACCTGACCCGCCGCCTCGTCGACGTCGCCCAGGAGCTCATCGTGCGCGAGGAGGACTGCGGCAGCACGCGGGGGATCTGGATCGACGACATCCTCCCCGACGAGGCCGGGCGTCGGTCCTACCTCGAGACGCGTGCCTACGGCCGGCTGCTCGCCGAGCCGGTCGCCCTCTCCGACGGCGACGAGCTGCCGGCCGGGACGATGCTCAGCGACGCCGACCTCGCCCGCCTTGCCGCCGAGCCGACCCTCGACCGCATCCGGGTCCGCTCCGTGCTCACCTGCGAGGCCACCTACGGCGTGTGCGCCGCCTGCTACGGCCAGAGCCTCGCCACCGGCCGGCTCATCGAGCTCGGCGAGGCGGTCGGGGTCATCGCCGCCCAGTCGATCGGCGAGCCCGGCACGCAGCTCACCATGCGGACCTTCCACTCCGGCGGCATCGTCGGCGAGGACATCACCCACGGCCTTCCCCGAGTCGTCGAGCTCTTCGAGGCCCGCACGCCGAAGGGCGCCGCCATCCTTGCCCGCACCTCTGGCGTGGTGCGGGTCGAGGAGGACGAGTCCGGCCGCCGGGTCGCCGTCGTCGGCGACGAGGGCGAGGAGGAGGTCTACACCCTCTCCGCCCGTGCCCACCTCGAGGTCACCGACGGCCAGGAGATCTCGGCCGGCGACCCGCTCGTCGAAGGTCCGAAGGACCCGAAGGAGCTGCTCGAGATCAAGGGCATCCGGGAGACCCAGCAGTACCTCGTCGAAGAGGTGCAGAAGGTGTACCGGGACCAGGGCGTGTCGATCCACGACAAGCACATCGAGCTGATCGTCCGCCAGATGCTCCGGCGGGTGCTCGTCGCCGAGTCGGGCGACTCGCCCTTCCTCCCCGGCGAGCGCGTCGACAGCCAGCGCTACGGCCACGTCAATCGTGACCTCGTCCAGGCCGGCCAGCGCCCGGCCGAGGGCCGCCCGGAGCTGATGGGCATCACCAAGGCGTCGCTCGCCACCGACTCGTGGCTGTCGGCCGCCTCCTTCCAGGAGACGACCCGCGTGCTCACCGAGGCGGCCATCGAGGGCCGCTCTGACCGGCTGCTCGGCCTGAAGGAGAACATCATCATCGGCAAGCTCATCCCGGCCGGGAGCGGGCTCGCCAGGTACCGCACGGTCGACGTCGAGACCCCCGAGGCACAGCGGATGTCCTTCTGGTCGTCCGACCTCGCCGAGCCGGGCGCCGACGAGCTGGCGGCGTGGCTCCGCAACGTCGAGGGCTCGCCGTTCGGCGGCTACGACGACGGTGCGGCCGCCGTCGACGAGGCGCTTGCGTACTATCGTCAGCCAGACGGCGTCGAAGCTCCCGCTCCGACCGGCGAGGCGCCCGGAGAGGACGACCTCGGCCGGAGCGGCGAGGGCGCCTACTGAGCTCGCCGGCAGGGCGACGGCGGCGGCCGGCGGGAGACCCCCGCCGGCCCCGCCGCCGGCGTTCCCGGCGCGCTTGCCCCGACGCGTCGCCGGCTCTAACATCCATGGGCCTGCGCCTGGTCGCTACCAGTGCGGCGGCTCACCGACTCGAAGGTCCAAGAGGATTCGCGTGCCCACGATTGCCCAGCTCGTCCGCAAGGGGCGCTCCACCAAGCGCTCGAAGACGAAGACGCCAGCCCTCAAAGGGGCGCCGCAGCGCCGCGGGGTCTGCACGCGCGTCTACACGACCACCCCGAAGAAGCCGAACTCGGCCCTGCGCAAGGTCGCCCGTGTGCGGCTGACCACGGGCGTCGAGGTGACCGCCTACATCCCTGGCGTCGGCCACAACCTGCAGGAGCACTCCATGGTCCTCGTCCGCGGCGGCCGTGTGAAGGACCTGCCGGGCGTCCGCTACAAGATCATCCGGGGGACGCTCGACACCTCCGGTGTGCGCGATCGCGCCCAGGCCCGCAGCCGCTACGGGGCGAAGAAGGAGTCCTGACATGCCCCGCAACGGTCCTGCACCGCGCCGCGAGCTCCAGCCCGACCCGGTCTACCGCTCGCTCGTCGTCACCCAGCTCGTCAACAAGGTCCTCACCCGGGGCAAGCGCAGCCTGGCCGAGCGCATCGTCTACCAGGCACTCGACGTCGTCGCCGAGCGCACCTCGGGGGACGCCATCGCTACACTGAAGCGGGCGCTCGACAACACCCGGCCCGAGCTGGAGGTCCGCAGCCGACGGGTCGGAGGCGCCACCTACCAGGTGCCCATCGAGGTCCGTCCGCGCCGGGCGACCACGCTGTCGGTGCGTTGGCTTGTCGCCTACTCCCGCCAGCGCCGCGAGCGGACGATGGCCCTGCGCCTCGCCAACGAGATCCTCGACGCCGCCAACGGCCTCGGGGCAGCGGTGAAGCGCAAGGAGGACCTCCACAAGATGGCCGAGTCGAACAAGGCGTTCGCCCACTACCGCTGGTAGTCGGCGTTCGCTGCGGCGCCACCTCGCCGCTTCGACGGAGCCAGACGGGGCGACGTCCCCCTCGCAGCGCCGGGCGAGGCTCCGGGACTGGCTGGCGAGGTGCTCGGGACCCCGGCGCCACCAGCGGTGAGCCCGAGGACGAGTCGCTCGTCAGAGCACAGAGCGAACAGAGCACAAAGAGCAGAGAGGCCATGGCCAACACCACCGCCCGCGCGTACCCCCTCGCCAAGACCCGCAACATCGGGATCATGGCCCACATCGACGCGGGCAAGACGACGACGACCGAGCGCATCCTCTACTACACCGGCCGGAACTACAAGATCGGCGAGGTCCACGAGGGCGCCGCCACCATGGACTGGATGGTCCAGGAGCAGGAGCGGGGGATCACCATCACCTCCGCCGCCACCACCTGCCAGTGGCGCGACTGCTGGATCAACCTGATCGACACCCCCGGCCACGTCGACTTCACCGTGGAGGTCGAGCGGTCGCTGCGCGTCCTCGACGGGGCGGTCGCCGTGTTCGACGCCGTCGCCGGCGTCGAGCCCCAGAGCGAGACCGTCTGGCGCCAGGCCGACAAGTACCACGTGCCCCGGTTCTGCTTCGTCAACAAGATGGACCGGACCGGTGCCGACTTCCAGCGGTGCGTCGACATGATCAAGGACCGCCTCGACGCCCGCCCGGCGGTCGTCCAGCTGCCCATCGGGGCCGAGGCCGACTTCCGCGGCGTCGTCGACGTCGTCGCAGGCCGCGCCCTCGTCTGGGACGAGGGGATGGGCGAGCAGTGGCAGGAGGTCGACATCCCGGCCGATCTCGTCGATGCCGCCGAGCTGGCCCGCCACGACCTGATCGACCTGCTCTCGACCTACGACGACGCCATCATGGAGAAGTACATCGGCGACGAGGAGATCACCGCCGACGACCTCCGTCGGGCACTGCGGTCGGTCACGATCAACAACCATGCCGTCCCCGTGCTGTGCGGCACCGCCTTCAAGAACAAGGGCGTCCAGCCGCTGCTCGACGCCGTCGTCGACTACCTGCCGAGCCCGGTCGACGTGCCGGCGGCCACGGGGACGTCGCTCAAGGGCGAGCAGCTCACCCGCGAGGTCAGCGACAGCGCGCCCTTCTCGGCGCTCGCCTTCAAGATCATGAGCGACCCCTTCGTCGGCAAGCTCACCTACATCCGGGTCTACTCGGGCACCCTCGAGAAGGGCTCGACGATCCTCAACTCGACGAAGGACAAGCGCGAGCGGATCGGGCGCATCCTGCAGATGCACGCCAACCACCGCGAGGACCGCGACGGGATCGTGGCCGGCGACATCGTGGCCGTGGTCGGGCTCAAGAACACGACCACCGGCGACACCCTCTGCGACGCCGACGCCCCGGTCGTGCTCGAGTCGCTCGAGTTCCCCGAGCCGGTCATCCACGTCGCCGTTGAGCCGAAGACCAAGGCCGACCAGGACAAGCTCGGCAAGGCCCTCTTCGCGCTGTCGGAGGAGGACCCGACCTTCCGCGTCCGCACCGATGAGGAGACGGGCCAGACCGTCATCTCGGGGATGGGCGAGCTCCACCTCGAGGTGCTCGTCGACCGGATGCTGCGCGAGTTCAAGGTCGACGCCAACGTCGGCAAGCCGCAGGTCGCCTACCGGGAGACCGTGCGCGACCGGGTGGAGAAGGTCGAGGAGCGCTACATCCGCCAGACCGGCGGCCGCGGCCAGTACGGCCACGTGGTCCTCACCATCGAGCCGACCGGCCCCGGTGGCGGCTACGAGTTCGTCGACAAGATCACCGGCGGCGTCATCCCGAAGGAGTACATCCCCTCGATCGACGCCGGCATCCGCGAGGCGATGGACTCGGGCGTGCTCGCCGGCTACCCGACCGTCGACCTCCGGATCACCCTCACGTTCGGGTCGTACCACGACGTCGACTCCTCGGAGATGGCCTTCAAGATCGCCGGCTCCATGGCCTTCAAGAAGGCGGCCCGTGCCGCCCGCCCGGTGCTGCTCGAGCCGATCATGGCCGTCGAGGTGGTCACCCCCGAGGACTACATGGGCGACGTCATCGGCGACCTCTCGTCGCGCCGTGGCAAGGTCGAGGGCATGGAGCAGCGTGGGTCCAACCAGGTCATCCGCGCCCAGGTTCCCTTGTCCGACATGTTCGGCTACGCTACCGACCTGCGTTCTCGCACGCAGGGACGCGCGGTGTACTCGATGCAGTTCAACTCCTACCAGGAGGTCCCCGAGTCCATCGCCCGGGAGATCGTCGCCCGGGCGACGGGGGAGTAGGGCCGAGCGGCAGGATCGCCAGAGGCCCCGGAGCGCACGGCGCGCCCTCGGCCACGGGGCCGGCTGGCACCGCCGGCGGGAACGGGCCCCCACATCAACAAGACACGGCGTGCCGCACGGCACGGCCCCAGAGCACACGGAGCTGTCGGCACCAATGGGCAAGCAGAAGTTCGAGCGGACGAAGCCCCACGTCAACATCGGGACGATGGGCCATATCGACCACGGCAAGACCACCTTGACCGCGGCGATCACCAAGGTCCTCCACGACCACAACCCCGCGGTCGCCTTCACGGCCTTCGACCAGATCGACAAGGCGCCGGAGGAGAAGGCCCGCGGCATCACCATCTCGATCGCCCACGTGGAGTACGAGACGGACAACCGTCACTACGCCCACGTCGACATGCCGGGCCACGCCGACTACATCAAGAACATGATCACCGGTGCCGCCCAGGTCGACGGCGCGATCCTCGTGGTCTCGGCGGCGGACGGCCCCATGCCCCAGACCCGTGAGCATGTCCTGCTCGCCCGCCAGGTCGGCGTCCCGTCGATCGTGGTGGCGCTCAACAAGGCCGACATGGTCGACGACGAGGAGCTGCTGGACCTCGTCGAGCTCGAGGTCCGGGAGCTGCTGAACGAGTACGAGTTCCCGGGCGACGACACGCCGATCGTGCGGGTGTCGGCCCTCAAGGCCCTCGAGGGCGACGCCGACGCCGCCCAGGGCATCCTCGCCCTGATGAACGCCGTGGACGAGTGGGTGCCCCAGCCCGAGCGCGACGTCGACCGGCCGCTCCTCATGTCGATCGAGGACGTCGTCACCATCACCGGTCGTGGCACCGTCGTGACCGGCCGCATCGAGCAGGGCCAGGTCAAGGTGAGCGACGAGGTCGAGATCGTCGGCCTCCGGCCCACCCAGAAGTCGGTGGTGACCGGCGTCGAGATGTTCCGCAAGTTCCTCGACTCCGGCCAGGCGGGCGACAACGTGGGCATCCTCCTGCGTGGCACGAAGAAGGAGGACGTCGAGCGGGGCCAGGTGCTCTGCAAGCCCGGCTCGATCACCCCGCACACGAACTTCGAGGCCAACGTCTACGTCCTGAAGAAGGAGGAGGGTGGCCGACACAAGCCGTTCTTCTCCAACTACCGGCCGCAGTTCTACTTCCGCACGACCGACGTCACCGGTTCCATCTCGCTGCCCGAGGGCACCGAGATGGTCATGCCGGGGGACAACACGGCCATGACCGTCGAGCTCCAGAAGCCGATCGCCATGGACGAGGGCCTGCGGTTCGCCATCCGTGAGGGTGGCCGCACGGTCGGCTCCGGCGTCGTCACGAAGATCCTGAAGTAGGGGTCGGCGAGCCATGGCCGACGGCCCCCGCCAGCGGATCCGTATCCGGTTGAAGGCGTACGACCACGAGGTGGTCGACCAGTCGACGAAGAAGATCGTCGAGACCGTCCTGCGCACGCAGGCCCAGGTCCGCGGCCCCGTGCCGCTGCCGACCGAGAAGCACCGCTACACGGTCATCCGCTCCCCGCACAAGTACAAGGACAGCCGGGAGCACTTCGAGATGCGGATCCACAAGCGGCTCGTCGACATCGTCGAGCACTCGGCCAAGACGGTCGACTCCCTCCAGCGGCTTGACCTGCCGGCGGGCGTCGACATCGAGATCAAGATCCAGTCGGCCTGAGCAGCGTCGGGGTTCTCCCCGACCTGCTACGCTTGGCGGGCTGCGCCGGCGGTGGCCGGCGGTAGAGATGACGTCCGGACGTGCCCCGGGGACCTCGGTCCCCGGGGGACCGCCCGGCACCACCGAGAGCGCTCCGCACGGGCTTGCCCGGCGGAGCGCCTGCATGAGCGGGGCGGTACCGCCCCCGCCGCGGCAGGCAAGCTCGTTCGGGGACGGGCAGGGTCGCGTCGGTCGACGTGTCGGATCAGGAAGCGAGCGGAGAGATGGCAACGAAGGCGATCGTCGGCGAGAAGGTCGGCATGACCCAGGTGTTCGACGCCGAGCACCGGGCGGTGCCCGTGACGGTCCTCAAGGTCGCCCCGGTCCGGGTCGTGCAGGTGAAGACGCCCGAGAAGGAGGGCTACGCCGCCTTGCAGGTCACCTACGGGGTTCGCCGGGCGTCCACCCTCACCAAGCCCGAGGCCGGCCACTTCCGCTCGAAGAGCGTGGAGCCGGGCCGCCAGCTCGTCGAGCTGCGACTCGACGACGCCTCGTCCTACTCGGTCGGCCAGGAGCTCGACGCGGGGCTGCTCTCGGCCGGCGACAAGGTCGACGTGACCGCCGTCTCCAAGGGCAAGGGCTTCGCCGGTGGGGTCAAGCGGCACAACTTCCGCGGTCAGGGCGCCGCCCACGGCAACCACAAGAAGCACCGGGCGCCCGGCTCGATCGGTGCCTGTGCCACTCCGGCCCGTGTGTTCCGGGGCACCCGGATGGCCGGCCACCTGGGCGCCGCCAAGGTGACGACCCGCAACCTCGTGGTCGTCGAGGCCGATGCCGAGCGCGAGCTGATCCTCGTGAAGGGCGCCGTCCCCGGCCCGAACGGCGGGCTCGTCCTCATCCGTGCGACGGTGACGGCGGTGGCCCGATGAGCGCCGCCGCCGTCGACACCGCCGCCCCGAGCGTCGCCCGCATCTCGATGGCGGGCGAGCGCCTCGGCGAGGTTGCCCTCGATCCCGCCGTCTTCGGCGTCCCGGTCAACGTCCCGCTGCTCCACCAGGTGGTCACCGCCCAGCTGGCGGCGCGCCGGGCGGGCACCCAGAGCACGCGCACCCGCTCCGAGGTGAAGGGCGGGTCGGCCAAGCCGTTCCGCCAGAAGGGGACCGGCAACGCCCGCCAGGGCTCGATCCGCGCCCCCCACTACAGCGGTGGCGGGATCGCCCTCGGCCCCAAGCCGCGCAGCTACGCCCAGCGCACCCCCCGCAAGATGATCCAGGCGGCGCTCCGCTGCGCCCTGTCCGAGCGGGCCCGTGAGGGCGCCGTCCGCCTTGTGGACGCCTGGCGCTTCGACGCACCCCGCACGAAGACGGCCGTGGCCGCCCTCGGTGCGCTCGAGTGCGACGGGCGCACCGTCCTCGTGGTGCTCGAGCGCAACGAGCTCGACGCCGCCAAGTCGTTCGCCAACCTCCCCCACGTCGCCACCGTCCCGAAGGACCAGCTGACCGCCTACGACGTCCTCGTCGCCGACCTGGTCGTCTTCAGCGACGCCACCCTCCCCGGTGGCGCCGGGTCCGCCGCTCCGTCGCCGGCGACGGCTGCCGGGGCGGCCCCGGTCGACCCGGGGGCCGGCGAGGCGGCCGGCGAGGCGGCGACAGGGATCGACGAGGCCGCCGAGCCCACGAGCGAGAACGGAGCGACCGAGTGAACCAGCACGACGTCCTCGTCAAGCCGGTCATCTCCGAGAAGTCCTACGGGCTGATGGACGGCGGCGCCTACGTGTTCGTCGTCGACCCGCGGGCCAGCAAGGTGGAGATCCGCCAGGCCGTCGAGTCGGCCTTCGGCGTGCGGGTCGCCTCGGTCAACACGATGGTCCGCAAGGGGAAGCGCAAGCGGAGCCGTCGTGTGGCCACGTTCGGGCGCCGTCCCGACACGAAGCGGGCCATCGTGCGCCTGGTCGGCGACGACCGTATCGACCTGTTCGAGAGCTGAGGAAAGCATGCCGATCCGCAAGCGCAGGCCGACGAGCCCGGGGCGCCGCTTCCAGTCGTCGTCGGACTTCTCCGAGATCACGAAGACGCGCCCCGAGCGCACCCTCACGGTGCCGCTTCCGAGCAGCGGTGGGCGCAACAGCTACGGCCGCAAGACGTCCCGCCACCGCGGTGGTGGCCACAAGCGGCAGTACCGCATCATCGACTTCTGGCGCGACAAGGACGGCGTGCCGGCAAAGGTCGCCTCGATCGAGTACGACCCCAACCGCAACGCCCGGATCGCCCTGCTCCACTACGCCGACGGCGAGAAGCGCTACATCCTCGCCCCGCGCCAGGTGGCCGTGGGTGACGTGCTCCAGTCCGGCCAGGACGCCGACATCCGGCCGGGCAACGCCCTGCCGCTTCGCTACATCCCGGTCGGCTCGGTCGTCCACAACGTCGAGCTCCGCCCGGGTGGCGGCGGCAAGATGGCTCGTGGCGCCGGCATGAGCGTGCAGCTGGTCGCCAAGGAGGGCGTCCACGCCACCCTCCGGCTGCCGTCCACCGAGATGCGCCGCGTCTCCATCGACTGCCGGGCCACCCTCGGTGAGGTGGGCAACGCCGAGGCCGAGCTCGTCTCGATCGGAAAGGCCGGCCGCAACCGCTGGAAGGGTGTCCGTCCCCAGACCCGTGGTGTGGCGATGAACCCGGTCGACCACCCGCTCGGTGGTGGCGAGGGCAAGACCTCCGGTGGCCGCCACCCGGTGTCGCCGTGGGGCAAGCCGGAGGGCCGCACCCGCGCCCAGGGCAAGAAGTCCGACCAGTTGATCGTCCGGCGCCGCCGTACCCGCGGCGCCCGGCGCTGACGGATCGAGGAAGCATGCCGCGCAGTCTGAAGAAGGGCCCGTTCGTGGACGACCACCTGCTCCGCAAGGTGGACGACCTGAACAGCCGCAACGAGAAGAAGGTCATCAAGACCTGGTCGCGCCGCTCGACCATCATCCCGGACATGGTCGGCCACACCATCGCCGTCCACGACGGGCGCAAGCACGTGCCGGTGTACATCACCGAGGCGATGGTCGGTCACAAGCTCGGCGAGTTCTCCCCGACGCGCACCTTCCGGTTCCACGCCGGCCAGGAACGGCAGGGACGACGCTGATGACCGGTGTCAAGACCAACGAGCGCCCCGGCACCCGTGCCGTCCTGCGCTACTGCAACATGTCCGGCTACAAGGTGCGCGAGGTCCTCGACCTCGTGCGCGGCATGGAGTACTCGCGGGCCGTCGAGGTCCTCGACCACACCGACCGCGCCGCTGCCACGGTCGTGGCCAAGCTGCTCCGGTCGGCTGCCGCCAACGCCGAGCACAACGACGGGCTCGACCCCGAGGAGCTGTACGTCGCCACGGCCTACGCCGACGAGGGCGCCACCCTCAAGCGGTGGCGGCCCCGTGCCCGAGGCCGGGCCTCCCGCATCCGCAAGCGCTCCTGCCACATCACCGTGGTGCTGGCGCTCATGCCCGCCGAACAGCTGGCCCGCCGGCGCGCCCGCGTCGCCGCCGAGGCGGCCGAGCGCCGGGCACGGCGCGTCGCCGGTGGGCGCCGCCGCCGCACCGGCGAGGGCGAGGTCGCCGGCGGGGAGGTCACGAGCTCCCGCCGCGGGCGCCGACGCGGCCGTGGCGAGGCGGAGGTGGCCACGGAGGGGGCCCCGCCGTCCTGGACCACCACCGACGTCGATCCCACCTCGGCCGTCGAGAGCCTGACCGAGCCCGAGGAGGCGGTTGCGCCGGGCCTCGAGGCGGCCGGGCCGGACGTGGCCACCGAGGCCGACGCGATGGCGCCGGCGTCCGATGCGACCGCCGCCGACGAGGCCGGTCGCGATGCGGCCGCCGCCGACGAGGCCGGGGGCGACGAGACGAGCGGCGCCGCCGAGGGCGACGCAGAGGAGAAGGACTGATGGGCCAGAAGGTCAACCCGTACGGGTTCCGCCTCGGCGTCACCACCGACTGGAAGTCCCGCTGGTTCGAGGACCGCGGGTACCAGGACGCCGTCATCGAGGACTGGAAGATCCGCCACTACCTGATGTCGCAGCTGGAGGCGGCGGCCGTCAGCCGGATCGAGGTGGAGCGGACCCGTGACCGGCTGCGGGTCGACGTGCACACGGCGCGCCCGGGCATCGTCATCGGCCGGCGCGGCCAGGAGGCGGACCGCCTCCGCCGGCACCTGGCCCGGATGACGAAGAACCCCAACATCCAGCTCAACATCCAGGAGATCAAGCAGCCCGAGCTCGACGCGGCGCTGATCGCCCAGGGCATCGCCGACCAGCTCGCCCGCCGTATCTCGTTCCGCCGGGCCATGAAGCGCGCCATCCAGACCGTGCAGAAGGCCGGGGGCCTCGGTGTGCGCGTCCAGTGCTCGGGCCGGCTCGGCGGGTCGGAGATGGCCCGGCGCGAGTCGTACCGGGAAGGTCGCGTCCCGCTGCACACGCTGCGCGCCGACATCGACTACGGCTTCCGTGAGGCCCGCACCGGCACCGGCCGGGTGGGCATCAAGGTGTGGATCTACAAGGGGGACATCCTCCCCTACAAGAGCGCCGCCGAGGAGAAGATCTCCCGCGAGGCCGCCATGGCGGTCGGCGAGACCTCGGGCCAGGCCCGGCCGCGCCGCCTGGTCAGCGCCGGCGGCGGCCGCCGCCGCCCGGAGCTCGGCGAGCCGGGCGCCGCCCCCGTCGAGCTGCCGGCGCAGCCCGGGGCAGAGGTCGCCGCCCCGGCACCGGCACCGGTCCCGGCCCCTGCGCCGGTCGCCGCCGAGACGCCGCCGCCGCCGCCGCCGGCCGACGACGC
>JAKBAA010000092.1 GCA_021809425.1 Actinomycetes bacterium | reverse complement strand
TCGCCCCCGGCCGCCTCGCCCCCTGCCGCCTCGCCCCCTGCCGCCTCGCCCCCTGCCGCCTCGCCCCCTGCCGCCCGCCCAGCCGGTCGGGCCACCGGCGGCGCCTCGCCGGCCGCTGGCGCCGTGGCCGCTGCCACCCCGGTCGGCCGGCCCGCCGGCTGGCCCGGTGTGGGGCCTGCCGTGGGGCCCGGTGTGGGGCCCGGTGTGGGGCCTGCAGCCCCTGCCCCCGGTCGGGCGGCCTGGGCCTGTGCCGCCAGGGCCGCCGCCCGGGCGCTCACCCCGACGATCAGGTCGACCAGGGCATCCTCGTCGACCTCGCTGGCCGGGACGTCGGCCACCCGCTTGCCGTCGCGCAGCACCACGATGCGGTCGGCGATCTCCCGGATGGCCACCAGGTCGTGCGAGATGAACAGCACGGCCGCCCCCTCGGCGACGACCGCCCGGACCAGGTCGAACAGGAACTGGATGTCCTCCTCGGGCAGGAACACCGTCGGCTCGTCGAGGACGAGCAGTGAGTGGGTGTCCCCCGTCCGCTCCCGGTACCGGCGCAGCTCCTCGGCGGCCCGCACGATGGCCAGCCGGGCCTGGTCGACCGGCGCCAGCTCGCCGGTGAGCTGGCTCGGGTCCAGGTCGACCCGGTAGCGACGCAGCACCGCCGCCGCCTCCCGCCGCTCCCGTCGCCAGGCGATCGGACCGAACGGGGCCAGCTTGCCCCCGGTCACCCTCGTGCCGAGGTTGAGGTTCTCGAGCACCGTGATCCCGGCGGCGAGCGCCAGGTTCTGGTAGACGAAGCTGAACCCGATCTCCCCCGCCTTGCCCGGCTCGAGCGGCAGCGGGATGTCGCGGCCCCCCACCAGCAGCTGGCTGCCCGGCTCGGGGGCGTGGAAGCCGGACAGCACCTTGACGAGGGTCGACTTGCCGGACCCGTTCTGGCCGACCAGCGCGACCACCTCGCCGCGGTGCAGCACCACGTCGACGGCGTCCAGGGCCCGGTTGCTGCCGAACTGCTTCGAGATGTTCCGCAGCTCGACGACCGCCGGCTGCTCGTCGGCGCGCTCGCCGTGCTCGGTTCCCACCGCCATCCCCGCGACCTTGTCCCCGTACGACGTCCGAACACCCGCTCGGCCGGCCCCGACGCTACTGCGCGCCGGGACCGGCCGAGGAGGGCAGCTCCTTGATGGTTGATGGCCCGGCCGGGGCGACTCGCCCCGGCCGGGTACCGCCGGATCAGCGGATGCCGATCAGACCTTGGCCGTCATCGTCCCGTTCAGGGTGGCCGCCTGGAACAGGGCGCTGCCGCTGAGCGCCGGCAGGCCGAGCATGCCGCGGAACCCGTTCACGAAGTCCGTCCCCCAGCCGCCCGTCTTCAGGATCTGGGCCACGTTCTGCGGCGTGGCGATCCGGTCCGGGCCGATGGCCGTGGCCTCCGGGATCGGGGCCTGGTGGACCAGCACCTTGGCCGTGTCCACCAGCAGCAGGTAGCCGGTCCACACCGGGTACCCGCCGATGTCGCTCTGGATGATCTGGTGGCCGACACCGGCCGCCTGCTGCTGCATCTCCGGCGTTCCGCCACCGAAGGCCAGGTACGACTTGATCGTCGAGCTCCGGTGGGCCGCCTCGACCCCGGCCACCATCGTCGAGAGCATCCCGGCGTAGTGCGGGAACAGCACGGTGATCTTCGGGTTCTTCAGCAGCGCCGCCGTCACCGAGCTCGTCAGCTGCGGGCCCCAGTCGGGCACCGGCACGGTGATGTTGGTCAGGGTGCACTTCGGGCACTGCTTGTGCAGCTCCGGCACCAGGCCCTGCTCGAACAGCGGGTTGACGTCCGACACGATCCCGAGCGCCTGGAACGGCTTGCCGTGGTGCTGCACCACCGCCTGGTCGACGGCGATCTGGGCGTCGAACGAGAACGGGTCGAGCGTGTTGGCGTCCTCGTGCGTCTTCGCCACCTCGGCCGGGGTGGCCCCGTAGGACACGACGGCCAGGTGGTGGGCCTCGGCCTGGGCGATCGCCGGGGCGATCAGCTCCGGGTTGAAGTCGCAGCCGTAGTCGATCGCCTGGTACCCCTGGCTGATGGCGTCCGACGTCGCCGTCTCGAGGTCGCTGATCTTGCCGGTCGTCGAGAACACCGTCGGCACCATGCCGACCGCCTTCGCCAGCGTGGCGTCGGCCTGGGCGATCTCGGCGCACGCCGCCAGCTGGCTGTCGCCGACGGCGATCATCAGCTTCATCCCCTTCAGCTTCTTCGCGTCCTTCACCGGGGCCCCGTAGCCCTTGGCGTAGGTGGCGAACGTCGGCTGGGCCGCCGCCGCGTTGACCGCCTTGGCGAGCGCCGCCAGGTTGGTCGTGTGGTGCTGCGCCTTCGCCTTGACCGACGCACCGGCACCGCCCGGCATCGCCCCGGCCAGCGCCAGGCCGGCCATCCCGAGCGTGCCGAGGCCTGGCAGGACGGCCTTACGGAACAGCTTTCGTGCGTGCACTTGCCCCCCTCATCGGTGACCAGCGGCCCCGCTGGCCGGCTGGATCATCGCCGTCGTCCCCACCCGTCCCGCGACCGCTTGGGCGAATCGCCCAACGGCAGCCGCCGGGCGGTGGTCGTTGCGTACGACCTGCGACGGCCCGCAGCCTAACGATGGCCCCCTGCAGCGTCAAGGCGCCTGAGTCTGCCGCAGGGCCCCCCTGGTCGCAGCGCGCACAGCGAGCTCCCAGCTCGGGTGGGCCGGACCCGCCGGCCGGACCGGCTCGGGTGGCCGGACGGGGTCCTAGGCGGCGGCGGGCGCCGCCGGCTGCTCGGCAGCGCAGTGCCAGCAGCGGGTGGCGGCGACCGGCAGGTCGCTCTGGAGGCACTCCGGGCACGTCTTCGTCGGTGGCGGGTCCCCGAACACCACCTTGCCGCGGCGCGCCATCAGCTTGCGGTAGGGCACCACCATCACGGCGTACACCACCAGCATGAAGATGGCGAAGTAGATGACGGCCGAGATCAGCGTGCCGAAGTCGACAAAGGTCGCCTTGTTGCCGGTGGCGCCGAGCTGTACGCCGAGGCCGATCGACTGCTTCCCCTCGGCCCGGGAGACGAGCGGGTTGATGACGCTCGTCGTGAACGCCGACACGAGCGTCGAGAAGGCGAGGGCCACCACCAGGCCGACCGCAACAATGATGATGTCGCCGTGCAGCAGGAACTTCTTGAAGCCCCGGAGCATGTCAGCTCCCTTCCTGGCGCGCCGCGGCGCCACTCGTCCGAGACGGCCCTGCCCGACCGTCCCGGGCGTCCAGCACGGCTGCGCTACTGCACGCGCTGGCGCTCGGGAGCGATCTTGAGCAGGACTCGCTCGGTGCCGATCATGGCCGGATCGTAGGGCTTGCCGGTGTATTTGTCACTGAGCACGTCGATGTGCGCCCGGGCCGCCTCGCCGCCGACCACCTCGACCACCCGCCCACGCACCTCGGCGTAGTGGTACGGGTTGGCGGCGTCCCAGATGGCCACCGTCACCCGCGGGTCGGCCTCGACGTCCCGGAACTTCTGCCGGCCGATCTCGGTGTTGATGAGCACGTGCTCGTCGTCGCAGTCCACCCACATCACGTTCGTCTGCGGCTGGCCGCTCGGCAGCAGCGTCGTCAGGGCGGCGAAGTTGGCTCCCTTGGCGAGCTCCTTGACAGCGTCGTCGATCATGGTCGCAACCTACTCCGCCGGCCCGCCCCCGGGCACGGGCCGCCCGACGGCGGGGCACAATGGAGGGATGATCCGGGAGCGACTCCGCAGCGGCCGTGACCGCCTGTGGCGGCGCCTGTTTCGCGTCGCTGCCATCCGACGCTGGTACGGGCGGCGCATCCTCAAGCTGATCGACAAGTCCAAGGCCAAGCGCCGCGGGCTGTCCGGCGACCTGGCCCGCATCGACGCCATGACCCGGGCCATGCCGCCGGCCGAGCGGGCGCGGACCATCGAGCGCATGTTCGAGCCCCGCGCCCCCGAGCAGGAGCTCGGCCGGGAGATGCGACGGGCGATGGACCGCCAGGACCGCGGGGCAGGCCGCGGCGGCGCCTCGCGGCGCCGGCCGGGCACCCCGGCCCAGCGGCTGGCACCACAGCGGGCCAAGCGGCCTCGCTGAGCTGACCGGCAGCACCGGCCTGGCCGACCGGGGCACCGCCCGGCGGGCGCCGGCTAGCTCGTCGGGCGCCGGCTAGCTCGTCGAGTAGACGGCGATGCGCCGCACGTCCATCGTCGCCGTGGACGGCGTGGCGGCGTCGACCTGGTCGTGGAACGAGGCGGTCGCCGAGTTGGCCACCTGCAGGTCGACGATGAGCTCCATCGGCTCGTTCGGGATGGCCACGGTGGCGCTCGTCACCTGGGCGATGCGGCGGCCGTCGAAGTACCAGGTGATCGACTTCCCGGGCACCCAGTCGAGCCCGTAGGTGTGGTAGCCGGCCGACAGCCGGCTACCGACGTCGACCACCCCGCCGACCACCCGCCCGTTGACGTGCAGGTGCCACGCCACGTTGTCGGCCGGCGGCCCCTGGCCGAGATAGCCACCCTCGAACAGGTCGATCTCGTTGCCGTCCGGGTGCCCGGCCATCGAGTAGCCGGGGAGCAGGAACACCGACGGCCACAGCCCCGACCCGGTCGGCATCCGGGCGGTGACCGACAGGTAGCCGCCGTCGAACTCGAACTTGCCGTAGGTCGACACCGCCCCCGACCGCCACGGATAGGTGAGCGGGCCGTTGCCGAGCACGCCCGGGGTGGCCTGGCGCCGGGCGGTCAGCTGGAGGCCGCCGTCGACGCGCACCTGGCTGGGCAGGTCGTACTCCAGGTCCTGCAGGTCGGGCCCGCCGGCCGGCGAGCTCCCCCCCTGGCCGTTCGAGTTCCACGGCTGGCCCGAGGCGGCAGCGTCGGTGATGTACGGGTTCCACTTCGACCGGGACAGGGACGACCCGGAGAAGGTGGCAACGAAGGCGAGCGGCGCCCCGTTCGGGCCGATCGCCGACACCGAGCCGCCCGTCCCGGTCCCGCTCGTCCCGCTCGTCCCCCCGCCCTGTGGCCCGACCGGCTGGACGGGCTGGATCGGCGCCAGCGGCCGGCCCGACCGGCTCGTGCTGGAACCGGCACCGCCCGGCCCGAAGGCCACCACGGCCGCCACGACGCCCCCGACGAGCAGGGTGGAGGCGAGGGCGAGCCGGGCGAGGCGGGTGGGGGCGATGACCCCTCCCTACCCGCCGGGCCGCCCGGGCGAACGCCCCATCGGGCACAGCCGTCGCTCAGCTGGCCGGCGGTGCCGCCTCCACGGCCCGCTGGACCGCCAGGCGGTGGTCGAGCAGCCGCTGGCGGCTGCGCAGCAGGCGGAGCAGGGTGGTGAGGCCGAGCCCGCCCAGCATGTTGCCGGCGACCACCACGCCCAGCCAGCGGAGCCAGGTGAGGTAGCCGAACGGCGCGTGCCCGGTCTCGAGGGCGGCGAAGGCCAGCAGCGAGTCGAGGATGGAGTGGAACAGGCGCACCCCGGCCAGCAGGAAGGCGATGCCGACGGTGGCGACCAGCTTGGCCACGTCCGAGTCGGTCCCGTTGTGCATCCGGGTGAGCAGGGTGATGGCGGCCCCGGCCAGCAGGGCGAGGGTGAAGGTGCGCCAGCCGACCCCGCTGTCGAGGTAGTAGCGGGCGCTCACGATCGCCTGGTGGTGGAGCGACGGGAAGGCCACGTCGATCACCCACGTCGACAGCGCCCCCCCGGCCAGGTTGCCGGCGAAGGTGCCCACCCACAGCTTGAGCAGCGACCGCACCCGGGCCTCGCCGGCGGCCACCACGGTGACCGGGACGAGGAACCCCTCGGTGAACAGCTCGGAGTGGCCGAGCAGCAGGGCGACGAAGCCGATCGAGAAGGCCACCCCGCCGAGCAGCACGCTGCCGGTGGCGTGCTCCACGTACAGCAGGGCCAGCACCCCGAACGCCACCTCGATGCCGGCGGTGGCCCCGGTGACGAGCAGGTCGACCCAACGCCGCCGCAGCCGCTCCCGACCCTCCACGATGATCCGGTCGAACGACTCCTCGATCGAGTGCTCGCGCGCCTCGGTCTCGTGCACCGGCGGGGGCCGCACCGGCACGTCGTCGACCAGGTCCAGCTCGCCCGGCCCGCCCGCCGGGCGCTCGAACGGGCCCTCTGCCGCCGGTCCGGTCATCTACCGCACGCTAACGGCCGCCCCCCGCGCCGTGACACCACGGGCAATGCCGCCTTTCCACCGGATGGCCCCGTGGCGAAAAGCGCGTGCGTTTGCGGGAAAGTTGTACGCGAAAACGGCGCTTACGCCCCGTGGAAAGAGCGGCGGTGCGAATTGCTTATACTTCGTCCGAGCGCGCCGGCAAAGCGCCGGATTGACGCACCATTGCAGAGGAGGACCGAGCCGTGCCCGTGCGCACCGTGGTCGAAGAGTATTGCGACGTCTGCTTCAGCGAGGACCAGCAGGAGACGCCCGCCAGCGAGCACCTCCGCTTCAGCTGGCTCGGCCGCGACTACGTCCTGCTCGCCTGCGACGACCATGCCGGCGGCATCCGCGACGACCTGCAGCACCTGGCCGACGTGGCCAGCCCGACCTCCGGTCGCCGCTCCTCGACCCCTCGCCAGCCCCGCGTCGTCCCGGCCACCCGGTCGGGCGGCAAGACGCTGTTCTCCCAGCTGACCGACGACGAGAAGGGCCGCTTTCGCACCTGGGCCGACCTTCCCCGCGCCCGGCGCATCGCCGACGCCCGCGTCGAGGAGTGGACGGCGGCCGGTCGCCCCTAGCGGTCGGCGCCACTGGCCGGGGCCGTCGGTCCGGCGTGCTCGCCCTAGCGCGAGGACGCCCCCGACGGCGCCGCCAGCGGGACCGGCGTCGGGTACGACCCGGTGAGGCAGGCCGAGCAGAACCCGTCCTCCCCGGCCCCGATGGCGGCGAGCAACCCGTCGAGGGACAGGTAGGCGGCCGAGTCGGCGCCCAGGTGGCCGGCGATCTCGTCGACCGACAGGCGCGCCCCGAGCAGCTCCTCGCGCACCGGGGTGTCGATCCCGTAGAAGCACGGCCAGCGGAACGGCGGGGACGACACCCGCAGGTGGACCTCGGCGGCGCCGGCCTCCTTCAGCATGCGCACCATCTGGCGGGTGGTCGTCCCCCGCACGATGGAGTCGTCGACCACCACCAGCCGCTTGCCGGCGATGCTCTCGCGCAGCGGGTTCAGCTTGCGCCGCACCCCCTCGATCCGGGCGGCCTGGGTCGGGGCGATGAAGGTCCGCCCGATGTACCGGTTCTTGACGAGCCCCTGCCCGAACGGGATGCCCGAGGCCGAGGCGAACCCCTCGGCCGCCGGCACCCCCGAGTCGGGCACCCCGATCACGAGGTCGGCCTCGGCCGGCGCCTCGGCGGCAAGCCGCTCGCCCATCCGCCGGCGCGCCGCGTGCACCTCCCGCCCGAGCAGCTGGCTGTCGGGACGGGCGAAGTAGACGAACTCGAACACGCACAGGTGCGGCTCCACCCGGTGCGGGCTGAACGGGAAGCGCGACCGCGGCCCGTGCTCGTCGATCACCAGCAGCTCCCCCGGCTCGAGCTCGCGCACGAACCGGGCCCCCACCACGTCGAGGGCCGGGCTCTCCGACGCCACCACCCATCCACCGGCCCGGTCGCCCCCGCGTGCCTCCAGCCGGCCGAGGCAGAGCGGGCGGAACCCGTTCGGGTCGCGCACGGCGTACAGCCGGCGCTCGTCGATCAGGCCCAGCGAGAACGCCCCCTCCAGCCGGTCGAGCACCTCGGCGAGGGCCGCCTCGAGGGCGCCGTCGTCCTCCTCGTCGCCACCCGCCGGGAAGGCGTTGGCCAGCAGCTCCCCGATCACGTCGCTGTCCGAGGTGAGCACCCCCGGCAGCATCCCGGCGTCGGCCTCCAGCTTGGCCACGTTCGTCAGGTTGCCGTTGTGACCCAGGGCGAACCCCGAGTGGCCGTCCGACCGGTACACCGGCTGGGCGTTCTGCCAGGTGCTCGGCCCGGTCGTCGAGTAGCGGACGTGCCCGAGCGCCAGGTGCCCCTCGAGCGAGGCGAGCGCCCGGGCGTCGAACACCGAGGTGACCAGGCCCATGTCCTTCACCACCGTGATCGTCTCGCCGTCGCTCACCGCCATCCCGGCCGACTCCTGGCCGCGGTGCTGCAGGGCGAACAGGCCGTCGTACACCAGCTGGGCCACCTCGACGCCGGGCGCGTACACCCCGAAGACGCCGCAGGCCTCTCTCACCTGCCCCATTCTGCCACCCGCCCGGCGCCGCCATGCCGTCGCCTCACTTCCCCCAGCTCAGCCCGGCCCGGCCGGCCTGCCCGGGCGACCCGCCCGCTACGGTGCGGTCGGTGATCGACCTGCACACCCACTCACGCTGCTCGGACGGCACCGAGCCGCCCGAGCGGGTCGTCGAGCTCGCCGCCGCTGCCGGCTGCAGCGCCGTGGCGCTCACCGACCACGACACCCTCGCCGGCCTCCCGGCCGCCGCTGCGGCCGCCGAGCGCCTCGGGATCCGCCTGGTCGGCGGCTGCGAGGTCTCCTGCGCCACCGACGCCCCGTCCGGGTCGGCGCACGTCCTGTGCTACTTCCTCGACGGCACCGGCAGCCCGCTCGAGGACGAGCTCGCCCGCCTTCGGGCCGACCGGGCCGAGCGCAACGCCGCCCTGTTCGCCCGCCTCGCCGAGCTCGGCCTGCCGGCGACCGAGGACGAGGTGCGGGCCGAGGCCGGTGGGTCCGACGGGATCGGCCGGCCCCATGTCGCCGCCGTCCTCGTCCGCAACGGGGCGGCCCGGTCGGTCGACGACGCCTTCGCCCGCTTCCTCGCCAAGGGGGCCCCGGCCTACGTGGGAAAGGCCCGGGTCACCGTCGAGCACGTGGCCCGCCTCGCCCTCGCCTCGGGGGCCGTCGCCACCCTCGCCCACCCCGGCTCGCTCGGCCTCGCCGACGGCCAGCTCGAGGCCACCGTCGCCCGCTTCGCCGCCGCCGGCCTGGCCGGCCTCGAGTGCCACTACGGCCGCTACGACCCGGCACGGCGCGCCCACCTCGCCGCCCTGGCCGCCCGCCACCGGCTGGTGGCAACCGGCGGGTCCGACTTCCACGGCGGCTACAAGGCCGACCTCGCCGTCGGCACCGGCACCGGCGACCTCTCGGTCCCCGACGCCGCCCTTGCCGAGCTCGAGGGGCGCCGGCGCTCCTAGCCCTTCCAGCCCGCCCTAGCCCTGCGGCTCGAGCACCAGGTCGCCCGGCGGCGTCTCGGACACCTTCCACACGAGGAACCCGTGGTCGAACACCTCGTGCAGCCGGTTGACCTCGGTGGTCATGTCGGCGAACACCGCCTCGAATCCCGCCACGTCGCCCGCCTCGATGGCCGTCCGCACCTTGGCGAGGTCCTCGGCGATGAACCGGTCCATCGCCTCGGCGTACTTCGGGCGCACCACCACGCTCTGGCGCAGCAGCTTCGTCCCCTCCGACAGCTGGAACCGGGCGAGCCGGGCGTTGCCCGCCCTGGCGGCGTGGTAGCACCGGTGGAACCGCTCGCCGATCTCGAGCATCAGCCGGGCCATGCTCGGCTGGAGCCGGGCGATCTCGTCCAGGCTCAGGTCGGTCTTGCCGTTGCTCGCCGCGTGGGTGTGGCTCGTGTCCACCTCGACGCGCCCGGCGGGCTCGCTCATCGTCTCCTCCACGGGTCGGCTCCCGGCGCCGGTTGCGCCGGCCGGGAGCGTAGCGGGCTGGGCTGGGCCGGGCCGGGCTGGGCTGGGCCGGCCGGCGGGACGGGACGGGCCGGGCCGGCGGGACGGGCCGGGCCGGGTCCGCCGGGTCAGCGGGCCGAGGCGACGGCGACGGCCCCGCCGGGCAGGCGGTGGGGCGGGGTGGCGAGGGCCTCGGCCGAGCCGACCGGGTCGACGTAGCCGGTCGAGGTGACGAGCCAGGCGCCGAGACCGTTGGGAGCGGTGGCCACGCCGACGAAGTGGCCGGGGAGGGCCTTGGTGGCGTAGCCGAGCTGGCGGTCGGTCCCGAAGCCGAACATGCGGCCGGCCTGCGAGATGAGCAGGTAGCCGCGCCCGGACCGGTCGGCGGCGGCAGCGGCAACGTGGATGCGCCGCTGCGGGCCGATCGAGCCGAGGGCGGGGGCGGCCCCGAAGGCGGCCACCTGGCCGGTGGCGCCGACGAGCCAGAACCCGTCGCGGGCGGGCGAGGCAACGATGGCGACCACCGGGCCGAGCTGGGCGGCGACCGCGGCGCGCCGGGACCCCGGGACGAGGTCGCGGGCGGTGCCGAACCCGTACACCTGGCCGGTGGACGAGGCCAGCCAGTAGCCGGTGCCGGCCGGGTCGGCGGCGATGCCGACGATCCGCCCGTGCAGGTACCGCCGGCCGACCGACCCGAGCCGGTGGAGGCCGCCCTCGGCGACCACGTCACCGGTGGTGGTGACGACCCAGTAGCCGCCGCCGGCCGGCGGCACGGCGATGCCGGCCAGGCGGCCCGGGACCCGGGCGGTGCGCCCGGGGAGGAGCGGGGTGCCGAACGGGGTGACCCGGCCGGCAGCCGAGGCGACCACGTAGGCCTGCGGCGGCGGTGGCGGGGCCGGGGCCGGGGCGATGACGAGCGGCAGGGTCACCGAGGCTCGGCCACCGGCGGCGTCGGTGACGAGGAACCGCACCGGCACCGTCCCGGCCTGGCCGGGAATGCCCGCCAGGATGCCCCGCGACGACAGCAGCAGGCCGCCCGGGAAGGTCGCCGTGGAGCTCGGCACCGACCACGAGTAGCGGCCGTCGCCGCCGGAGGCCAGCAGGTGGAACCGGTAGGTCTGGCCCACCTCCGCCGGCGGCAGGCTCGTGGTGGTGATCTGCGGGCCGGCCCCGACGTGGAGGACCAGCGTCTCGTGCACCTCGGCACCGGACTGGTCGGTGACCGTCACCGCCAGCGGGAACGACCCGGGGGTGGCCGGGATGCCCGAGACGATGCCGCCCGGCGACACGTGCAGCCCGGGTGGCAGCGTCCCCGACACCGACCACCGGTCGCCGCCGGCACCGCCCGAGGCGAACAGCCCCTGGACGAACACGGCGCCGGTCTCGGTCGCCTTGAGCTGCTGGGTCGAGATGGCGAGCGGCCCGGCCACCGCCAGCGAGGCCGTCGCCGGGCCGCTCCCGGCGAGGGTGGCGTCCGGGCTCGTCACGGCCAGGGTGACCGGGCCGGACGGCAGGCTCTGGGGGACGGTCAGCTGGAGGCCGTTGTCCCCGAGCACGTGGAACGGGACGGTGGTGCCGGCCACCGTCACGTTGGTGACGAGCGACAGCCCGTAGCCGTGCACCGTGATCAGCGTCCCGGGGACCGCCGACGACGGGGTCACCTGGTCGACCACCGGCGGGGCCGGCTGGAAGGCCCCCGGGGCGCACCCCGACGCCGGCTCCTTGCCGCCCGGCGCCGGCTGGTCGCGCGGCACCCCCCGGGCGTCGGTGGTCGAGCAGAACGGGGCGGTGCTCCCGGCGAGCACGGCGGTGGCCGGCACCGCCCGCAGCACCGGGTCCCCGGCAACCGCCAGCGGCACCACCTCGACCGGGCCGCCGAGCGCCGCCGGGGTCGGGCTGCCGCCCGGGAACAGGGTGGCGTCGGGCTCGCTCACCGAGCCTGGCCCGGCCGGGCAGGTGGTGTCGTCGCTCACCAGGTAGCCGGCGTCGACCATCCCCCCGGCGCACGCCCCGCCGGGGTCGCCCGCCAGCACGTCGGCCGCAAGGCTCGTCCCGCCGTCCCCGGCCACCCCCCCGCCGCTCGTCGCCGTGTCCCCGGCGAACGTCGACCCGGTGACCGTCGCCGGCGTCCCGCTCACCGACAGCCCACCCCCGGCCCCCCCGGCCGTGTCCCCGGCGAAGGTCGACCCGGTGACCGTCAGCCCGGCCGTGCCCGACACGGCCAGCCCGCCGCCGCTCCCGGCGGCCTGGTCGGACAGGAACGTCGAGTCGGCCACCGACAGGGCCGGCCCGCCGGCGTCGGCAATGCCCCCCCCGTTGCCTGTCGACGCCCCGTGGGCCAACGTCAGCCCGTCCACGCTCACCGTTCCCGACCCGGCCAGGCTCAGCACCGGTGCGGCGCCGCCCCCGTCCAGCACCGAGCCGCCCGCCGCCCCCTGCAACGTCACCGCCGCCGGCCCCCCGGCGGCCGGGGCGGACAGCACCAGCTGGAACCCCCCGGCGCTCGTGTAGGTGCCCGACGCCAGCTCGATCGTTGCATCCCCGGCCGACCCGGCGGCGGCGAGCGCCGTCACCAGGCTGCACGGGGCCGCCACCGAGCAGGCCGTCCCGGTGCCCGCCGGCGCCGCCTGGAGCGCCCCGCCCGCCACCACCGCCGCTGCCGCCCCGGCCGGGGACGCCACGAGCGGCAGGGCCCCGAGCGCCACGGCCCCGAGCGCCACGGCCCCGAGCGGCAGGGCCCCGAGCGCCAGCACGGCCGGCGACCGGGTGACCGGGTGCCGGTGCGCGGCGGAGCGACGGCGAGGAACGGGCACGGCACCGCACCGTAGTTG
>JAKBAA010000091.1 GCA_021809425.1 Actinomycetes bacterium | reverse complement strand
GAGCCCTGGACGGTGCCGGATCGCACCAGGCCGGCCGCGTCGACGAGCATGCGCTCAGGTCACCGTGGCTGCTACACGGTTCGGACCCAGGCTCCTAGCGCGCGAGGAGGGCCGCGCGCACCAGGCAGCCGCCGGCGCCGGGCGGCCGCGCGCAGGCAACCAGTTCAGCAACTTCTTGCTTGCCAGTGCTATGAATGCTGGCCGCACCCCTCCGCCAGCCGCCTGGCCGGGTGGCGCGTAGACCTCGGTAACCGCCCTCGAGTTGGCGCAGCACGCCGACCGGGACGATCGAGACCGAACGTCGCGTCAAGCTGTACGCCGCGCTAGCTCCACTTGGCGAGGGCCGCCTCGGCCTCCGTTCGCTCGCCGTAGGGCACGATCTCGACGATCTGCTCGCTGCGGACCCGATAGAGGTGGAACAGGTGTCCCCGCCTCTCTCGAAGGTCGGGCTCCGGCCAGTGGACGCGCAGGCGGCACAGGACGCCGGCGGCACCTGTCCTGGTGCTCGTGACCTCGCCGCCGACGCCGTCCGCCAACAAGCGCTGGAACGTCGCGATCACGTCGGCGCGACTGCGGCACCGGTTGGGGGCGTCGTCGTCCCCCCACCGGACGTCCGGCGCCAGGAGCTCGGCGAACGAGCCCACGTCTCGCGCCGCGAAGGCTGCCGTGATGTGCCGGGCCAGCTCGTCGAGGAGCTCCTTGGTAGGAAGCTCCTCGCAGCAGCACCCCTCGGTGCCACACCTGACCATGCGGACGCCCCGGTCCACCAGGCACCCGCAGTCCGCGCAGGTCGTGCTCACCCGCACGATGCTACGCCCGCACCGTGCAGCGCTGGCTGCGGCAGCGCCGTGCCTGCGAGATGCCGGGCTGCCGCCGTGATCGTCCGGCATCGCCCTTGCGCCACCGGGGCAACGGTGCTGGCTCCTGCGGTGCGCCGGCTCGTCCGGGCACCCGTGCAGACGTCCCTGCCCGTTGCCCTTGACCGGTGCGAACGTCCGTTCGTAGGCTGCGATGTGTGCGCGCGACAGGCGGTGAGGACGCCGGGACGGTCGGCGGGCATCTCCGCAGGTCGGAAGCGTGGAACGGGCTCCGCCCCGGCGACTCCGTCCGCATCGCCGGCATCCGCGGCGGCCATTGGCGCTACCGGTGCCATGTCCGCAACGAGCGGAACGGTGCAGACTGGATCGAGGTCGTCGAGCTCGACGTGCCCCGGCTCGCCGCCGGCGTCGCCCGCGCTACCAGCACGCACGCCGACACGACCATCCCGCCGACGCGCCGGCTGCGCTCCTTCGCCCCCGAGCGCGTCATCCCGCTGAAGCGGCGCGGAAGCGGCCGACGTCCGGCCTCGGCCGACCAAGGGGTGCTCGAGCTCGGGCTCGGCGAAGGCGAGCCGCTACCGGCGCCGACCAACTCGGCGCCGCGCCGTCGCCGCGCCGTCGCGGTGGCCGTCGAGGATCCGCCACGCCTCTTCCGCGTGGACGGGGTCGACGCCGGCCCCTGAGGCGACGCGGCCTCGGGGCGCCCGACGACCCGAGCCTCGTCGGCTTCGACCACCTGCCCCCCGGCCGGTGGCCGACCCCGACGTCGCCACTGGCGGCCGGCCCTCATCGAGATGGCCCGGCCCGCCGTCCCGATCGTCCTCGAGTCGGGCAGGGGCGCCCCCGGGCGGTCGTCGAAAGGGCGCCGGGCCGTCCGCCGAGCCCCGCCGCCGGGCCAGCCGGTCGCCGGCAGCCGGATCAGCCGAGCACTTCGGGAAGGTACGTCGCCGGGTCGTCCAGCACGCGGTCGTGGACGAGGCCGGCAGCGCCGCGCACCGCCGCCTCGGCACCAAGGCGCGCCGTGACCAGCCGCACCGGATCCCAGAGGTGGCGGACCGCCCGGATCTGCAGCTCGGCGGCGAGTGGCCCGGCAAGGTGCGGAGCGAGCTCCGCGTAGATGCCGCCGAGGACCAGCACCGGCACGTCGAGCAGGTTGACGAGCGCCGCCGCCGCCACCCCGAGCGCCGTGCCGGCCCGTGCCAGCACGGAGACGGCCCGCGGCTCGCCCCGATCGGCGGCCGCCCGCAGCCCCCCGATATCCGCCGTCCCCGACCCCTCGAGCAGGGCCACCAGGCCGGCGTAACGCTCGAGGCAGCCCTTCGAGCCGCACCCGCACGCCGGGCCGTCCGGGTCGACCGTGAGGTGGCCGAGCTCGCCGGCCGCCCCGGTCGCCCCGGTGAACAACCGCCCGCCGACCACGATCCCGGCACCCACCCCCACCTCGGCCGATACGAGGGCGAAGTCGGCGAGCTCGGGGTGCTCCCCGAACCACAGCTCGCCGAGCGCCGCCAGGTCCGCCTCGTTGCCCGTCTCGACCACCAGTCGCTCGCCGCTGCCGAGCCGCCCCAGGTGGGCTGCCAGACCCCGGCCCACGTCGAGGCCGTTCCAGCCCGGCAGGTTGGGGGCGCTCCGGATCCGCCCGTCCGGACCGACCACGCCGGGGAACGCCACCCCCAACCCGACCACCCGGCCGGCGCCGAGCGCGAGCGACGCCACCAGGCCGGCGACGTCGTCGGCCGCCTCCGCCAACCGGTCCCGCGGGTCGCCCGAGCGCTGGTCCCGCGGCGTGCGGAGCATGCCGACCACCTCGCCTGTGGGCGCCGTCACGCACGCCGAGACGAAGTCGACCCCGAGCTCCACCCCGACTGCCACCGGCGCCCCCGAACCGAGCCGGACCGGGCTCGCAGGCCGACCGCGGGACGGCACCGCCACCGCGGCGCCGGGGGCCTCCTCGACGATGCCGGCCGCCTGGAGCGCCTCGACGTAGGCCGAGATCGTCGCCTTCGTGAGCCCGGTACGCCGCGCCAGCTCGGCCCGTGCCAGCGGCCCGGCGACAGCCAGCTCACGCAGCACCAACCCGAGGTTGTGCCGGCGGAGCGACCCCTGGCGTGCCGGGGCGTCGAGGCGGGCGACGCGCACGTCAGCCGGGCCGCTCGCCGCTGCCCGGCTGCACCACGCTGCCCGGCTGCGCCGCGCTGCCCGGCTGCGCCGCGTTGCCCGGCGCCCCCGCGCCGTCCGGCGCCGTCGCCGTGGCGTCGCGCAGCTCGCCGTAGCGGGCACGCACGAACGGCGCCGGCGGCGCCTCGTAGCGCCGGGTGGGTGCCAGGGACCACGGGGGGGGCTCGTCGGTCCCGTCGACCACCCAGGCGGCCTGGCGCGCCGCACCGTCCGCAACGAGCTCGCCCGCCTCGGTCACCTCGACCGGCCGGCCGAGCACCGCCGGGGCGATCCGGCGGACCGCCTCCGACCGGCTGCCGCCGCCGAGCAGCACCACCCGCTCCACCTCGATCCCCTCGGCCACGAGGGCGTCGAGCCCGTCGGCCAACCCGCACAGCATCCCCTCCACGGCCGCCCGCGCCAGGCAGGCCGGGCGTGCGTTCGCCAGGCGCAGCCCGTGCACGGCCCCGGTGGCGAACGGCCGGTCGGGGGTTCGCTCGCCCTCGAGGTAGGGCACCAGCACGAGCCCGTCGGCACCCGGCGGTGCCTCGAGCGCCAGCCGGGACAGCTCCTCGTGGTCGACCCCGAGCAGCGTGCCGGCGGCATCGAGCACCCGGGCGGCGTTCATGGTGCACACGAGCGGTAGGAACCGGCCGGTCGCGTCGGCAAACCCGGCCACCGCCCCGCTCGGGTCGGCCGTCGGGCGGCCCGACACGGCGAGGACGACCCCGGACGTCCCGATCGACACGGCCACGTCGCCCGGGCCGAGCCCGAGCGCCAGGGCCGCCGCCGCGTTGTCGCCGGTCCCCGGGCCGACCGCGACGCCCTCCGGCGTGCGCCCGGGGCTGGCGCGCGGCCCGAGCACGGCCGGCACGACCGCCCGGTGCCCGAGGGCCCGCTCGAGCAGGTCCTCACGGTAGGCCCCGGTCGCCGGCGACCAGTACCCGGTGCCGCTGGCGTCCCCCCGGTCCGTCGTCACCCCCTCGATGCCACCGGCGCCGGCGCGGAGGCGCCAGGTGAGCCAGTCGTGCGGGAGGCACACCGCCGCCGTCCGCTCCGCCAGGGCCGGCTCTGCCTCGGCCAGCCAGCGCAGCTTCGTCACGGTGATCGACGCCACTGGCACCGTGCCCACCGCCGCCGCCCACGCCGCCCGGCCGGCGGCACCCCCGCCGAGCTCGTCGACCAGCGCCGCTGCTGCGCCGGCCGAGCGGGTGTCGTTCCAAAGGAGCGCCGGACGCACCACCGACCCGTCGCCGTCGAGCGCCACCATGCCGTGCTGCTGCGCCCCGACGGCGACGGCGGCCACGTCGCCGAGGCCGCCCGCCGCCGCCAGCGCTGCCTCGAGGGCAGCCCACCAGCGCTCGGGATCGACCTCGGTGCCCGGTGGGTGCGGGGCTCGGCCCTCGCGGACGAGGGCCCCCGTGCGAAGGTCGCGCACCACCACCTTGCACGCCTGGGTCGACGAGTCGACCCCGGCGACGAGGGTCGCCACCGGGGTCAGCGGGCGCCCAGCGCGTGCTCGACGGCGAGCTGGCTCAACCGGACGAACCCGTACGACCGGTTGGCCGCGCCCTCGACGTCGAACGTCTCGTACGCCGACCGGTCCGCCACCAGGGCGGCGTGGCCCTCGCCGGGGGCCAGCGTCGGCGTGGCCAGCTCGCCGAGCCCGCTCGCCTCGAGCGCCTCGCCCACCTCCGGGTCCGCCCGGAAGGCGGCCGCCCGCTCCCTCAGGATCAGGTAGGTCGCCATGTTGGCGCTCGCCGATCCCCACACCCCGTCCGCCATGTCGGTGCGAAGCGGCTTGTAGTCGAAGTGGCGGGGACCGTCGTACGCCCGGCCGCCGCCCGGCCCGCCGTGCTCGAGCAGGTCGACCAGGAAGAAGGCGCTCAGCAGGTCGCCATGGCCGAAGATCAGGTCCTGGTCGTACTTGGCCCCGCGCTGGCCGTTCAGGTCGATGTGGAACAGCTTGCCGTGCCACAGCGCCTGGGCCACCGAGTGGACGAAGTTCATCCCGGCCATCTGCTCGTGGCCCACCTCCGGGTTCACCCCGACCATGTCGGCGTGCTCCAGGGTCGAGATGAACGCCAGCATCGACCCGACCGTCGGCAGCAGGATGTCGCCGCGCGGCTCGTTCGGCTTCGGCTCGAGGGCGAAGCGGATCCCGTAGCCGTGATCGACCACGTACGCCGCCAGCAGGTCGATCCCCTCCCGGTACCGGTCGAGCGCCGCCCCCACGTCCTTCGCCGCATCCGTCTCCGAGCCCTCGCGGCCGCCCCAGAACACGTACGTCGTCGCCCCGAGCTCGGCGGCGAGGTCCAGGTTGCGCATCACCTTGCGAAGGGCGAACCGCCGGACGCCGCGGTCGTTGCTCGTGAACCCGCCGTCCTTGAACACCGGGTGCGTGAACAGGTTCGTCGTCATCATCGGCACGACCAGCCCCGTCTCGGACACCGCCTCCTTGAACCGGGCGATCCGCTTCTCCCGGTCCGACTCGTCGGCGCCGAAGGGGACGAGGTCGTCGTCGTGGAACGTCACCCCCCAGGCGCCCCGTGCCGCCAGCTCGTGCACCGCCTCCACCGGGTCGAGCGGCGGCCGTGTGGCGTCGCCGAACGGGTCGCGCGCCTGCCAGCCCACCGTCCAAAGGCCGAACGAGAAATGGTCGTCGCGCGTCGGTGCCGGAGTCATGGCACGCCTCCCTCGCTCGTGCGGCGCGCCACCGGCTCGCGCCCGTGCGGGCGCGCCGCCCCGGAGCCGTCCCGCCGGGTCGCCGGGACGGTTTGTTCACTCGCTGAACTTATGTCGTCCAGGATCGGGGGTCAACCGGCGGCCAGCCGGTGACGGGCGAGCAGCCAGTCCCGGATGGCCTCGCCATGACCGTGGTGCTGGGCCACCTCCTCGAGCACGTGGACCAGCGCCACCCGCAGGTGCGCCCGGGCTCGGTCGTCTGCCAGGCCCCCGGCGCTGCTGCCGCCGCCTCGTCGAGCCCTCCTGGACTCGCACTGCCGCCGCCGTCCGGCATCGACCCGCCCGACCCGCCCGTTGCGCCCCGCCCTCCAGGTGGCGGCGCCCGGCCGCGGCGGCGGGCGCCGTCACTCCAGCGTCGCAGCAACCCCCGAAGGCCGTGTCGCTCTGTCGAGGCGGTCCGCCCCGGGCGCCAGCACCCCGGCGAGCGCGGCGATGGCCACCGCCGGCGCAGCCACCGGCACAGCCGCGCTGACGGCGGCGAGCTGGTCCCGCACCGACACCCCGAGCGACGCGCACGCCGCACCCGTCGGCGCACCGACGAGACCGCCGGCGCTGTAGCTGGCATGGAGCCCCGACAACACCCGGCGTCCCAGCCGGGCCTGGACAGTGGCCGCCTCGGTGTTCATCCCGACGTCGACCACGCCCACGCGCGCCCCCCACGCGGCGAGCAAGCCGAACAGCTGCCAGAGGGCGTCCACCGAGGTGACGAGCGGGAGCAGGGCGGCGAGGGGGACGGGGGACGGGCACGACCCGGCGCGGCGCCACGCGCCCGAGGAGGCCGCCGGTGACCGGCATCGCCAGCACGGCACCGGCCGCCGGTCCGAGCAGGGCGAGGCCGAGCGCCTGGTCCGAGAGGTGCAGCGGCGCCCGGATCGCCGGGATGCGTGCCGCCCAGCTCGCCGGGATCGCCCCGAGGGCGAAGAACACCACGACGACCGCCGTCCGCGAGTGCCCCGGTGCCCCGGCGCCGTCGGCACCCCCCGGCCCTCCCGATCGCACCGGCAGGTCAGGGGAGGGCGAGCTCGACACCGGCGTCACGCCGCATCCCCCGCTTCACCTCGGCGTCACCCAGGTCGTACGCCGTGACCTGGCCGTCGGCCAGCCCGCAGCAGCCGACGATCGCCGCGTCGAACCGCATCGCCGCCAGGCTGGCCGTGGCGAGCGGCCCGACCAGGGACAGCTCACCGGGGCGCACCTCGCCACCGGCCATCAGCAGGCGCACGCCCTCCATCGGCTCCAGCACGTGGGCGGCGTGCAGCGACATCGGCATCACCAGCGCCCGCCGTCCCGCCAGGCACCGTGCAACCTGGAGCGCCGTCGTCCCGCTGTCGAGCACCACCGACTCGCCGTCCGACAGCAGCCGGGCGGCGGCCTGGCCGACGGCGCGCTTGGCCCCGATCGCCGCCACCTGTCGCAAGCGCAACGGCGGCCCGTCGGCCCGCAGCAGCAGGCTGACCGCACCGTCGCGCACCCGCCGGGCCGCCCCCTTGGCGACGAGCGCCTCCAGGTCGCGCCGGATCGTCATCTCCGTGGTGCCAAGGCGCGCCGCCTCCGACGTCATCCCGGCCGCACGCGACTTCTTCATCCAGGACACCGCCTACAACACGATCGCCCAGGGCGTGATCAATGCCACCGAGAAGTTCACCGGGCCGAAGGCCACCATCGCCATCATGTCGTCCACGCCGGACGCCACCATCCAGCTGGCGTGGATCAAGGCGATGAAGTCGTACATCGCGACGAAGTTCCCGCACCTCGAGATCGCCACGATCGGCTACGGGCAGTCCAACCAGGCCACGTCGCTCACCCAGGCCGAGGACATCATCCACTCGTGCCCGAACGTCAAGGCGATCCTGCCCATCGACGGCGCTGCCGTCGTCGGCACGGCTCAGGCCGTGCAGACGCTCGGTGACGCCGGCAAGATCGGCGTCTTCGGCATCGGCGACCCGCAGCCCAACCAGAAGTACTTCGCCAACGGGTCGCTGCAGGGCCTGTTCCTCTGGAACGAGGTGAACCAGGGCAAGCTGATCATGTACGTTGCCAAGCTCGCCTACGAGAACAAGCTGAAGGCCGGCGGCTCGTTCACGGCCGGCCCGCTCGGCACCTTCACGGTGGCGGCTAAGGCGAACCCGGTGACTGGCGCCACGCGCAACACCATCATCTTCTCGAAGCCGCTCGAGTTCACCAGGGCCAACTACAAGCAGTACGACTTCTAGCCCGCCCCCAACCACCGGCCGGCTCCCGCAGCACGCCCCTCTGCGGGAGCCGCCGGTGGGCACTCGACCTGCCGCCACCTCCCGAGGTTCCCCGTGAGCATGCAATGGTGCCGATGACCGCCCATCCCCTCGACCGGGGCGAACGCCAGGGGCCCCGTCCCGGGCCCGGGGCGAGCTCACTGGACGGGTCACCGGCCCCGCCGCCGGCGCCGGCTGCCGGCGGGGGCCTTGCCGGACACGGCCTTGGCAAGTCGTTCAGCGGTGCGACCGTCCTCGACGACGTGTCCGTCTGCTTCGCCCCGGGTGAGGTCCACACGCTGCTCGGCGAGAACGGCGCGGGGAAGTCGACGCTCTTCAAGGTGCTGAGCGGCCTCTATCCCGCCGACGCCGGCTGGATCGAGCTCGGCGGCGCGCGCCTTTCGGACCTCACCCCGCGCAGCGCGCTCGAGCACGGCATCTACCTGGTCCCGCAGGAGCCCACCTTGATGGCCCACCTGTCGGCCGCCGAGAACCTGTACACGGGTGTCCTGCCGCGCCGGAGGGTACGGTCGCTCGTCGATTGGGGGCGTATCCGTCGCGACGCCGCCCGCTCGCTCGAGCGGGTCGGCCTCGACGTCGAGCCCGAGACGCCCGCCCGTGACCTCAGCATCGCCCAGCAGCAATTGCTCGAGTGCGCCCGCGCCCTCGTCCACGAGTGCCAGGTGATCCTCTTCGACGAGCCCACCTCGCCGCTCACGGCCCACGAGACCGACATCCTGTTCGGCCTGATGCGCAACCTCGCCGCCGGCGGGCTATCCCTCGGCTTCATCAGCCACCGCCTCGACGAGGTGCTCGAGATCAGCGACCGGGTCACCGTGCTGCGCGACGGGCGCCTCGTGGGCGCCTTCGAGCGCGAGGCGCTCCCCTCGCGCCTGTATCGACGCCGGGCTCGTCTACCTGCCCGAGGACCGCGGGCGGCACGGCATCTTCGCCGACGTCGACCTCACCCGCAACGTCACCGCCGGCGTCCTGCCACGACTTCCCGCCCGGCTCGGCCTGCTCCGCCGGCGCGAGGAGGACCGCAGGGCGGCCGACGCCGTCGCCCGGACTTCGGTCAAGTCCGCCTCGCTGCTCGCCGCCATCAGCACGCTGTCGGGGGGCAACCAGCAGCGGGCCATGTTCGCCCGCTGGCTGCTCGCCGAGCCGAAGGTCGCCATCCTCGACGAGCCGACGAGGGGCGTCGACATCGGAGCGAAGAGCGACATCTACGACATCATCGCCGACCTGTCGGCGTCGGGGATGGCCTGCCTCATCATCTCGTCCGAGCTCGAGGAGCTGGCGCTCGTCTGCGACCGGGTGCTCGTCGTCTATGAAGGCCGCGTCGTCGGCGAGGTGGAGGGGGCCGACATCACCCCGGCGAGGCTCGGCGAGCTCGTCGTCGGCGCAGGTGCGCCGTGACCGTCGCCCTCCCCGTCCGGCGCGGCGGTGGCGAGCGCGCCGTCGCCCCCTGGGCGAGCCTTGGCCGGTGGCTGCGCCTGCGCGAGATCCAGCTCGTCCTCGCGATGGCGGTGGTCGTCGCCGTCAGCACCGCCCTCCATCCGGACTTCCTGACGCCAGGGAACATCTCGTTCATGCTGGCCGACTCGGCCGTCACGGCGATCCTCGCCACCGGACAGACCCTCGTGGTGCTCGCCAAGGGGATCGACCTTTCGGTGGCGCCCATCCTCGGCATCGCCGCGGTCGAGGTCGGCTTCCCGGCCCAGAGCCACAACCTGAACCTCGCCGTCGCCTTCGTGCTCGTCATGGGCATCGGCACGGTGCTGGGCGTCGGCAACGGCCTGCTCGTCAGCCTGGCGCGCATCCCCCCGATCATCGCCACCCTCTCGGTCTACGGCGGCGTGCAGTTCCTCCTCGCCAACGGCCAGGAGGTGGTGAACATCCCGAACGTCTACGACACCCTCGGCAACGCCGACGTCGTGAGCGGCGTGCCCTGGGTGCTCGTCATCGCCGGCGGCATCGCCGTCCTCGTCGCCCTGTTCCTGCGCCAGACCAACCTCGGCCGGTCGATCTACGCCGTCGGCAACAACGCCGCCGCCGCCCACCGGGCGGGCATCGCCGTGCGACGCGTGCTGTTCACCACCTACGTGCTCTCCGGCCTCCTCGCCGGGATCGCCGGGCTCATCTACCTGTGCCACACCGGCTCGGCCGACTCGACGACCGGGACGGACACGAACGTCGAGCTCACCTCGATCGCCGCCACGCTGATCGGCGGGACGACCCTCACCGGGGGTCGGGGTGGCGTGATCGGCAGCGTGCTCGGGGCCGTGTTCCTGTCGGTCGCCCTCACCGCCATGGTGTTCGCCCGGATCCCGGCCATCTGGGAGCCGGCCGGGGTGGGTGGGCTCATCCTGCTCGCCATGGTCACCGACCGGCACTCTGGCACGCTCTCGACGCGGGCCCGGCGCCATGCCGGCGAAGCCGCGCGATGAGCGCCGTCGCCCCCCGCCTCTCTCCCTCGACGGCAAGCCGGGCCGCCGAGCGCGCCGATACCCGCCGGTCCGACCGCACCTGGGTGGTCGCCCTCGTCGTGCTACTGGCGGCCGAGCTCCTCTACTTCTCCACCACCGTCTCCGGCTTCTTCGGCCACGGCTCCGGCCTGCTCGCCCTGACCGAGCAGTACCTCGACGTCGGCGCCATCGCCCTCGGCGAGGCGGTCGTCATCCTCGCCGGGGAGATCGACCTCTCGGCCGGCACCATGTCCAGCCTGTCCGGCATCTTCATGGCCGTGCTGTGGCAGCAGCAGCACGTCGAGATCTGGCTGGCCGTCGTCCTCGCCCTCGCCCTGTCGGCCCTCATCGGGGCCTTCAACGGGCTCGTCATCACCATCTTCAAGGTCGACTCGCTGCTCGTCACGCTCGCCACCCAGTTCATCCTCGGCGCCGTCGCCACCGCCCTCAGCGGCAGCTCCCCGCCGTACGGCTTCCCGAGCTCGTTCGTCGCCGTCGCCGGCACCGGCACCGTCGGTCCGATCCCGAACCAGCTGCTCGTCTTCGCCGCCCTCTCGATCCTCGTCGTGCTCGTCGTCGGCAGGACCCGGATCGGGCGGGCGCTCGTCCTCATCGGCTACAACCGGGACGCCGCCCGCTGGTCCGGGATCCGCATCGAGCGGACCGTCGTCGGCGCCTTCGTCTTCAGCGCCCTCATGGCGGGCATCTCGGGCATCCTCGTCTCCGGCCTCTACAACGCCGCCCGGGACGACATTGGCAACTCGCTGCTGCTGCCGGCGATCATCGTCGTCGTGCTCGGTGGCGTCGACATCTTCGGCGGACGCGGCAGGATCAGTGGCGTGATCGTCGCCACCTTCGTCCTCGGGTTCCTCACCCAGGGCCGGCTCGTCGCCGGCGACAGCTCGCTGTCGGCGACGATGGTCACCGGCATCGTCCTCATCGTCTTCCTCGTCCTGAAGCTCCGCCTCGACCAGCGTGCCGGCCTCGACATCCGGGCCCTCGCCCGGCGGCGCCTCGCCCGCATGCCGGGCCCACAGCGGGATCCCGGCGCGTGACCACCGGCGCGCCCGGCCGGCCGGTCGGCGAGCGACCGGGGAGGCTGCGCAGCTCCCCGCTCATGACCGACGTCGCCCGTGCCGCCGGCGTGTCGCCGATGACGGTCTCGCGGGTGCTCAACGACCATCCTGCCGTGCGACCGGAGACGCGAAAGAAGGTGCTCGAGGCCGTCGAGCGGCTCGACTACCGCCGCAACCTCGCCGCCCGCGCCCTCGCCACCCGGCGCTCGGAGACCGTCGGCGTGGTCGCCTTCGACAGCACCTTCTACGGCCAGGCCGCCTGCGTACGCGGCGTCGAGCACGCCGCCCGGGCCGCAGGCTACTTCGTCAGCATCGCCACCGTGAAGGATGCCGGCCGGCACTCGCTACGGGAGGCCGCCGACTCGCTCGCCGCCCAGTCCGTCGACGGCCTCGTCGTCGTCACGCCCCGTGCCTCGGTTCTCGAGGAGCTGCGCGAGCGCGCCCTCGGCGTCGCCATGGTGGTCGCCGGCGGCTCCCCCTACAGCGGGCTGCCGACCGCCTCGGTCGACCAGGAGGCCGGCGGGGGCGTCGCCACTCGGCACCTCCTCGAGCGTGGCCACCCGACTGTCTGGCACGTCGCCGGCCCGGACGAGTGGGACGACGCCCACGGCCGTCTGCGCGGCTGGCGGTCGGCGCTCGCCGCCGCCGGCGCCGCCGAGCCGCCGGTGCTGCGCGGCGACTGGACCGCCGCCTCCGGCTACCGGGTCGGCGTCGAGCTCGCCCGGCAGCCGGCCGTCACCGCCGTGTTCGTCGCCAACGACCAGATGGCCCTGGGGGTGCTCCTCGCCCTCAAGGAGGCCGGGCGACGCGTCCCGCAGGACGTCAGCGTCGTCGGCTTCGACGACATCCCCGAGGCCGCCTTCTTCGACCCGCCGCTCACCACCATTCGCCAGGACTTCGAGGAGCTCGGCCGGCGCAGCATGCGGCTGCTTCTCCAGGCGCTCGAGTCCGGCTCGACCGCCTCGAGCGCCCCGGTCCCGCCCGAGTTCCTCGACCGCCGCAGCACGGCCGACGCGCCCGGGAGGGTCGGC
>JAKBAA010000179.1 GCA_021809425.1 Actinomycetes bacterium | reverse complement strand
GAGCGGCCACCACGTGCCGTCCGTTCCGGCGGCGACGGCGAGCAGCGCGACACCGACTGGGTACGACGGGAGCAGCAGCGCGTTGGGCATCGTGAAGGTGCGGGCGTCGATCACCGCGGCGACGGTCAGCACGGCCCCGAGGTAGAGGTAGGCGGCGAGCGGCGCCGTCCACCCGAACCGCCACACGAGCGCAGCTCCGACCGCGGTGATTGCGGTGACGGTGAGCCCCCGCCAGCGGGCCGGCGCCAGGGCTGGGGCGAGGGAGTCGCCGATCACCGCGGCAGCCGGACGCGGTCTGGGGTCGGCCGGCGCTCGGGGTCGGCGGTGAGCTGGCGGTAGAGGTTGGCGGTGGCGGCCTCTACGTCGAGGTCGAGCTCGCCGAGTCGACCCTGGAGCAGGCGCCAGACGTCGGTTACCGCGCCCGGGTCGCCATGGGCGGCGTGGAGGACCATGAGCCGCCGGTAGGGCTTTTCGGCGTAGCGGTCTCGGGCGACGGCCTGCTCGAGGACCTCGGCGGCGGCGTCGGGGCGCCCGGTCTGCTCCTCGAGCTCGGCCAGGCGCAGGTGGGCGTCGAGGGACCGGCGGTGCAGGTCCTGGCGGACCGGTTCGATCCACGGCCGGTCGGTGCCCACCAGAAGGTCGCCCCGATAGACCTCGACCGCCCGGCGCAGCGCGGCCCGGGCGACCTCGGGGTCGTCGGTCCGGGCGGCCTCGCCAAGGGCGGCTTGGAACTCCCACAGGTCGCAGGCGATCTCGCTGCCACACGGCCGGTAGTGCTCGCCGGCCTTGGCGAGCACCTCGAGGTCGCCGCCACCTGCTTCTCGCAGGCGCGCCCGCAGGTCGCTGAAGGACCTCCAGAACTGGCCGTGGACCCGGCCGGGCGCGGTGTCGGGCCACAGGGCGTCGACGGCCTCGTCGCTCGTCGCGCCCTCCGGGTGCAGCAGGCACCAGGCGAACACGTCACGGGCCCGGCTGCGCAGCCCGGTCACCACCGCCTGGCCGTGCACCGCCACCTCGAAGTGGCCGAACATCCGCACGGTGATCGGGCGCTCCGCCTGCCGGTCACCACTTCCGTTCGGTGAGAGAGACGGTGACGGCTCGGGCCATGATTCGCTGGGGTTCTCAGTCGGCGGGTCGTCGGTGGACGGGCCGTCGGCACGCAAGGGGACGACGGTCGCGTTGGTGGCGAACACGTCCTCGTCGAGGTCGCCCTCGCCGGCCGCCTCGGCGACCGCGGCGAGCACCTCGGTCGCCTCGTCGGCGCGCAGCCCGAACAGCTGAGTGCCGAGCAGCGCTCCGACTCGGTCGACCGGCGTGGCGTCGAGCACCCGGCGGCCCGCGTCGACGCGCAGCTGTCCGGTGGCGATCGGCGACGGCGCGAGGAAGATCACGGCGATCGCGAGGCGGGGAGCGCCGGCGACGAGTGCGGCCCACCGGCCGAGTGACTCGGCGGGCAGCGCGTCGAGGAGCACGAGCAGCAACGGCAGCGGGTTCTCGGGGTTCTCGGCCCGGAACTGGGCGGCGTCGGCCGCCCCGGCGGCGTCGAAGCGCCGGCTGCGGGCGACACGTTCGGACTCGACGGCCCGGGCGGCCTGGTCGGTGGTCGCCACCCGACGGACGGCGCGGTCCGGGGCGAGGCCGGGCAGCAGCCGCCCGGCGAGGTCGTCGGTGAGGAGCACCTCGGCCGCGCCCGGTTCGGCCCGCACCAAGAGCGCGGCCACCAGGGCGCGGGCGATGTCGTCGACACCCGGGCCGTCGAGGGCGACGCCGGAGAGGTCGGCGAGCTCGATGGTCACGACCTCGTCGCCGCGCGACGCCACGTCGAGGCGGCCCGGCTCCGCGATCCGCTCCTCCTCGCCGACCGGCATGGCCGGGACCGGACGCGACCCGTCGAACGGCGCGGTCGCCGTGGCCGCTTGGCGCAGGTGGTGGATCGTCGGGCGGGCCGGCTCGGTGGCGAGGGTGCGGCCGGGCTTGGGTGGCCGGTAGCGGTAGGCGTGGCGGCGCCGGAGCCGGCCGATGGCGATCGTGGCGGCCACCCCGGCGGCGAACGAGCCGGCGACGACCGAGCCTGACGGCAGTCGCACCGGCTCCCCGCTGCGATCGACGGGCGCCGTGTCGACGCGGTGGGGGGCCGTCGTCGTTGACGGCTCGGTCGGCGTCGTGGTCGCCGGAGCCCCGGTGCTCGCCGGCGTAGTCGCCGGCGGCGATGTCGACGGGGGGACGGTGGTCGGCACAGGCAACGTGGTGGGCGACGGTGCCGGGCGGGCGACCGATCCCGAGGGACTTGGCTCGGGTGTGATCGTCGCAGGCAGGAGGAGGGTCCAGCCGGGGTCGATCCAGTGCGGGTCGGTGAGCGTGACCCCGCCGGGCTGGGCTCGATCCTCGTTGAGCTGGAAGATCTCCGACCAGCGCAACGGGTCGCCCAGCTCCCGCTCGGCGATGCCCCACAGGGTGTCGCCGCGCCGGACGAGGTAGGTGGCTGGGGCGGCCGTCGGGG
>JAKBAA010000178.1 GCA_021809425.1 Actinomycetes bacterium | reverse complement strand
GCTGCCGCCCCCGCCGCACCCCGGGCTGCCGCCCCCGCCGCCGCCGCCCAGTGCGCCGGGCCGGCCACCAGCAGCACCACGCCGGCGGCCAGCCCGGCCCGCACCCGACCCCCTGCGCCCGACCCGCCCGGGCGGTGCCGGTGCCGGCTCACGCCTTCCGCTCGTACACCCGCAGCTCGTCCGACGACGCCACCTGGACGAACCCCGCCTTCTCGAGCACCCGCCCGCTCGCCACGTTGGACGGCAGCGTCCTCGCCCGCACCGTCGACACGTCGGCCCGGGAGAGCAGCCAGTCGCTCATCGCCGCCACCATCTCCGTCCCCAGCCCCTGCCCGTGGTAGCCGGCCGCCAGCCCGTACCCGATCTCCACGCACCCCGCCGCGTCCACCGGGGCGTGGATCCCGCAGTCGCCGATCACCCGGCCGGCATGGCGCACCAGCCACCCCGGCGGCTGACCGCGCTCGAGCGCCAGCGCCACCCCGTTCTTGGTGCCCGACTGCGGCCAACCCTCGGCCGTTGCCAGCCCGGACAGGTCCCCCCTGGCGATGCCGCTGGCGACCGCATCCGACATCGGCTCCAGCAACAGCCTTCCCGTCCGCAACTGCTCGAAGCGCTCGATCACCGCTCCAGTGTCGCCGACGGCGCCCCCCGTCCCGCATCCCTTGCCGCCCGGTCGGTCCCCCGTCCCGCATCCCTTGCCGCCCGGTCGGTCCCCCGTCCCTGCCGCCCGGTCGGTCCCTCGTCCCGCATCCCCTGCCGCCCGGTCGGTCCCGCCTCAGGCGTGCCGGCCGTGCTCGTGCACGGCGTGGCTCGCCGGCTCCAGCTGGAACGTGGCGTGCTCCACGTCGAAGCACTCGCCGAGGCACGCCTGCAGCCGGTCCAGGATCTGCGGGGCGTGCCCCGAGGCGAAGCAGTGGTCCTCCACCACCACGTGCGCCGACAGGGTCGCCAGGTTGGACGTCAGCGTCCACGCGTGCAGGTCGTGCACCTCGAGCACGTGCTCCACCTCGCTCAGGTGGGCCCGCACCTCGGTGAGCGACACCTCCTCGGGCGCCCCCTGCAACAGGATCCTCCCGGCGTCGCGCACCAGGCCCCACGCCGCCCGCACCATCAGCCCGGCCACCACCAGCGACGCCACGGCATCCGCCCGGGCCCACCCCGACAGCACGATGACCAGCCCGGCCCCTGCCGTGCCGAGGAACCCGTACAGGTCGGTCAGCAGGTGCACGAACGCCCCCCGCACGTTCAGGCTCGTCCGGCTCGACCGGGCCAGCACGGCGGTCGCCACCACGTTGACGGCGGCGCCCACCAGCGCCACCACCAGCACCACCCCGCCGTCGACCCGCGGCGGGTGCACCAGCCGGACGATCGCCTCGATCGTGATCACCACCGCCACCGCCGCCAGGGTCACCCCGTTGCCCGCTGCCGACAGGATCTCGGCCCGCTTCAGCCCGAACGTCCACACCCCGCCCGGCGGTCGGGCGGCCAGGCGGGCCGCCCAGATGCTCGCCACGAGCGCCCCGACGTCCGCCACCAGGTGCCCGGCGTCCGCAAACAGCGCCAGCGACCCGGACAGGACGGCAGCCACCACCTCCCCGACCAGGAACGCCCCGATGAGCCCCGCTGCCACGCCGAGCGCCCGGACGTCCGCCCCGTCTGCCCCGGCGTGGCTGTGGCTGTGGCTGTGGCTGGGGCTGGGGCTGGGGCTGGCCGGCCCACCCGCTCCCGATCGCGGCGCCCCCGCTCGGCGCCCACCCGCTCCCGGCGCCCCCGCCCCACCGTCAACCAACGCGGCCGTCCGGATGGTCGTGGATCATCTCGCTGTGGGCCACGTGGGCCAGGGCGACGTCCAGCAGCAGCCGGACGTGGGCGTCGGCGAGCGCGTAGTACGCCATCCGCCCCGCCCGGCGGACCGAGACCACCCGGTGGGCCCGCAGGATGCGCAAGGCGTGGCTCGTCGCCGACTCGCTCAGCCCGGCCGCCGCCGCCAGGTCGGCGACGCGCCGCTCGCCGTCGAGCAGCACCACCATCAGCCGCAGCCGCCCCGGATCGGACAGCAGGCCGAACACGTCGGCGAGGTCGGCGACCTCCCGCTCGTCGGGCACCCCTCCGGGGGCCCTCCCCGGCTCCTGCTGCTCCGAGACCGTATCTGAACAACTGTTCATATAGGCATCGTACCCGGCGCGGCGCCGGCGCCAGGCGGGGAGGAGACTGGACGTCGTGCCGCCAGCCACCCGGACGAGCCCGCGCCGATGAGGCCCGTCACGATCTACGGCGTCGTGGTGCTCGTGCTCATGATGGCCGCCTACGCCCTCGAGCGGCGAGGCCGGGGGTACGTCCTCGCCTTCGCCGTCGGCTGTGCCCTGTCGTCGAGCTACGGCTTCCTCTCCGGCGCCTGGCCGTTCGGCGCCGTCGAGGCGGTCTGGTGCCTCGTGGCACTTCGCCGGTACCGCTCGCTGCCCGGCGCCCGCGCCCCGGCGGTCGGGCGCGGCAGCGGGCGCCGGCTGCCGGGCGACGGCTCGACCCGCTGACG
>JAKBAA010000090.1 GCA_021809425.1 Actinomycetes bacterium | reverse complement strand
CTCGACGGGAGGGCGGGGCCAGGTGCTTGCACCGTGGCCCAACCGGCTCGAAGACGGCACGTTCGAGCGCGATGGCGTCGTCGCGAGCGCCGCGCTCGACGAGCCGGAGCTGCGCAACGCCATCCACGGTCTCGTCCGGTGGATCGGCTGGCAGGTCGAGCAACGTGATGCTACCTCGCTGCATGCACAGTGCGTTATCCATGCGCAGCCCGGCTACCCGTACAGCGTGGCACTGACCTGCCAGTACGAGCTCCTCCCCGGCGGCCTCGTCGTGCGGACCACCGCCGAGAACGTCGGCGAGCGCCATGCCCCGTTCGGTCTCGGGTTCCACTCCTACTTGCATGCTGGTGCCGGGACACTCGACAGGTCGCTCGTGCAGCTTCCGGCGCGCCGGCACGTGCTGCTCGACGAGCGCAAGCTGCCCCGGTCGAGCGCCCCCATCGGGGAGGGGGTGTTGGCCGAGCTCTGCTCGGCGTCGGCTGCGCCGCTCGGGGAGCGCCGCCTGGACGACTGCGTCACCGACCTCCGTCTCGACCCCGACGGCCGTTGGCGCGTCCGGTTCGTGCCGTCCGGTGGTCCGGGCGACGCCGTCACCTTGTGGGCGGACGGGCGCTTCGGCTGGATCATGGTGTTCACCGGCGACACGCTCGGGGCGGGCGAGCGTCGCCGGGCGCTCGCCGTCGAGCCGATGACGTGCCCGCCGAACGCCCTCCGCAGCGGCGAGGGCCTGGCCGTGCTGGCTCCGGGGGAGCACCTGACGGTCGCCTGGGGGCTTGCGCCCGACCGGTTGGCCTGACCCGTCGGGCCGGGGCCCCGCGTCCCCGTCTCTGCCGACCCCGACCCCGCCGCCACTGCCGACCCCGCTGGCCCCGACCCCGCTGGCCCCGACCCCGCTGGCACTGCCGGGACGGCTGCGGACGGCACCTCACCGGGCGGACGCACCCGCGACGTTGCCGGTACGGGAGGCGGCGGCGAGATGGTCCGAACGCCCCTGTGGCGAGGCGGGGGCGCGCCGTAGGTTGACGGTGGCGGCCTCCGCCCGGGCCGCCGGCGGCCGCTGCCGGTCGGGTGCAAAGCGAGGTGGCAGACGATGGCGTTCGTGACGACGGCCCAGCGCTACGACGTGCTCTGCGTCGGCGACGTGTCGACCGACGAGTTCATCCGGCTCCCGGAGGGGTCGGCCCGCCGGCGGGACGGCGAGGATGGCGCCTACCTGGAGCTTCCACTCGGCGGCAAGGTGCCCTACGAGCGGGGGACGACCGTGGCGGCGGGAGGGAGCGCCGCGAACGGCGCCCTGGCGCTCGCCCGCCTCGGGCTGCGGGTCGGCCTCGCCACCTTCGTCGCGCACGACGCCGTCGGCCTGGACCTGCTGTCGGCGCTGCGCGCCGAGCACGTGGACACCCATCTCGTCCGGGTGGATGAGCAGGTGCACACCAACCGCAACTTTGTGCTGTCATTCCACGGAGAACGGACCATCCTGGTGCGTCACGAGGCGTTCGACTACCACTGGCCGCACCTGCGCCCGAGCGAGGTGCCGTCGTGGATCTTCCTCACCTCGCTCGGGCCGGACGCGCTCGAGTACCAGGACGCCATCGCCGAATGGCTCGATGCCGTTCCCGAGGTGCGCCTGGCGCTGTACCCGGGGCGCTACCAGCTGGAGGCCGGCAGCGAGCGTCTCCAGCGCCTGTACCGGCGGGCCGAGGTGCTCGTGTGCCCGGCAAGCGGCGCCCGGGTGCTCGCGGGGGGCGTGACGTCGGACCCGGCATCGCTCCTCGAGCCGCTGCTCGGGCTGGGGCCGCGCACCGTCGTCGTCGCCGACGGCCGGGGAGGGGCGGTGGCGGGCGACGGGACCGACCGGTTCGTCGTCGAGCCGTTCCCGGACACCTCGGCCCCCCTCGACCGTACCGGCGCCGACGACACCTTCGCCGCCACGGTCGTGGCCGGGCTGGTGCACGGGCTGGCGCTCCCGGTGGCGCTTGCCTGGCCGACGGTCAACTTCATGAGCGTGTCCCACCAGCTCGGCGCCCAGGCGGGGCTGCTGCGGCTCGACGACCTCGAGGCCCAGCTGTCCGAGGCCGGCGCCGGGGTCGCCGCGCGCCGGTTCTGACCGGGCGGCTCGCTACGATCGGGCCCGTGCCCCGAGCCCTGCGGCCGGCGACGAGCTACCCGGCGATCAGTCCGAAGGCGTACGAGCATCCGGCGGACCGGGCGGCCACGGCCGCGCTCGGCTCGATCCCGCTGCTCGACCGCGTGCTCAAGAAGCTAAGCGAGCTCCGCTTCGAGCGGGCGTTCCAACAGCTGCTGCTGGCGAACGCCGTGCGGGTCGGCGAGCGGCAGCTGCCGGAGCTGTACGAGCGGCACCTCCGGGCGCTCGGCGCCCTCGACCTCGGGTCGCGCCCAGCCCTGTACGTGCGCCAGCTGGCGGACATGAACGCCATGACCGTCGGCTCGGCGCAGCCGGTCGTGATCGTCAACTCGGCGCTCGTCAACGGGCTCGGCCCGGACGAGCTGACCGCCGTGCTCGGCCACGAGGCCGGGCACGTGCTGTCGGACCACGTCCACTACGCCACGGTGATGCTCATCCTGCAGCGCCTCGTGGCGGGCGGGCTGTCGCCGATGGGCCGGCTGCCGCTCCAGGCCGTGCTGCTCATCCTGCTCGAGTGGTACCGCTGCGCCGAGCTGTCCGGGGACCGTGCCGCCACCCTCGTGACTGGCGACCCGCTCGTCACCTGCCGGTTGCTCCTCGAGATGGCCGGCGGCGGGGTGAAGGGGCTGGACCTCGACGCCTTCTTGCAGCAGGCGGGCGAGTACCAGGACACCGAGGACCTGTTGGCGCGTCCGGGCAGGTTCCTCACCGAGATCCAGCAGACGCACCCGTTCGCGGTGCGCCGTGTGAGCGAGCTGATGCGATGGGTGCAGGAGGGGGAGTTCGACCGGATCCGCTCCGGCAGCTACCTCCGGCGCGGTCAGGAGCCGCCGCCGAGCGAGCACCTGAAGGAGGCGACCGAGCACTACCGGCGCCGCTTCGTCGAGATCGCCGAGCGGGTGGCCGGCGGCGTCCAGCGGCTCGCCTCCCAGCTGTCCGCGTGGCTCCGCGACGAGGGGGGCGACCGCTAGCCCGCCTGCCGCCCCCACCGCCCCCGCAGCCCCCTCAGGGTGCCGCCGCCGGCACGGGTCGCAGCGGGAGCACGGCGAGCCGCCACGGCATCGGGCGGACGAGCAGGTCGGGCCGACCGTCGCGCAGCGCCCCGTACCAGGCGCCGATCCCGTAGCTGGCATCGTCGGCGAGGCGCAGCGCCGTCCAGGCGAGCGGGCCGAGGGAGGGCCGGCGGGCGTGCCACTCGGCGAGCGGCGGGGCGACGGCGGCGACGGCGAGGGCCGGGCGCAACCGGGGCAGCGCGATCGCGGCGGACAGGCTGAGCGGCAGTGCGGCCCGGACGGCGGTGTCGGCGACCGCCTGCCACGAGGCGACCGAGCCGAGCGCCGCGAGGCGTGCACCGGAGCGGAGGGGGTCGGGAAGGGTGCCACGGACGCGGCGGGCGGCGAGGGCGGTGGCGGCGGCGATGACGCCGCCGGCGACCGCCGGCTGGCCGGCGGCCACGGCGAGGTAGGCGGCGAGTGTCCACGGCGACACGGTGACCGGCGGCGCCGCGCCGGGGTGGCGCCGGGCGAGGGCGGGGGCGGCGCGACCGTAGGCGAGGCGGCGGCCGACGAGCCCGCCGAGGCCCGGTCGGTGGTCGTGGGCCACCTCGCCGCCCGGCTCGTAGCGGACGTGCCAGCCCGCCCCGGTGCACCGCCAGACGAGGTCGACGTCCTCCCCTCCCGGCAGCGACGGGTCGAACCCCTCGCCGAGCGCCTCCCGCCGGGCGAGGAGGGCGGCGCCCGGGACGAACGGGACGGCACCGCCGGGGACGACGCGCCGCGGCTGCCCCCCGCGATCGAGCGGTGACCGGACCGCCTCGTAGCGGGCCACCCGCCCGTCCGGGCGCAGGTCGAGCGCCACCACGCGCGGCGCCACGATCCCGACCAGCGGGTCGGCGAGATGGGCGAGGAGCGGCTCGAGCCAGCCCGGCCGGGGCAGGCAGTCGGAGTCGACGAAGGCGACGAGCGGGGCCCCGGTTGCCGCCAGGCCGCTGTTGCGGGCGGCCCCCGGGCCACCCCGGTGTCCCCGGGTGACGAGGCGGGCGCCGCAGCGCAAGGCGGCGGCGGGGGTGGCACCGGCGTCGTCCGAGGCGTCGTCGACGACGACCAGCTCGTCGAGCGCCGCGCCGGTCGTCTCGCGAAGCGCCGGCAGCAGGCGCTCGAGGGCAGCAGCCCGGTTGCGCACCGGCACGACCACCGCGACCTGCGCCCCGGCTCCCCGTGGGGCCCGCGCCGACCCGGGTGGGCCGGCCTCCCCGGCCACCCCGGGCCCCGCGGCCGTGGCGGGTGGCACCGGCTGGGCCAGGTTGCGGGCCACGAGCGCTCGCGCGAGGTGGCGCCAGGGCCCGACGGGAGCCCCGGCGAGGAGCGTGTCGAGGCCGGTCTCGTCGTCCGGGTCGACCCGCCAGACGGCGAACGGCTCGCCCCCGACGAGCGCGCCCGGAGTGCGCGTCAGCCCGGCGGCGGCCGCAAGGTGGAAGTCCGCCGGCACGCCGGCGTCGGGCGGGGGGTGCCCGGCCGGCTCGCTCACCGGTCGGGCATCGGCCGGAGCCCGGTGGCGAGCAGCCCGAGGGCTTCCTCGAGGCAGGCGCCGAGCGCCGTCTCCGCCTGGTCGACCCAGATGCCGTACGCCGCCTGCGCGACGCCGAGGGCGGCGCGGGCGATCGCCTGGGGGACGAGCCCGTCCGCCGGCAGGCCGAGCCGCTGGCCGGCGAACTCGGCCACGACCCGTTGCCAGGCGGCGTAGCGGAGCATGGCGTGCGCCTGCAGCGCCGGCACCCGGACCAGCAGGCGGAGGCGCTGGCGCAACCTCGGCAGGTCGTCCGGCCCGTAGCAGTTGGCACGGACGACCGCCACCTTGATCGCCTCGGCCAGATCCATCCCGGTGGGCGTCGAGGCCAGCTCGTCACGGAGCCGGGCGAGCTCGGCGTCGAACTCGCCCCAGGCGACGTCGTTCTTCGAGGCGAAGTACCGGAAGAAGGTCCGCCGCCCGATCCGTGCCGCCGCCGCGATGTCGTCGACCGTCGTCTCCTCGTAGCCGTTCGCCACGAACAGGGCGAGCGCCGACGCCTCGATCGCCTGGCGCGTCGTGCGCTGGCGCCGCCCGGGGCTCAGCCGCTCGCCGGCATGCCCGCCGCCGGGGTCGCCGCCAGGGCCGCCGCCGGGCCCGCCGCCGGGCGCACCGGCTCGACCGCCGCCGGCCCCGGGCACCGGTGGGGCGGGGGCGAGGGCCGGGGGAGGCGTCACGGGCGGGACGGCCCCACGCGCGGTGGTGGCCGGTGCTGCCAGCTGGTCCGCCGGGGGCTGCACCTGCCCATCTTGCCCCTGTCGCCGGCGCGTCGGTAGGCTGCCGGGCACCAATCCGACACTCGGTGCCGTATCTCGGGCGTGGCCGACCGGCCGGCGTCAGGTGCGGTGCCCTGCGTGAAGAAGGGGAGCGAGATGGCACCGGTCACCGAGGCGACGGCGGTTGGAGCGGACGAGGAGGCGGCCGACGCCGTGCTCGTCGAGGAGGACCTGCTCGTCGAGGACGTGTCGATCGACGGGATGTGCGGCGTCTACTGATGCCGGACGACGCCGCCGCGGCGGCCTTCGACCTGGACGGCCGGTGGGCGCTGCACCCGTCGGTCGCCCTGCGCCCCGAGCCGTTCGGCGCGCTGGCCTACCACTTCGGCAACCGCCGGCTGAGCTTCCTGAAGAGCCGGGCGCTCGTGTCCGTCGTGGAGCAGCTGGCCAGCGCCCCGAGCGGGCGCGCCGCCTGCGTCGCGGCCGGCGTGGCGCCGGGCGAGCTCGATCGGTACGCCACGGCCCTCGGGGCGCTCGCCGCCTCGGGGATGCTCGTGAGGGCGTCGTGACGGCCCTCGCCGGGGCCGGCTCGGCGACGGCATCGGTCGGGCGGTTGCAGGACCGGTTCGAGCTGGGCCTCGACGCGCCCATCTGCCTGACCTGGGAGCTGACCTACGCCTGCAACCTGGCGTGCGTGCACTGCCTGTCGAGCTCGGGACGGCGCGACCCGCGCGAGCTGACCACCGAGCAGTGCCGGGCGGTCATCGACGAGCTCGAGGCGATGCAGGTGTTCTACGTCAACATCGGCGGCGGCGAGCCGACCGTGCGGCGCGACTTCTGGGATCTCGTCGACTACGCCACGGCGCACCACGTCGGGGTCAAGTTCTCGACGAACGGCTCCCGGCTCACGCCGGAGCGGGCCGGGCTGCTGGCGGCGAGCGACTACGTCGACGTGCAGATCTCCCTCGACGGTGCGACGGCTGCGGTGAACGACGCCGTGCGCGGCCGGGGCTCCTACGCCACGGCGCTGTCGGCGATGGCGCTGCTCGCCGAGGCGGGCATGACCGGGTTCAAGATCTCCGTGGTCGTCACCCGGGAGAACGTCGACCAGCTGGACGCCTTCAAGGCGATCGCCGACCGGTTCTCGGCGACCCTTCGCCTCACCCGGCTACGGCCGTCCGGGCGCGGGGTCGACGTGTGGGACCGGCTGCACGTGACGGCGGAGCAGCAGCGCCAGCTGTACGCCTGGCTGGTCGCCCACGGCGAGGACGTCCTCACGGGTGACTCCTTCTTCCACCTCGCCGGGCTCGGCGACGCCCTGCCCGGGCTGAACCTGTGCGGTGCCGGGCGGGTCGTCTGCCTGATCGACCCGGTGGGCGACGTCTACGCCTGCCCGTTCGCCATCCACGACGCCTTCAGGGCGGGCAACGTCCTCGGCGAGGGCGGCTTCGCCGAGGTCTGGCGGGGCTCGCCGCTGTTCGCCTCGCTCCGGGTGCGCACCGACGGCGGGGCGTGCAGCGCCTGCGGCCACTTCGACGCCTGCCGGGGTGGCTGCATGGCGGCCAAGTTCTTCACCGGGCTGCCCCTCGACGGACCCGATCCGGAGTGCGTGGTCGGTCACGGCGAGCGGGCGCTCGCCGCCCGGGGGTCGGTGGCCCTCCCGATGCCGTCGGTCGACCACTCGCGCCGCCGCCGTCCGGCCGGTCTGGGCACGACCGGCACCCCGGTGCAGGCCCCGGACCGGGCGTGCGCCACGAGCCCGCTCGCCGGGCTCGCCGCCGTCCCCGACCGCTAGGCCGTGCCCCGCCTCGCCGACCCGGTCGCCGTCGGGTCGCGCACGAGCCCGTCGCGGGTCGTCTTCGGCCCGCACGAGACCAACCTCGGGCGTGGCCGCGCCCTGTCGGACCGCCACGTCGCCTACTACCGGCAGCGCGCCGCCGGCGGGGCCGGGGTGGTGGTCCTCGAGACGGCTTCGGTGCACCCGTCCGACTGGCCCTACGAGCGGGCGCCGCTCGCCGGCGCGTGCGGCGTCGGCTGGCGTGCGGTCGCCGAGGCGTGCGCCCCGCACGGGACGCTCGTGCTCGCCGGCCTCGGTCATGCGGGCGGGCAGGGTTCGTCCGCCTACTCCCAGGCGGCCCTCTGGGCGCCGTCCCGGGTGGCCGACGCCGCCAGCCGCGAGCTGCCGGCCGAGATGGAGCGAGAGGAGATCGAGGCGGTCGTCGGCGGCTTCGCCGAGGCGGCCGCGCTGGCGGCGTCGGCCGGCCTCGCCGGCGTCGAGGTGGACGCCGGGCCGCGCTCGCTGCTGCGCCAGTTCCACTCCGGGCTCACCAACCACCGCGGCGACGGCTACGGGGCGGACCGGCTGGCCCTCACGAGCGCCGTGCTGGCGGCGGTCCGGCGTGGCGTCGGCCCTGACGGCATCGTCGCCCTCCGGCTGTCGTGCGACGAGCTGGCGCCGTGGGCGGGCGTGACGCCCGAGCAGGCCGAGCAGCAGGTGGACGCGTTGGCGGGTCTCATCGACCTGCTCGTCGTCGTGCGCGGCGGGCCGTACTCGACGGACGCCTACCGCCCGCGGGCGCACGCCGGGGAGGGGTTCAACCGGGAGCTGACCCGGCGGGTGCGCGAGGTGGTCGCCGGCCGGGCGGCCGTCGTGCTGCAGGGGAGCGTCGTCGAGGTGGCGACGGCCGAGGCGGCGCTCGAGGAGGGGGTGGCCGACCTCGTCGAGATGACCCGCGCCGAGATCGCCGACGCCGACCTCGTCGCCAAGGTCCGGGCGGGCAACCCCGGGCAGGTCCGGCCGTGCGTGCTGTGCAACCAGGCGTGCGCCGTGCGCGACGCCCGCAACCCGATCGTCAGCTGCATCGGCGAGCCGTCGAGCGGTCACGAGGCGACCGACGCGCCGGTCGCCGGGACGGCGTCGGCGCGACGGCGGGTGCTCGTCGTCGGCGGAGGGCCCGCCGGCCTCGAGTGCGCCCGGGTGGCGGCCGCCCGGGGGCACGACGTCCGGCTCGTCGAGGCGACCGACCGGCTCGGCGGCGCCCTCGCCGGCGCCGCCGTCGGGTCGGGCCGCGACCGGCTCGCCCGGCTCGCCGGCTGGCTCGCCGACGAGTGCGCCCGGCTCGGGGTGACGGTGTCGACCGGCGTGGCGGCAGATGCCGGCACCGTCGCGTCGGCGATGGCCGACGGCGTGGCCGTGGTGCTCGCCACCGGCAGCCGCCCGTCGCCGGAGCGGCTGCTCGAGCGCGGGCTGCGCCGCCCGGGCGACCCGGGGCGGGCGCCGGTCGTCCTCGACGCGCTCGAGGCGCTGGCCGGGACGCCCGGCGACCTGCCGCCGGGCCCGGTCGTCGTCGACGACCCGGTCGGTGGCCCGATCGGGGTCGCCGTCGCCGAGTGGCTCGCCGCCGCCGGGCGATCGGTCGCCGTCGTCACCCAGGACCAGGTGGTCGGCAACGGGCTGTCGCGAAGCGGCGACCTCTCCGGGGCCAACGTGCGCCTGCAGCAGGCCGGCGTGCGCCGGGAGCTGCGCTGCCGCGTGGTCGGCGCCGCCGACGGGGAGCTCGTCCTCGAGGACGTGTGGACGGGCGAGCGCCGGTCGTCGTCGTGCGCCGTCGTCGTCGACTGCGGCCACCGGCTCCCTGCCGACCGGCTGGCGCGGGCCGGGGTGTCGCTCGCCGGCGATGCGGTGGCGCCGCGCACCGTGCTCGAGGCCGTGCTCGAGGGCCGGCGCCGGGCGCTCGAGCTCGAGGGGGTCGGCCCCGGCCACCACGGCCCGGAGGCCGCCGGCACCACGGCGCCCGGCGACCCGCCACGCGCGGCGGCAGCGGCCCGATGAGCGCCGGCGGGCGGTACCGGTACCTGTTCCAGCCGCTCCGGCTCGGTCCGGTGACGGTGCAGAACCGGATCGTGTTCTCGGCGCACCTCACCAACTACGCCGAGGACGGCCGCCCGAGCGCCCAGCACGCGGCCTACTACGCCGCCCGCGCCCGGGGAGGCGCCGGGCTCGTCATCACCGAGGAGCACTCCACCCACCCGACCGACTGGCCGTACGAGAAGCTCATCCACGGCTTCGACCCGGCGGTGGTCGAGGGGTACCGGCGCATCACCGAGGCGGTGCACGCCGAGGGGGTGCCGATCTTCGCCCAGCTCAACCACAACGGCGGCCAGGCGTCGGGGATGTACTCGCGCCTGCCGGTGTGGGCACCGAGCCCGGTGGCGGACCCGCTGTTCCGCGAGGTGCCGAAGGCGGTCGACGCTGCCGAGATCGCCGAGATCGTCGAGGGGTACGCCCGGGTCGCCCGCCACTGCGCCGAGGGTGGCTTCGACGGGGTCGAGCTGCAGTGCTCGCACTCCTCGATCGTCCGTGGCTTCCTGTCGCCGGCGACGAACCACCGGGGCGACGCCTACGGCGGAACCCTCGAGCGGCGCGCCCGGCTGCTCCTCGAGCTCGTGGCGGCCGTCCGCGCGGCGATCGGGCCCGAGCGCGCCCTCGGCGTGCGCCTGTGCGGCGACGAGCTCATCGAGGGCGGCACGACCATCGACGAGGCGGTGGCGGTCGCCCGCCTCGTCGAGGCGAGCGGTGCGGTCGACTACGTCAACACCTCGATCGGGGTCGCCACGGCGACGCTGTTCATGATCGAGGCGAGCATGCAGGTGCCACCTGGCTACGCCCTCTACATCCCGAGCGCCATCCGGGCGGCCATCTCGCTGCCGGTCGTCGGGGTCGGACGGTTCAAGGACCCGCTGCAGGCCGACCGGGCGCTCGCCGACGGGCATTGCGACCTGGTCGGCGTGGTCCGGGGACAGATCGCCGACCCGGACTTCGCCGGAAAGGCGCGGGCGGGCCGGGCGACCACCATCCGGACGTGCCTGTCGTGCAACCAGGAGTGCGTCGGGCGCATGGGGCTCAACCGGTGGCTCGGCTGCATCGAGAACCCGCGCACCGGCCGCGAGGCCCAGCCGCTCCCGCCCGTCGGCCGCCCCGGCCGCCGGGTCGCCGTGGTCGGCGGGGGGCCGGGTGGCCTGCAGGCGGCGGTGACCGCCGCCGAGCGGGGACACGTCGTCACCCTGTTCGAGCGCGACCGGCGCCTCGGCGGCCAGGTGCCGGGCGCCGCCAGCGTGCCGAGCCGGGCCGAGCTGCTCGACGTGACCCGCAATCTCGTGGCGCGGGTGCACGAGCTGGTGGTCGACGTGCGCCTCGGGGTGGAGGCCACCGTCGAGGAGCTCGCCGGGGGCGGCTTCGACGTGGTCGTGCTCGCCACCGGTGCCCGCCCGCTGCCGCCGCCCTGGGCCGGCGGGAACGACCGGGTGGTGGCGGTGCGGGACGTCCTCGAGGGAAGGGCCAGCCCGTCGGGGCGCGTGGTGGTGCACGACGAGCTCGGGTTCCACGAGGCGACCTCGGTGGCCGAGCTGCTCGCCGACCGCGGCTGCGAGGTCACGGTGACGACCAACGGCATGATCGTCGGCCAGGACCTCGGCATCACCCTCGACCTCGAGACCTGGAACGTGCGGGCCCACGCGAAGGGGATCCGCCAGCGGACCGACCTCGTGCCGATGGCGCTCGCCGTCGACGGGGAGGAGCTCCGCCTCGACCTGCTGCACCACCCGACCGGCACCACCACGACGCTCGCTTGCGACTGGATCGTGCACGCCACCCACCAGGCACCCGAGGACGGGCTGTGGCGCGCCCTCCGCGACCGGGGCACGAGCGGCCGGGTCGTGGTGCGCGTCGGGGACTGCCTGGCCCCCCGGCGGGTCCACGCGGCGGTCGTCGAGGGGCACCGCGCTGCGGTGGCGCTGTGAGCGGGCTGGCCGGCCTGCGCTCGGCGGCGCTGGCGGTGGTCCACGCGCGCGGCGGCCGGCTGCCGTCCGGCGCCGAGGCGGCGGTCGCCGAGGCCGGCGGGCACGTGCTCGTCGTCGGCTCGGGGGCGCAGGAGGCGGCCGGCGCGCTCTCGGGGCGTCACCGGCTCTTCGCCGAGACCGGGCCCGGACTGCGCCCGGGCGAGCTGGCCGCCCGCCTGGCGCCGGTGATCGACGGCATCCCGCTCGTGGTCCTGCCGGGGTCGCCCGACGGGCGGGACCTGGCCCCGCGCCTGGCGGCGGTGCTCGGCCGCCCGCTGCTCGCCAACGCCCTCCGGGCGCGCCACCTGGACGGGTCGTCCTCCGCCTGCTCGGGGGTGCGGGCCGAGCTGAGCCGGCTCGACGACCGGCTCCTCGTCGACGTCGAGACCGACGGGCCGGCGGTCGTCACCCTCGCGCCGGGCGCGCCGGGCGGCCCTGCCACGGCGGGCGAGCCCGGTGTGGTGGTGGCGGCGCGCCTCGCCGATCTCCCGTCCGGGGCGGACGCTCCGGCGGCGCCCGACGCCCGGCTCGTCGCCGAGCGGGAAGCGGACGTCGCCACGATGGACCTCGCCGAGGCGTCGCGGGTGGTCGGCGGCGGCTACGGCCTCGTGGCCGGTGCCGAAGACGCCGCGGCCAGCTCGCTGTTCGCCCTCCTCGGCGAGGTCGCCGGCGCCCTCGGCGCAGCGCTCGGGGCGACGCGGGTGGCGACGGACGCCGGCTGGATCGGCCACGACCGCCAGATCGGCACCACCGGCGTCGTGCTGGCGCCGGAGCTGTACCTGGCCTTCGGCGTGTCCGGCGCCGCCCAGCACGTGGGCGGCATCGGCCACCCGCGCACGGTGGTCAGCGTCAACCTCGACCCGTCGTGCCCGATGACCCGCATGGCGGACCTCGGCCTCGTCACCGACGCCCGAGGGCTGCTGCACGAGCTGGCCCGCCGCCTCGGCGTCCCCGTCGCACAGGAGCGCACCCGTGCCCAGCCCTGACGTCGCCCCGCCCGCCGGCCCGCCTGCCGTCGACGCCGTCGTGGTCGGGGCCGGCCCGGCGGGCGCGTCGGCTGCGCTCGAGCTGGCCCGGGCGGGCCGCTCGGTGGTCCTCCTCGAGCGCGGGCCGTTCCCGGGGGCGAAGAACGTGTACGGGGGCGTCGTCTACCCCCGGGTGCTCGACACGGTGCTGCCGGCCTGGCGGGACGAGGTTCCGGTCGAGCGCTGGGTGGTGCGGCGCTCGACCATGGTGCTGAGCGGCGAGCGGGCGGTGTCGCTGGACGTCCGCAACGACGCCTGGGGGCGGCCCCCGTACAACGGGATGACGACCTACCGGGCCGCCTTCGACAGCTGGCTCGCCGGCAAGGCGGTGGCGGCGGGGGCGCGCCTTGTGACCTCGACGGTTGCCACCGGCCTGCTCCGGGACGAGCGCGGGCGGGTGGTCGGCGTGCGCACCGACCGGCCCGACGGCGACCTGCGCGCCAAGGTCGTGGTGGCCTGCGACGGGGTCAACTCGTTCCTCGCCAAGGAGGCCGGGCTGCTCCCGCCGGCAGACGCCCGCCATCACACCCTCGGGGTGAAGGAGGTCCTGGCGCTCCCGGCAGCC
>JAKBAA010000177.1 GCA_021809425.1 Actinomycetes bacterium | reverse complement strand
GGATGAGGAAGCGGAACCGACGATCGGCATCTTCGAGATCCGAGGTGAAATTTATCCGGCCGCTCGTTGTTCGGGGACGGGATCGAGCATGCGGCGGGGTCGTTATGCTCCCGCCGCAGGGGATTGGCGAGGATGTCGTCGGGTCCGGGTGCGATCTTGCAGTGCGGACAGGTGCCGCTGTCGTCGAGCGGGTGCCGTAGTCGGCGTGCGGGAACACGCGGCAGCTGCCGTCAGGGTAGCGGTCGCCCGAGAGGAGCGAGTGGACGACAGGCCAGAGGTCCTTGGCGGCCTGGGTGAGCTGGTAGAGGTGCCGGCCGCGGTGGTCGGGGTCGGGGAGCCGTTCGAGAGCGACGTGTCAGCCGTCAGCCGGATCCGACGAGCTGGTGCAGCTTCTTGTTGTCCGACTCACGGTGTGGCACCTGGACGCAGAGCGTGAGCGCCGGTTCGGCCGCGATGGTGAGCTCGGTGACGTCGAGGTGGATGATGCCGGCCGGAGGACGGCGAATGGCGATCTGGCCGGTGAGTGCCCTCTCGACACGGTTGTCGGCCCACCAAGCGGTGAACTGCTCGCTTTCGATCCTCAATGCCTCGACGAGCTCGGCGAAGCGCGGGTCCACGGGGTGCTCGGCGGCGGCAGCGCGGAACTGATTGAGGAGGTGGCGGCCCCGCTCTTCCCATCCGACGCTCATGCTCGCTGCGGTGCCCTTGGCGAAGTAGAGCCACATGAGGTTGCACCTGTCGACAGGGAGGGTGTCCGGCTGCCAGATCGTGGCGAAGGGGCCGTTCCATGCGGCGAAGTCGAAGTGCAGGTCGATCAGACAGGCGGGCGCGGGCTCCAAGATCTCGAGGAGCCGGGTGAGCTGGGGGCGGATGCCGGTGGTCATCGGATCGATCTCGGGGACGGCGAGGGCCGCGAGGCGCCGGAGGTGGCGGTGGGACTCGGGGTCGAGGCCAAGAACCCGGGCGATGGCGTCGATTACGTCGGGGCTCGGGTCGGCCGGGCGGCCCTGCTCCAGCCACGTATACCACGCGACGCTCACCCCGGCGGCGACGGCCAGCTCCTCGCGGCGGAGCCCGGGGGTGTTGCGCCGGCCCGGCAACGGGTCGATGCCGGCATCCTCGGGGCGGACGTCTCTGCGGCGCGCACGGAGGAAGGCGGCGAGTTCGGCCCGCCGGGCTGCTGAGGGGTCGGACACCGGGGTCCGCATGGGAGAAAGGCTATCGCTTACCTGGTAGTCCGACTACTACGAGTCACACCAGCAGGCGCCGCGTCGACATCGAGGCTTAGCGTCGATCGCGGGCCGGTGTCTCCGTGTCGCCGAGGTCCTCCCCGGCGACAGGTTCTCGGGGCGTCCCCGAACGATGCGGTGGCGCCGGCGTCCCAGTCGAGGACCATGCAGTGCACGTGAAGGCGATCACATGACCGTACGCCGGGCCGGACGAAGAGGGGGAGCAGGGAGCAGTGACGGCGCCAAGCGTTGCCGTCGTCTGGTCGTGCCTCCCGCGGTCCTGGTCGTCTGTGGCGCCCTCCTTGCGGCGTGCGGGGGCGGCGGGTCGGCGGCGACCTCGACGACCGCTCGGCCGACGTCGGTGTCCTCGACCTCGGCGGCGTCGTCGACATCGACCACCGACCCGGCAACGCCGGCGGTGCTTGCCGCCTATCGCGCTGCGTCGAGCGCATTCGTGCAGGCATTGTCGACTGCAGACCCGAACGATCCAGCGTTGGCGGCGACCATGGTCGACCCGGAGCTGCAGAGCGTCCGAGCGAACCTGTTTGCCGACCAGCGCCAGGGGATCGTCGGTCGTGGCTCGGTGACCTTGCACCCCAAGGTCGCGTCCGTGTCGGCGACCTCGGCGACGGTTCTCGACTGCGCCTACAGCGCCTCCGAGCTGGTCTACGCCGCGTCAGGCAAGCCGGTACCGCCGGTCACGCCGCCCGAGAACGACGGAGTACGTGCCACCTTGATTCTGACGGGTGGGACGTGGAAGCTCTCCAAGCAGACGGTGACGGAGGGAAAGTGCGCCGCGGGCTCGTGATCCCCGTCGCTGTCGTGGCCTCGCTTGCCTTTGTGCAGGGCACGGCCTGGGCAGGCGACGGCTACGGCCAGACGAACTACGCGAACGCGCAGGCGTCGGGCGGCACGCTCACGGTGCAGGCCGGCCACACCTACTGGACGCCGCCGGCGACCTCGTCGTGGGCGACGCCGGCGAAGAGCGACCCGCCCCAGGGAACGCCCAACCCGAACCAGCCCTACGGCTGCACCTACACGGCGGGCGGCCCGTCGGTCACCGCCAGCCTCGGTGCCGGCGGACCCCAGCCCGGCCAGTGGGTGTTCCCGGTGTGTGCCGGCCCCGGGGTGCTCAACCCGATGCCGCCGTTCTGGGTTTCGGGTGCAACCCCGCCAGCTGCAGTGGTGGTTCAGGTGAACCCGGTGGTCGTGGCCCAGCAGGCGGTGCGCCAGCTCGGCTTCGCGTCGCCGGCGATCGAGATGGCCCCGCCGGACGGCTCCCCGCAACTGGTGGGCGTGGCGACGTGGCTGTGGATCGCCCC
>JAKBAA010000176.1 GCA_021809425.1 Actinomycetes bacterium | reverse complement strand
GGTGGCCGACGCACGGCGGGTAGTCGTCGGGCGGCTCGAACCCGAGCCGGCGGGCGAAGGCGACCGCTCCGAGGACGAGGTGCTGGGCCAGCTCGATCGGGGCGTCGAGGGGCGGGGCGCCGTAGGGAGCGAACGACTGCGGGACCAGTCAGGATGGTCGACAGTAATGCGATAAAGCAGTAAGTTCGCTATACTGCATGCGTGGGAGACGACCGTATGTTCGTGGCCGTACAGAGCCGGGGTCTCATCGCGATCCCAACCGCTATCCGGCGCCACTTCGGGTTGGACAAGCCCGGAGCGCAGGTCGAGGTCATCGAGCGAGAAGGCGAGATTGTGCTGCGCCCGCACCTGGCCGTGCCAGCTGACCAAACCTGGTTCTGGACTGACCGTTGGCAGCAGTTGGAACGCGGGGCAGACGACGCCATCTCCGCCGGGCTCGTCACGACCGTCGACGGCGTCGAGGAGCTGCTGGCAGACCTCGACTCGTGAGGTTCGAGCGGACCGAACCGTTCAAGGCCGACTACCAGCGGCTGACCGAGGACGAGCGCGAGAAGTTCCGCAGATCGGTCCGCGCCTTCAACGCGGCGGCCGATCGGTTCGTCGAGACGAAGGACCCCTCGTCGTGGCCAGCCAATCTGCGGGTGAAGCCGGTCGCCAACGCACCAGGCATCTTCGAGATGACCTGGAGCTTCAGCGGCCCCGACGGACGGGCGACCTGGGAGTGGACCACGGCCACAGACGCAGCCGGGCGCAGTTGGCGGGCGGTGCGCTGGCGAAGGCTCGGCGGTCACCGGATCTTCCGAGAGCCGTGACAGCGCCGTGGGCCTGGAGGGCGTACCTGCCGGCAAGCGCGAATCCGTAGACCGCCAAGCTGGTGAGCCCGATCCGGACGAGCTCGTCCTGCAGCTCGTCCACCGGCTACGCGGCGCGTGCCAGCTCGGGGAAGCCCTCCCATGACTGGCGTACCCGGCGCGGGAGGAAGAGCTGCGACCAGACCTGCACGAGCGCGGCACCGTTCACGTAGTTGGCGAGCTCGGACGTGTCGGCCGCCTCTTGGAGCACCATCTCGTAGACAAGACGACGGTCCGCGTCCCGAGCCAGGTCGTAGCCCCGCTTCGGACCCCAGTCGATCGTGACGGGTAGGTCGACGCGCCCGGACGTCGGCCCGGTGAGGTCATCGAGGCTGGCCGGCGGGTCAGGGTAGGGCCGGGTATCGGCGTACCGCCGCCCATCAGGTGCGGATCCCTCCATCACCACCATGGTCCAAGCATCCCACGTTCTACAACCGACCTACCCTCGACATCGGCCCCGCATCCCTCTGGACTCTGGCCGCCGGTCAGGATGAGCATGGAAGCGGCGCTCACGATGTGTACGAGAACGGGCCTCCGGTGATCATCGTGTCGTTCCAAGGTGCGCGCGCCGGCGCCGGGTACGCGGGCGCGCCCGACCAGTGACGGGCATCTCGATCAGCCGCTTGGAACGCGCGCCAGGAGCAGGCCGCCTGTCGTGAAGGCGATGACCCGCAACGGCGAGATGCCGACCACCCCGAGGCGGCGCATGAACGCCCGTGCCATCACGGCGAGGGCCTCGACGGCGTTCCCGAGCGGCGTGTCGTGCGCGGCGCAGCGAGCGAGCAGGGGGTCGAGCTTGTGCGCGACCGCCAGGCCAATGCCGGGCGGACGGCGGGGCGCCAGATCCGGCCCGCTCGGACGCCCGGGCGCTTCGCGCGGGCCGTGAGCTTCTCGACGGTGCGCACGACGACAGGCCACGCGACGTCGACATCGCTGCGACCGACGGGCTCGCGAGCGCGTCCTTCCCATGTCGGCGCCGGCAGTGCTCAGACCCTGATCACCTCGACGCCGGGGGTGGCCTCGTAGTCGCTGTCCTGGGTGACGACCGGGATCTGCTCGACGATCGCCGTGGCAGCCACCAGCGCGTCGAGGATCGGGACCCGGCGGCCACCGGCGCGCAGGGCGGCGGCGATCCGGGCGAACTGACGTGCCATCTCGGCGTCGACCGGCAACGGATCCCACCTCGACTCCACGGCCGAGAGCGTGGCGAGCCGTGCCGGCCGGTCGTCGTCCGTCGGCACGGTCCGATGGCGGCGGAGTGGCGCCAGCTGAGCTCCGCTACCGGGCGCCGGTCCACCGTCAGCCGCTCGCCGGCCTCGACCCGTCGAAGCACCTCGCTGACTGTGTTTCACAGGTCGCGGACCGAGATCGAGCCACCCATCGGGCCGCTGTAGCATATGTGGCTACATGCGGCACCTGGGCCGGGCGGGAAGCTCGTCCCCGCTGGTGCCTGCAAGGCGGGGACGAGCGTGACGGCGACCGAGCCGTGGAGCCGGCCGGGGCCCGCCGGTTGGTGACGGTCGAGTGGCTGCGAAAGCGGCTCGAAGCTCAGGCGGGAGCGGCGAGCAGGTAGTGGTACCCGTCGGGGCCCACCGCCCGGTCGAGCGTCCGGAGGACCCGCCGGGGGTCGTCGTAGGGGCCCTGGACGTAGAACGGGGTGCCGTGGCGACCGAACCTGATGGCGGGCTCGCCCTCGAGGGTGCCCA